>JAGLWT010000162.1 GCA_023133295.1 bacterium | reverse complement strand
CAACTCTTTGCTTGGAACTTTTACATCGGGACAGACGAACGCCGGGGCGTACGACATGTCCCATATCTTGTTTGGGGTGCGGCGTGAAACGATTGTAACAGGAGAATTAATAGGTGTAAGCGAAATATTGGTTTTTCGGTTACGGATGTGCACAATGTGTGACGTGTAATATTTCACGTGAAGAAGGGGATGGATCCTTCACATCCGTTCAGGATGACACACAGGAAAGGGCAAACACGCAGGTTTGCCCCTACTTGAAAACAAAGGCCTATTATAATATAATAAACAATAAATAGGAAGTATGATGAAAAAAGCACAGTTAAACACCGTTAAAGGCATGAGGGATTTCGGTCCGCAAGAGATGCTTCTACGGGAAGAAATAATGGAGATAATCCGAAGGAACTTCAGATCCTTTGGGTTCTTACCTCTCGAAACACCGACACTTGAGGGCCTTGATCTCCTGATGGAAAAATACGGAGATGAGGGCAGTAAGCTGATATACAATTTTAAGGACCGTGCGGGCAGGCCGCTGGGAATGATCTATGACCTGACCGTTCCTCTGTCAAGATATGTCGCGATGAACTTCAATAAATTGAAATTTCCCTTCAAGCGATATCAGATCCAAAGGGTTTACAGATATGACAATCCGCAGAGGGGGCGTTTCAGAGAGTTCTACCAATGCGATATAGATGTTATTGGTTCCGCTTCCTATTTATCAGACGCCGAGATACTCATTGCCGCCGCCCGCATCCTGAATGACCTTGGCTTCAAAGATTTCAGAATACTCATCAACTCCCGTATATTCCTCAATGCTTTTTTGAAGGATTACGGTATAGAAGGGGAGGAAGCGGCATTATTTATGACCGGTATCGATAAGGCGGATAAGATGTGTATGGACAAGGTTATCACATACCTCAAAGAGAAGGGCCTTTCCCGGGAACCGGCAGGTATTATCGAGGAATTGACCGCCGCGAAGGATCAAGTTCCCGAAAGCATTGCTTCCATAAAAAAGTATTTCTCGGCCTTCTTCGATCCCTCGATCATTGAATTCTCGCCTCTTTTAGCGCGTGGGCTCTCCTATTATACCGATACAGTATTTGAGATCATTCTCTCAGGTGAAAATATGGGAACAGTCGCAGCGGGCGGAAGGTATGACAGCCTGATAGAAAATCTTCTGGGCGTAAAAGTGCCGGCATGCGGGATCTCTCTCGGATTTGAAAGACTTTATCAGATCTTGTCTGAAAAGGGCGAAAGAGCGCGGCAGGCCTATGATTATATGATCATTAATTCCGGAAATACCGATAAGGAATTGGCTGTTTTGAAGGAACTTACCGAAGCGGGGTACTCTACGCTCTATTATCCCGAAAATGTGAAATTAACAAAGCAATTCAAATACGCTGATACATACGGGATCAAAAAAGCGGTGATACTCGGTGATGAAGAGATAGAAAAAGACGAGATCCGTATAAAGGATTTGGCTGATAGAAGTCAAATATCAAAGAAGTTGAAAGCATTTTTCAAGGACATCAAGGAGAAGGGGAAATGAAAAGAGCATTAATACTGTTCGCTATTGTAGGGATGATCTTCACAATATATGCCGGAAAGGACGACCTCAGATCCAAGATCTTTGTGAAGGTGGGGTATGTGGACATTCAGAAGATCATATCAAATTACATTCTGGCAAGGAATTATCAGGGATTGTTCGATGAAATGCGGAACAAAAGATATTCGCGCCTGGATCCGCTGAAGGAATCCCTGGATTCTACATTGATGCAGCTCAAGCTTGATGAGCCGTTCCTTTACGGTGATGAGCTGTCCCGCAGATGGTCTCAGATCCTGCGTTTAAGAAGGGAATACCATATCAAGCGGAGAAGTATCGATGAAAACCTGATGACGGAGGAGTCGAAGCTCAATGAAGAGATCTTGAAGAATGTGTACAGGGCGATCAAGGATATCGCTTCAAAGTACGGCTTCAATATTATCCTTGAAAAGAAAGAGATCTACTATTCCACTCCCGATGTGGACCTCTCTGATTATATCATTGAGAAATTGAACAGCGATTATATCACATTGCATCCCGAGGAGTTCCAAGACCCCGAGGAAGAGAACGCCGAAGAAGACAGCACTCCCGCGGGTGGCGTTGAATAACAGAAAACTCCTCTACGGAGGAACCTTCAATCCGATACATAATGGCCATCTGGCCTCTGTTCTTCGCCTGAAAGAGCATTTGGACGCTGAATTGATAATAATCCCCAACGGGACGCCTCCTCATCGTGAGACACCGGATACATCAATTGAAGATAGGGTGGAGATGCTCAAACTTGCATTTGCGCAGACCGAAGACATTACGATATCCGATCACGAGCAGGGTCAGACAGGTCCCGCCTATTTCTTCAATACGCTGGAACACTTCCGTGCCCCTGATCTTGAGATACATGCCTTGATCGGCAGTGATCAGGCAAATGCCTTCAGGACATGGTACAGATGGAAAGAACTGCTTCAAATGGCTGTTTTTCATGTTATACCGCGCGGAGAACCATTGGCGGAGATACTTGATTTTACTATTTTTCCATTTCCGGTCCTGCCCATTTCCTCGAGCATGATAAGAGAAAGGGCGGCGGAGGGAAGGAGTATCAGCGGATTAGTACCGCAGGCGGTTGAAAAATACATTCTACGAAAGGGCCTATATGAAAGATAGGGTAAGGCATTTGTATTCAGGAAGCCGCTGGGCTCATATTGAAGGCATGCTGAGATTATGTGATGATTGTTCGAATGTATTCCATTTTTCCCCGAGATTTGAAAAAAAACTCAGGGACGCGATACTTCTTCATGATATCGGGAAAGGCAATGAGAAGAATAGAACTCGGCCTTTTTGGAGATTGGAACATGCGGAGATCTCCTATCGGACGGCAAAGGAAAAATTGAATATTAAGGATGCCGCGGTATTAAAAGCGGTCAGATCCCATCCTGCCATTAAAGCATCCGCGGGGCCATTGGAGAAATTCTTATATGTAATTGATTTTGCCGAATATAACCGTGAATATTCAGAAAGTAGCAAGGCACGCGAGATATTGTTGAATGGTAAGATCACCGCCGCCGTCCTTTATACGGCCTCTTTCAAGCTGAATTGCCTGGAGAAAACCAAAAGTGAAATACATCCCAATACCAAGGGACTGATCGACAGATATGAAAAAGAACATTAAATATATCGCTCTTATTATTGCGGCCTTGATAATCGGCATCGTTGCGCTCTCCATATGCACGCGATCTCCGCTGGAAAAAAGCATGAGAAGGGACGGTTATGTATATTTTATTATCGTGGGACTGGATTCTGTTGAGAATCTTTCCCGCGCCGATTCGATCATATTGGGAAAGATGTCTTCTCAGGGCTCTCTTCGCCTTATGTCGATACCGAGGGATACCAAGGTGTCTTATCTCGGAAAGCAGCAGAGGATCAACGGCGTATTCGCCAGGGGATTCTCAAAGGACGGGATCAAGGGCGGCTGCGATAAACTTTCTCTTGTGCTGGAGGAGAATTTTCATATTCAGCCTTTGAGATACGCTGTTCTTGATTACGCTGTATTCGAAAGCGTCATTGACATGATGGGGGGAGTGGATGTCTATGTCTCCCGGGATATGTATTATTTTGACAAGAACGGCCAGCTTCTGATCGATATCAAAAAGGGGGTCAATCACTTCGACGGCAAACGCTCATTGGAGTTCGTCAGGTACAGAAGCGACGGTAGAGGAGATATAGGGCGCATACAGAGACAGAAGGATTTTATGAGTTCTATATTGGGCAAAAACTCAATACGAGAGTATATGAAAAACCCGAAAATAATAAGATTAATATTGTCGAAGTTAAAAACCAATTTTAGGATCAAGGAGGCATTTTACATCAAGGACCTTCTCGCGAGTTTTGATGGCGCCTCTGTAATAATGAAGACATTGCCCGGCGGTCCTGAGAAAGAAATGGGCGGAAGTTATTGGATACCGAAAAAGAATTTCGATTATGATAAATGCTTCTTAAAGGGTCAGAAAGAAGAGCGGAAAAAGATCCTGGTCGAGCTGCTGAACGGTAACGGGGTTCCCGGCTTCGGTGAGGCGTTCGCGACTAAATTAAGGCAATTCGGTTATGATGTTGTCTCCATCAAGAATGCGGACCGCATGAATTACGATCAAAGCGTTGTCTTTTATAATACGGGAAGGCACAGCGACATTGAAGCGATAAAGAACAATTTCGGTATCGAATTAATATATCCAAGGGAAGAAAAAGGAGTGTTTGATGTCCAGATCATTCTTGGCAAAGATCTTATTGACGATAATTAGTATTTTAGTGGGAGTTTCCTTCTACGCGGAGGAAAGTTCCTTCAAAGAGCTCAAGATAAGTTTAGAAAAGAAGGGCGAATTGAATGCTGATGAATTGATCGATTATGCCTTATATTCAGAAATGCGGTATGAGGCGGTACATCACATCCTCTTAAAGGCGATAAAAAAAGCCAAATCGCCGCTGAACAAGGCCTTTTCATTACTGTATATCATGGAAAGCCCGCATTTAATCGAGTATGCCGACGATCTCCGCGGGATACTTGAGAATAGGCTTGCGGATGATAAAGAGCCCTTGACCAGGATTGAATACTGGTATGCCCTGGGATTGATCGACAAGCTTAATATCAATAGCTTTATTCCGGCTAAGCACGGCTATATCGACAGCTTCTATGCTTCCGGCCCATATATTAAAAATGGGATTATTGATATTGACGAGGCCTTTAAAATAGAGAAAAAGGGCAAGATCGAGGGCGAATATAACACCTTTTATGGGAAATATAAGCCTACCGCAATGGTGTCGAATGTCAGAGGGTGGTTTAATCTCGACGATATTTATGACAGAAGTTTCGGCATATCATACTTCCTTTCCGGGATAAAGGCGGGCGAGGAAGGCACTTATTACCTCCATTATATTTCTCAAGTACCTTCACAGGTGTTCATTGATGGCGAGAAGGTCTTTGAAAGACGCTATATGGACCTGAATAAGGGTGTTAGGAATATCATCGAGCTTGAATTGGGCAGGGGTGAGCATACGGTAATGGTGAAGGCCGACGGCTCGTATAATTTCGAAGGATACTTTCTGGAGAGCGGCATAAACGGTTTTATGATGCAGGTATTTGACGCCACGGGTGACCCGGTGGATACAAATTCCGAGGCTCACAAAAAAGGAAAGCTTCTTTCCCACAGCAATATTTCCATAAATGACACCTATGCTGATGAAAAGGTTTCCCGCAAGGCATTCAAGCTTGCCAATGTACTGATGAACTACGGCATACCGCAGGACAGCTACAAGATGATATCAGCTGCCGCCGCGGCAAATGATTCTCCCATCGATTCATTCTTTGCCGGCTATATATGCAGCCGTTTCCCGCTTTTGGGATTCAGAAATTATTCCTATAACTTCTACCTCAGGTCGAATCTCGGCTGGAGCGATAATTATACCGCGCAGTATTTCATGGGCCTGACATATTTGGAATCAGGCAATTACAAGGAGGCAAGGAAGTACATTTATGCCCTTGAGGAAAAGATCCCGTCCGCTTCCCACAGCCTGTCTCTTTCCATTGCCCGTTTGAGGTATGAACAGGAAATGGAGTCGTATTCGCTTTTGAAACTGAAGGAGTTCATCCGTAATTGCAAGGGCACTGCGCTGCTTTTTGATATATATGACATTCTGAAATCTGCGGGCGAGGTGGAATTGGCGGTCGAAGCGCTTGACAAGGTCGAGAAAGCTGGCATACTCAATGATGAGTTTATCTTCAGAAAACTGGATCTTCTGGTCAGTTCAAAAAAGATGGGTGACGCATTTGCCCTGATCGATACG
Source organism: bacterium (assembly GCA_023133295.1). Taxonomy (GTDB): domain Bacteria; phylum AUK180; class AUK180; order AUK180; family AUK180; genus JAGLWT01. The sequence goes on along the minus strand of JAGLWT010000162.1, from coordinate 76,587 downwards.
GTGGAGCATCCCGTTCTGAAAAAGAAACTGGAGATAATGATGATGCAGGCGGGGCTGCTGGCAGATGAAAGGGCGGAGGAGACATTAAAATATTTATTGGCCTCTTTCCCCATGAATATGCATATAATGGGCCTGGCATCCGATCACTACCTTCAGAAGGGTGATCATGACAGATATCTCTCGATCCGGGAGGATATGCTGAAAAAGTTTTCTGACATTGACGATGAAATGGATAGGAAAATATTCGGAACCCCCCTTCCTGAAAAGGTTTATCCCGAGAAGGACCCCATATCCAATTATCCGCTGGAGATCATCGAGCAGGACGAGACGATAACCTTTTTCAAGGACCTTTCATACAGGAAACTTACAAGGATCTCCATCAGAGTAAACAATCAGAAGGGCGTTACCGCGCTCACGAATTTCAATGTAGGCGGTGATGCTGTTTATACAAGGGTTACCAATCCATCCGGGCGTGAATACTATTTCCACGAGGCGCACGGCGGCGAATTGTCCTTGAAAGGGCTTCTTCCGGGATCTATTATCGATTATGTAAGTATTTCATATTACTCCCGAAAATTCATGAATATCTATTATACGGGGCTTTATCCCGCCATCTTAACAATGACAATACCCTTCAACAAAGCGGTTTTAAGGTATGAGATCCCCAAGGGACTGAAGATAAAACCGAAATACCACCCTTCAAAGGCATGGGACACAGGCACCAAGGCGTCCAAGAAGGCCTCCAGAGCCGGTTATAAGACATATACATACACAACCCCCTCCGGCAAAAGGCTTAAGGTCGAAGAAGCCATTCCCGCGCCATATACCTTTTTGCCTTCATTATTTGTGAACAGCGGCCTTGATCCCGAAGTATTTCTGAAGAACTTCTATTTTGAGATCTTTACGGATAAGCTCATTCCCGCGCCGATATTAACATATTTCGACTCCTTTCCCGGTTCTGAGGATGACAAAGTAAAGGCCTTGTATGATGATCTCAGCGTGAATTACACCGAGGATACCGAATCCGATAAAGACAAAAGCCTTCTGAATATCTATATTTCCAAAAAGGCGGGACAATTGGACAAGATGCGCCTCTTTAAGGCGGCATTGGAATATTGGAGCGTACCTCATAAGTTCCTTATATTTTCCGGCATTTCCGATGATAATACGGGCGGATTTTTCCCGGAAAAGATCTCCGGGCAGGGTTTACTTGTTCAGCATCAAGGCGAGATGAAATTCATCGCGTTCTCGCAGAACTTCATTCCTATTGGGGGTGAAGTAGTTCCAATGAGAGCGGTGTATCTGACTTCGGACGGCAAGGATTACGAATTGCGTTCCAATCTTGTCATGGGCGGCAAGTCCGGCTTTGACATAGAGTACTTCTGGGACCTTGATACGGGAGATATTGACCTCTCTCTTGTTTTCCGTGGTGAATATTCCGCATATAAGAGCTATATGTTCGATGAGAAAACGAGTTCGAACATCGGTAATCAGATCATCAGCGGCTTCTTTCCGTATGTTACTACAGATGAGATACGGGCGATCGCGAACAGAGATAATGAGCCATTGAAGATCTCTGTTAAAGGCCGTTTTATGAGGGAATTGGGCAAGGGGACATATGAGCTGCCGTTCAAAGCGATAGAGATCTCGGGTATTTTCGGTATCGACTATCCCAGGAAAATGCCGCTTTTAGTAGCTCAGCCGACCTATCAAAGGGATGTGATACATATCAAAACGGAGAAGAAATTGGACCTGCGCGGCTATAAAGAGAAGGTTCCCGGCGCCTATGATTATGATTTTCAAGTTACAAAAACGCCGGAAGGGTATAGAGTTGAGAGAACGGTAAGCATTTATTCAGGGATCTTTTACCCCTCGAAAATACTGATTATTCTGAAGAAGGCGGAGCAACTGGACAAAAAGGAAGAAAAACTTCTCAGGGCGGAGGTGAAATAATGAAAATATCAAAAGTTCTATTTGTATTCATACTTTCACTTTTCGCGATTTCCGCATTCGCGATAGAGCTCGACCAGATATTGGAATTGGAAATGGCCGGTAACTTCAAGCAAGCGCTGAAGGCATGGGGAGAACTTTATAAGGGAAGTGAAAGCGAGATGTATAAATATGTCGCTGTCAACCGTATGTACGATCTTGCCTATGAATTCAACGGCGGCAAGCAGCAGGCTGAGGAATTCTTTTCACAAATAAAGGACAATGACATACATGCCAGATTCTTTCTCTTTTATCTGAAACGCTCAAGAGGTGAGCCGGATAATGAAATATTTACTGAATTGAATATCCCTAGGAATTATGTGATACTGGGCCCGCTGGATCATGCGGGACTTTCCGCGATCACAGAGATAGAAAAAGGTGAAGAGGGGATATTGGGCAAGAACCGCATCGTAGTTCCTCAAGCCGTGAACTTCCCTTATCCAAAACTATACTTCGATGATATTACCGGCGAGGGAAACTTTACCCGAGCCAGGGCGGATCATTATTTCTCCGCTGCTTCTTCGGGTGAATTTGTGATCAGATTCTCTTTCTCCGGCGCTGTGGCGATCTTCATTGATGGAAAACAGATATTTTCCGGGGAAATATTGAACAATCAGGGGACATTCCTCTATACCGCCAAGGTCAAGCTTTCAAAGGGCCTTCACCGGCTCAGGATCTTTTCAGCGGTCGAGCAGACCTCCTGGTTTGTCAATCTGTCCTTTGACAATAGATTAAAGATAGATCGCCCGAGATCCGTAATAAGCGGAAAGATAAGCAGCTGGGCCGTGACAGAGCTCTTTAAGGATTTTTCTCCCGCGGATCAGCAGGAGAAGGTGATGTGGTTACTGGCAAATCGTTATATGAAACATTTCAACAAGGAAGAGAAGGTAGATGTTCATATTGTTGAAGAACTCCTGACCGCAGACCCGGATTTTTCCTGGGGATATTTCATTCTGGGACAATTATCCGAGGACCCAAATGATTCGTTTCATTATTATTCCAAGTTCAAGCGATCGCATCCCTTCATGTACGACCTATTAACAGCAAGGCTTTTCTATGACAGCAGGGATTATAATCTTGCATGGGAAAGAATCGTCTCCTGGACGGAACGGAATGAATATGCCTCCCGCCTCGCTCTGGATACTCTCAGCTCATTGAATTGGGATTCAGAGTATGAGAAATTTTACTCTTCTCTCTCTGAAAAAGAGTTTCACAGCGGGCTTTTTAAATCAATATTCGACAGACTCACAAAGACCAGAACGCTGAAAGACCTCCTTTCTGAAGCGGAATTGATACTTGAGGAGGAACCCTATTCCTTCTATGATGTAAGTTACTCTCTGCGCTTGTTATTGGAGAGTTCCGACCGCCGGAATCCCGTATATTTGAAAATGCTCAAAAAGAATATGGAGCTTTATCCGTATAATTCAAGCAATCTGATCAATCTCGCGCGGACATATCAGAGTCTAGGAATGGATGCCGAGCTGGTGGAATTGCTTGGAAAGATGAGAAAGACCTTTCTGTACGAGGAAGAATACCATAAGATCCTGGCGGACAGGGCATTGATCATGGGCAAAAAGGAAGATGCGTTGAAAGAACTCCGTTCGCTTCTTTCATGGAAACCTCAGGATGTTGAAGTCATCGAGCTTGTTTCCGAATTGAGTGAACAAAAAGACCTGGCGTATAATTATTATGACCACGCTTCGCTTGATCTGAACGGAGAGTATGAGATACCTGAGAAGTTTAGAAACTCCGATATTGTTCAATTATACGAGCGGAATATCCTTGAGGTAAAGCCTTCGAATCTGATGATCACCTTCAAGGAAATGCTCTTTCAGGTCAACAGGGTTTCTGGTATTGAGAGATTGAATTATTATCCGATATACTACAATGGCTCATCGGAATATGTCCAGATAGACAGCGTTCTGGTGATCGCTCCTGACGGTACGCTCTTTCCAGTGAATAAATTCCGTTCCGGCTCCGTTGGCGCAAGCGGTAATGTTTACAGCGATTACAGGCGTTTAGGGATCTATATAGATGATCTTTCGATAGGCAGCAGGGTTTATATTAAATTCAGGACCATACAATTCTCAAACCGGTCGTTCAAGGACCATTTTCCCGGCGAGATCCTGAATATTCAGGACGATTTCCCATCATTGCTGAAGGAGTACTTCCTTCTATACCCCAAGGGCAAAAGATTGGTTCATAAGTTCTACAATACCAGGATCAAAACAAGAAAGGCTGTCCGCGAGGGATTCAATATTGTTTCATGGAAGCTGAAAGAACAAGAGCAGATCGCGTATATCCCCAATATGGCATCTTATTCGGAATACGGCCCGTATCTGAGCATTACTATGTTCAAGGGCTGGAATGAGGTATATGACTGGGTCAAGTCCCTGTTTAAAGAGAGATTGAAACCCACGAAAGCAGTGAAGGACGAGTATGCGAAATTGGGCATTGCCCCGGATTCAGGCTTCAGGCAGAAGGTGGAGAAGATCTTCAAATATGTTTCACAGGATATTCATTATCTGGGAATAGAATACGGATTGAACGGATATCAGCCAAGATTCCCCTCAAAGGTGATCAGGGAGAAATTCGGTGACTGCAAGGATAAGGCCACGCTGATGAAGGTGTTCCTGAAGATGGCGGGAATAGATTCCAATATCACTCTTATCAGAACAAAGGATATCGGAAATATCGAAACATTACCCGTCCTGACCGTCTTTAATCATGCGGTACTGACGGTCTATTCTCCGAAGGGCCTGCCGTATGTCGTGGATCCGACAGTTGAATGGGGCCTTCCATGGGAATTACCGAGATCTCTTCTGGATGCCTTCGCGATGGAGATGGACGATAACGGATTCCGTATGAAAAAAGTAAAGAAGAATCCCGGCCAGACTGATCAAACAATAATAAACAATCGCTGTGTTCTTTCCTCTGATCTTAAAATGAGCTTTGTACGCTCTTTTGAGAAATCCGGCTATGAGGCCTTCCGCGCCCGTCACCTGATGGAAAATGAGCAGACCGCTCAGGAAGACCTGCAGTCAATTTGGTCGGGAAGATATGCGAGGGCAGTGGTGAAGGATATCGAATTATTGTCCGAACTCTGGGATAGCCCGGTCAAATACAGGTACGGAGTGGACATCTGGAACTTTGTCAGCGCGGATACAATGAAATTTTCGCCCTTTATTTATCCGATCTCCTTTTACGAAACATACGCGCTTCTGGATACGATAGACAAACCCATTGAACTGGGGTTGAACTCCACAAGCCGAACCGAGACCGAGATCGTTCTGCCGGATGACTTCAAGATAGCGTCTCTTCCTAAATATACTGATATTGAGAATAAACTTATGTCTCTAAAGATCGGTATTTCAAGAAAAGATCAGATCATCACATTGAAATATTCGGTTAGATTCAAAAAGGACCTGATAGTTCCCGAGGATTACGAATTATTGAAGAACTCTCTTTTGAAGTTCAAGGAGATGATGGATATGGAGGTGATATTAGAACAATGATAGGAATATACATAAACCCCGAGAAGATAGAGTTCAAAAAGCAGCTGGAAGCTCTTTTTGTCAAGATGGATGAGAATAAGCTCCGATTCACTTTGAACACAGGGATGAGGAAGTATTTCAAGGATGAATTTTCCTATGAAGACCCGGCGGCCCTTGTTTCTGGAAAAGATGTCGTCATTGTCGTAGGCGGTGACGGGACCTTTTTGAAGCTGATTCAGGATACAGGTGCGCTTGGCGGTAAGTATGTTCTCGTAAACATCGGTTATGTGGGCTTTCTTTCATCGTTTACGCTGGGGGAATTCCTGGCTGACCTTAAGAATATATTGGACCGCAAGAACAGCTTCATCCGATTGCCGATCCTCTCCATTACCGGCGCTGACGGCCAGCAATTCGCCATTAACGATATTGTATTTGAGAATGACGGCAAGACCCGCCTGCTCAGGCTGGAGCTCCATGTTGACGGGAGTTTTTACCATTCTTTGAGAGCCAGCGGACTGGTATTGTCCACAGCGACCGGCTCTTCCGCCATCTGCTACTCATCAGGTGGCCCGATCGTCGAAGTGGGGCTGGACCTCATCGTCTATAAGGCGATCAGTCCGCAATTTAATTGTGAGCCTTCCGTCGTTTTCAACGGTGATCACGCATTTGAAGTGGTGAACCGCAATGATTTCCCGATCATCTATACCATTGACGGAATCAAGACGAATTCAATGAAGCCGGGGGACAAGATAAACGTAGGCCTCATGAAAGATGCCACCTGCAATCTTGTTCTCTTCAAGGATAAGAACATAAATGATATTTTGAGGGAAAAACTTTTTAACAAGGAGTAGATATGCTGATCCTTCTGAGGGTAAAGAACTTTATTTTGATCAGAGATACGGAGCTTGAATTTTCAAGCGGCCTGAATGTATTTACCGGTGAAACAGGAGTTGGAAAGACGATCCTCGTAAACGCGCTGAAATTCCTGCTGGGCTCATCCCGTATCGCCAGAAATTTCCTGAAGGAAGATTCCGGAGAGGTCGAGGGCATTTTTCAAATGGAAAATGACAGAAATACCATTGAGAAGATGAAAAAATACGGCTTCAGCCCAGGCGAGATAATAATACGCAGGGTACATCGGCCCGGCTCCAGAGAAAGATATTATATCAACGATACACTTGTTACAAAGGCCACATTTGATGATATTTGCTCCTCCTTGATGGACATACACAGTCAGAATGAGAATCAATCCCTTCTAATGGAGAGCAATCAGCTGAAATTATATGACGATTTTCTGGGGCTTGGCGACGATCTTTCCAAGTACAAAAAGCTGTATTACGAGTATATTCAAGAAAGAAATGAGCTCGAAATACTTGTTTCAAAGAAGGAGTCCATCAATAAGGAGTTTGACTTCATCAAATTTCAATTTGACGAAATAAAGAGAGTTTCTCCGCTTGCCGGTGAGTATGAGCGGCTTCAGCAGAAATTAAAGATACTGAAGGGTATGGAGGAGTATCAGAGCTCGATGTTCAGTTTACGGGAAACCCTTTACGAAGGGGACGCGAGCATACTTTCCAAACTTGACAATGCCGCTTCGCTCCTGTCCTCACTTTCACAATTCAAGAATTCATTCAAAGAATACCTGTGCCAGATCGAGGAAATGAAGGAGAAAATAGCCTCTATATACAGGGAAACCGAGTATGATCTGGAGGGAAATGAGGAAGATATGTCTGTTGATGCTGTACAGGAGCGGTTATCCGCTCTGGAGAATTTAAGAAAATACGGGCAGACGATGGACGATATCCTGAAATATTTCTCGGAGCTGGAAGAAAAATTGTCTCTTTTCGACGGTTCCACGCTGGATATCGCCTCCAAGCAGAAGGAGATGGAAAAGAAGGCAAAGGATCTGCGGAAATCGGGTTCAGTGCTTACTCAAAAACGACTCAAAGGCAAGAAACGATTCGAGGAGCATGTAAGTTCGGAATTGGATACGCTGGCGATGAAGGGTTCGCAATTTTCCTTGAAGATAATTCCAAACAGCGAGGATGAGCCATTTTCCGCGGGTGGAATGGAGGAAATATGTTTCATGCTGGACACGATAGGCAGGAAGCCCATGGAATTGAATCTGATCGCCTCAGGCGGTGAGCTGTCAAGGATAATGCTCGTCTTGAAAAGCATGAATCTGAATGATGATTCAACGGAAACCCTTGTATTTGATGAGATAGATGCGGGAATAGGCGGCGAAACCGCCAATGCGGTAGGGGAAAAGATCAAGGCAATAAGCGGGGGAGGGAAGCAGGTGATCGCGATAACGCATCTGCATCAGATCGCCCGTTTCGCTGATACACACTTCATGGTGGACAAAGAGACAGATGACAGTATGGCCACCTCGACAATGAAAAACCTTTCACATGATGAGCGTATAAGCGAGATCGCCAGGATGCTGGGCGGCGAAGAGAGCTCGATGAATGTTTTGAAGGTCGCGAGGGACTTACTAGGTAAAAAAAGGAAGTGAGATTTAAAGTAGGCCCGAACCTGAATAAACTTGCGCGGTGGTTGAGAATGCTGGGCTATGATACTGAAGTTATCAAGCTGGAAGATATGGAGACGATGCTCGGCAGTGAGGAATTTACCCTTTTCTCCAGGAACGCGAATTTCTGCAAATACCGCGAGGAGCATTCTAACCTTCTGTATATTCCCTTCGAAGGGCTGGAGACGCAGCTTTATTTTCTTTCAAAAAGGGGTATGATCGAGATAAACGAAGCCGCGTTCAGCAGATGTACGATCTGTAATATCGAGCTCGAGCAGGCGGATAAGGGGCAAGTGAAGGATTCCGTGCCGCCGTATGTATTCAAAACACAAAAGAACTTTCTGATCTGCCCTTCATGTAAAAAGATCTATTGGAAGGCGTCGCATATACTGAAGATAGAAGAGAAGATAAAGAGATCTGTCGAGGCGCGGTCCCTGATAAATATCGGTGTTACCGCGGGCGATATCAACGGCGCGGGCCCTCAGATCATCTGGAAGCTTTTTATAAAGAGAAAAGACCTCTTCAGGCAGAAGAGGATATTCATCATCGGCAGTTATGATGTGATGGAGTTCTATAGAAAAAAATACCTGTCATTTTCAAAGAAACTTTCAAAAACGGTGATCAATATCGTGAAGGATACTAAAAGATACTATCCGGGGGAGTTGAATTTGATCGATGTCGGCATGCGCAAAAATGAGAAACTCAAACCCGGCAGCCCTACCGCTGACAGCGGAAAGGTGACGCATCGGACATTGGAGCGTTCGCTTGAGCTGCATCTATCAGGAGAAATTGACCTTATCGTAAATACTCCCAATTCCAAGGAATCACTGAATCTAGCCGGATTTCCACTGAAGGGCGCGACCGAATTCTATTCAGGGGGCAATGACGCATTGATGACCTTTTTCTCCCCGGGTATGAAATTAGCGCTTCTGACCAGGCATATTCCTGTCGCGCAAGTAAGCGAAACAATAAACAAGGACATGCTGCTCGCAGCATTGAGGATATTACGGGGATACGGCCGTATCGGCGTATTGGGACTGAACCCTCATGCATCCGAGGGCGGCCTTATCGGAAATGAGGAAAAGGATATCATCATTCCCGCTCTTGAGGCGGCCGCAGCAGAAGGGATAGATGCCGCGGGACCGATGATACCGGATACATTTTTCATGGACGGAGAACGCGATATCTACCTTTCGATATATCATGACCAATTGCTGCCGTTATTCAAGAATTCATACTTCAAGAAGTCCTTTCAGGCTTCTCTGGGTATAGATGTGAAGCGGGTCTCTGTTTCGCACGGCACGGCATGGAGCACGGTTGATGACTTTTCCGCCTCGGAGGAGTCACTTGAGTATATCCTTGACGGGGGAATGGACAGTATCATATGGTGATAAAGAGTTTCAGAGGCCAGAATTTCGTTAATGACCCTAATTATATACGCAATCTTGTAAAGAAGATCGATTATAAGGACAGGGACATCATTGAAATAGGTCCGGGAAAGGGCACACTTTCCTCAATACTCCTGGAGAACTGCAGAAATCTCATCTCCATTGAATTGGATAAAGAGCTCTGTGCCCGCTTGAATTCCCGTTTTTCCGATATTGAGAACTTTCATTTGCTTTGCCGGGATTTTCTGAAATTCAGTATACCCGAACCATCCGATGACAAATACTTGTTTATCGCGAATGTACCATATTATATCAGCACGCCTATCATAGAAAAACTGATCAGTGAGTCCGATAAATTCGAGCAATACCATATGATGCTGCAATATGAATACGGCAGCCGGCTGAAATCGCCCCCGGGGAGCCGTGTATATGGTTCATTATCCGTATTTTTCCAGAATAATTTCACCGTTACCGGTTTTCAGAAGGTTCCGAAAACGGTCTTCACTCCCATTCCGAAAGTTGATTCGTGCTTTGTCTCGTTCAGAAATGATATTAAGTATAAAGTCGACGACAATTTCCACAGATTTATCAAGGCGCTCTTCAGTCAGAGAAGGAAAAAACTGTATAACGGTTTGGCGCTGTATTTTAATAATATACCCAAAAGTGATATAATTGCTAAGTTGAAAAAAGAGGAAATAAATTGTGAAAAAAGACCTGAAGAATTTGATCTTGATTCTTTTATTAGGATCTACGATCTTCTTTCCGGGAAATGATCCCGCGGCTGCCGGAGAGATAAGAAGCGGAAGCGAAAAGGCGGTTATTACTATTGAAGGTAATTTCGACCTTCTGCCCGAGACATTGGAGTATTACAATTACAAAGCCGTATTTTCAAGGATCGATCACAGTAAATTGGCGGTAAATGTAATATCTTCATATAAGCCGATCAAAGATTCCAATGATTGGAAATCATTGATCACAAAGGAAACCAAGAGATTTGCGCGAAATTCTGTAAGTTATTCCAAGATAGATGACTATTTCAGCCGAAACATCTTTTCGGACAAGGACACATATCTGGAAAGGGTATTCAAGATCTTCGATTGGCTTAATACAAATGTGAAGTACAAGATAGTTCCCGGCAATGAGGGAGAGGACCCTGAATTCGTTTTTACCCGCAGATCGGGCGATTGCTACGGCTATACCGTCCTGACCGTTTACCTTCTGCGCTTGAGCGGTATCCCCGCGCAATCCGTATTTTCATATCTCTTTGATAAGGGTGAAACGGAAGGGATCTCGAGTGATTACTTTCATTCACTGGTCTCTGTCCTGCATCCTGAACACGGATGGATACTTTGGGAGCCGCAGAAGATATTTCTAAATGTAACTACCGATCATATCTCTATTTACAATGAGCAAACACAGCCCAAAAGTGTTGTGCACTACTTTGATAAAGGCGGGGACGGGGGAATGGAGTTCGTCACCGGTGAGGATGAGACAAATTACCGCAAAAATCAATTTCTTGACATTTTTCTCAAATCAGGCAAAGATGGGAAGGAAAAGAAGGAGACCTTAGGTTATAAGGTCACCGGCATTGCCGCGGATACCGATTATAAGTACATTACTTCCGAGAATCCCATTCAGGCAAAAAGTGTTCTGAGTTCTGTCACACTCCCGAATTCTATGGAGTACTCTGAGTATATAATGCTGAATAAAGACACCAATGAGCTCTTCAAGCTGGAGTATGAGAAAGACAAGGACCTGATAAGATATTCGGCGAAGGACTCCTCTGTCATATATATCTACGATGACGGCCGGCAGAAGCGTATTTTCGGGCTTGGTGACGGTACCTATTTCATGTTCTATCAGAGAAGCTCTCTGCCGGTCGCTGTTTATAAGCTCAGCGTCTCAGGGAAAGAGGGCGGCTTTGCCCGTCTGAATGTGAATTATCTTCTGGAAAAAGGCAATTTCAAATCCGTGGACATAGTTCTCGAAGAGCTCGGGGAAATGAGCTTTGACAATTACCGCAGGGGGTTTTTGACTGTGGACGGTATACAATTCTCCCCGGAAGTTCCTCTTTTTCTGGACTATAATTCCGAATATTTCTATATCTTCGGTTTAAGCAAGCGCAAGATCGCATTTCGTTTTAAAGACAGTGCTGATCAGGAAAAAATGATTCACATTCAATGAGGATAATAAGATTGTTCAAAAGTTCAAGGTTATGCTTCGCAGAGCACAAGCGACAAGTGCACAAGGAACAAGTGGGGGATTGAATAATTAACAATGAATAATTGTGAGACTGAAAAGTATTATATTTGCAATTCTGAAATTTATCCAGCATCTTGGAAAGGTGCTGTGAGAGCGATAGCGACTGAAGAATCCATTTTCTTTCTCAATCCCACACCTCGTACCTCGCACCTCGTACTTCGTACTCAGTCTGTGGCGCAGACTGAAAGCGCTTTGAGAGGAATGTAAATGCAGAAAGATACTCGGGTATTCCAGGTTGGCGAACTCATCAGGGAAGTTAACCACTTTTTTAAGACAAATTACGAGCGTGTCTATGTGGAGGGTGAGATATCCGAGATCAGGCGTTCAAAGGAAGGCCATGTTTACATTTCGATAAAGGATGAATCACGGAATCTTCTCAGAGCCGTTGCATTCAAGTGGATCGGCGAGGGTTCCCAGGAGATAAATGGGCTCAAGGAAGGCGCGCGTGTGATCCTCTTTGGCAGTTTGAATATATACTCTTATTCCTCAAGTTTTCAACTTGTCGTTAAAAAGGTCATTCCTCTCGAAGGCAGCGGTAAATGGAAGCTTCTTTACGAAGAGATCAAGGGCCGGCTTTCAAGAGAGGGACTTTTTGACCAGGAGCACAAAAAAGATATTCCCAAGATAATAAAAAGGGTTGGAGTGATAACCTCACCTACGGGCGCAGCCATCAAGGATATGATATCCGTTGTCAGAAAGAACCGTTCCCAGGTGGAGATTATCGTATATCCCTCACAGGTGCAGGGAGACCGTGCGGTGGAGACATTGATGGGCGGTATAGATTTCTTCAATAATGAGTATTCCGGCGGGCTGGATATGATAGTTATCACTCGAGGCGGCGGATCTCTGGAGGACCTCTGGGTATTCAATAATGAGAAATTGGCGAGGAAGATCTTCTCGTCGGAACTGCCTGTGGTTTCCGCCGTAGGACATGAGAGGGATTTCAGTATAAGCGATCTTACCGCGGATCTTCGCGCTGCCACACCCACAGCGGCGGCAGAACTATTTTCAACAGATAATAAGCAGCTATGGGAAGAGATACAAAGGCGCCTTATCAGCAATTATTCGATATTGACCAGGAGATTGGCCAATAGCAGGATGAAGGCCAATAGCTTCACGGCGGCGGCCTCAGGCCTTAGAATAAGATCGGGGAATGCCTCCACAAGAGTAGGGGAGCTTTCCACCAGGATAGAAGGGTTTGCCGACCGGATGAATTATCTGAAGCAAAGCGAATTTGCACGGGTCCTGAACAGATTCCGCGAAGCCCTGTCGCTTAGAAAGACCGGTGAGAACCGCGCTGAATTGAAAAGGGTGATGGAGGGAATGGCACATAGAGCGCAACGGATCTTTGACATGCGCAAGGGAGAGCTTCCCGCGAGTGCGGAACTGATAAATAAGTCGAATGAACAATTCAGACGAAAGCTGATAACTGTTGAGCGTTTGGGGGAGCGTCTTTCCGCGCTATCCCCGCTATCCATTCTGGAAAGGGGATACTCGATCTTGTATCTTGACGGAAAACCTGTCAAGAACAGCTCACAGGTAAAGCGGTCGCAAATATTAAAGGCAATTCTCCATAGCGGAGAACTAACTCTGGAGGTAAAAGATGCCAAAGAAAGAAGATAATGATGTTAGTGTACTGTCCCTGGAAGAACTTATTGAAAAGCTCAATCAGATACTCAATAAACTTGAGGATGAGGAACTCCCTCTGGAAGAAGCGGTCGAACTCTTCGCCAGTGGAGCGGAGCTGAACAAGATAGCCCGGGAAAAACTGTCAGAGATCGAGAACAGGATCAAATTAATAAAGAAGGGCCTGGCAAGTGAATATTCCGAGGAGAATTTTCAGCAAGAGGACGATGAATGACGCTATATCTTGATAAGTACGGAAAAACTTTCGAAAAGAAGATGATCGATTTCATTCATTCCCGTTACAGCGGAGAAATGGGAGAGATCATTGAATATGCCCTGATGTCCGGAGGAAAACGATTGCGGCCAGTGATGATGGCCGTTCTGGGAGAAGACCTGGGTATTGATGAACAGCTTCTTTTTCCCGGTGCTCTCGCGATTGAATTCATACATAATTATTCATTGATACAGGATGACCTGCCGGCTTTTGACGATGATCAATACAGACGCGGCAGGCCCTCCGTACACAAGCAATTCGGTGAGTATAAGGCGATACTGGCTTCGGATGTGCTGATAACGGAGGCCATGTCACTTTTTGCGCTCCTTCCGTATTCGGGGCGGATAATGGGACTGGTAAATCATGCCGCGGGATTCAAGGGATTATTGATGGGCCAATATCTCGATATGGAAAGAAGCTTCACCGAGCTGAAAGACCTTTATGAGATGTATGGCCTCAAGACCGGAAAGCTCTTTGAGATCGCATTTTCAATACCCTATATAATTGCCGAATTGGAGAGTGAGGTCGAGCTGGCCGTGCAGTACGCCAAAGCCTTCGGCATAGCATTTCAAATACACAATGACCTGAAGTCCAAGGATGCGGACAAGGGAATACTAAAGATATTGAATCGAGAAGAAGCATCCGGAGAATACAATAAATATATAAAGAAAGCTCAAGGGATATTTGAGCTTATTCATAATCAAAACGCCCGGGGATGTTTCAAGGAGATCTGGTCGGCTTTGGAGGAAACAAAGAATGTTACTTGATAATATTAAAGGCCCTGAAGATGTGAAGGCATTGGATCCGGGCCAATTGAAAAGGCTCTGCGGGGAATTGCGCTGGAAGATAATAAAGACCACTTCAGAGAACGGTGGCCATCTTGCTTCAAATCTCGGAACCGTTGAATTGACGGTCGCCCTGATGAGAGGATTGGATATGCCGGAGGATGAGGTGATATGGGATGTCGGGCATCAGGCATATTCATTTAAGCTTTTAACGGGCAGGTACAAGGATTTTCATACATTAAGAACATTCGGCGGTATCTCCGGTTATCTGAAGAGGGAAGAATCCCCATATGATATCTTCGGAGCCGGGCATTCCTCAACTTCGCTCTCCGCCGCGCATGGGATCAGGATCGCCAAGCGGATGAAGGGAGAAAAAGGCGCAGTGGTCGCCATAATAGGTGACGGGGCATTGCCCTCGGGTATCGCGCTGGAGGCCCTGAATAATATCGGGCATGACAATGAGGACATATTGATCATCCTGAACACCAATGAGATGTCCATATCAAAGAATACGGGAGCGATCTCGACACATCTTTCTAAATTGATCACCAATCCTACCTATAATAAGACGGTCCATTCATTGATCGATAAGCTTTTGGAATACAGATCAAAGGGCGGTACCGTTGTGAAATTCCTTTTGCGTTCGGCAGCTATACTGAAACTGATGATGGTGCCGGGTAAATTATTCGAGAGTCTGGGCATCAGATATTTCGGCCCCGTTGACGGGCATGATATTTGTACTACGGAGAATATGATTCGGAAAATAAAAGGATTGAAGGGTGCGAAAATACTGAATGTGGTCACAAAAAAGGGCCTGGGGTACTTTCCGGCATTCGATAATCCCGTAGCATATCACGGCGTATCGCCTTTTGATATTGAAAGCGGTAAATCTCTATCCGTGAAAAAAAGCAAGAGCTGTTCTTCTGTTTTTGGAGATACGATCTCTTCGCTCACAGAAAAGGATAACAGCATAATCGCGATCACCGCCGCCATGGGCTATGGCACGGGACTGGCGGATTATTGTAAAAGATTTCCGAATAATTTCTACGATGTCGGCATAGAGGAAGAACATGCCGTTACCTTCGCCGCAGGCGCATCAGTAAAGGGGATAAAGCCCTTTGTAGCTATATATTCGACATTTCTCCAAAGGGCTTATGATATGATGTCGCATGATGTGGCGATTCAGAGCCTTCCGGTGAGGTTCTTTCTGGACCGCGGAGGAATAGTAGGTGATGACGGGGAAACACATCACGGCGTTTTCGATCTTTCCTATCTGCGTTCGATCCCCCGTATGAAGATAATCGCCCCTTCGGACAATACTACGATGCAGCGCGCTGTTATCTCCGCCTATGAGGAGAATTCAGGGCCGATCGCCGTGCGTTATCCCCGGGGTTCTTTTGAGGGTGAATTAATGAAATTCGAAGACCTTACTCCCTTGGAAGAGGGGAAGGGCAGATTTGTCCTAGGGGATGAGAACGCCAAGGCCGCTGTGATATCCGTCGGCAGGATGACATCGCTTTTCATGCCCTGGGTGGAGAAGATGCGTAATGAAGGGAACGATATTTCGCTATTTGACATATTATGGGTCAAGCCCTTTGATGAATCGGCTCTGCTGGATATCGCGAAAAACGCTAAGATGGTGATAACTGCGGAGGACAACGCCATTCCCGGCGGATTCGGCGAAGCGGCAGCGTCCTTATTTTCAAGAAATGATCTCGGCGTTCCCGTCAGAATGTTCGGCTGGCAGGATATCTTTCCCACAGCAGGGACTATAGACGAACTTTTTGACAATTATCAGATAAATTATGAAACACTGGAAAAATATATTAGGGAGGTTCTATGAACAATATCTCGGGCTCATTTGAACTATTTTCACTTGGCGGTATAATAGTAATATTTATCGGAATTCTATCTATCATCGCAATTGCGGTGATCCTCGAGCGATTCTTTTATTATCGAAGAGTCAAGATACTTATGGACAAGGCGTTCAAAGAGATCAAGCTGGCACTCGCGGCAAAGGATTACGATAAGGTTCTTGCATTGATCAAGTCATATGGGAAATTGCCTTTGACCACTATTCTCAAGGCGGGCATCGAGCAGGCGCCGTATGTGGATATGGATGAACTGAAAGAGATCATCAAGGATGAAGGATTCAGACAATCATATTATATGAAAAGACGGCTGACAGCGCTTTCCACGATCGGAACGGTCGCACCGCTTCTGGGGCTCTTGGGCACGGTAACCGGTATGATACGCGCCTTTATGGTAATTGCGAACACCATGGGCAATCCTGAGGCCTTAGCGGGCGGAATCTCCGAAGCTCTCTTCACGACAGCAGCCGGACTTACGGTCGCCATTCCCGTTATTATCTTCTATAGTATCCTTGCAGGCAAGAACCGGCTGCTTACGATAGATATGGAAGAGAAGATGGGCCAGATAATGAAATACCTGAAAGGAATGAGGGCGGAGGATATTTAATGAGATTTACACCTGCCGATCAAGAGGATGATTTTGTCAGATTTGACCTGACGCCTCTTGTAGATGTTGTATTCCTTCTGATAATATTTTTCATGGTTACCACTACTTTCGTTTATCAGCCCTCGATCACCATCAACCTTCCGGGTTCTTCACAGCCGGTGAATGTAAACAGGAATTACATCTCCATCTCCATTGACCGCAGCGGCGGCATATTTCTCTTTGAAAAGAGAGTTGAATCAACCGATGAGCTTTTCTCCTCATTGCGGAGAGAATTTGAAAGGGACCCGGAAAGAGTTGTACTTATAAGGGGAGACAAGGATTCAAAGTATGAGAATATCGTCAAAGTAATTGATACGGTAAAAAGAACCGGCCTAAAGAGGGTGCTGATAGCGACAAAAACAGAATATGCAAGATAGATTCGGCAGATTCCTTATCATTTCGACTATTTTTCATATCATTCTATTTCTCTGTCTTTACAGCGTGCTGAAAAATTCACATTTCGACAAACCCGTGCCTGTTGAAATTGAACTCCTGACCATGAGTGATATCGCGTTTCCTGATACTTCAACGAAGGGCTCGCCTGACAATAGTTTTCTGAACAGGGAGAATCTGATGCAGTACGATGACCCTATATTCGACTCAGACATTATCGGGACCGGACTGACATCTGATGACAACCCATTGACCCCTTTGGAAGAATTCTCCGTACCTATAACAAGTTATAAGGAGCAATACCATAAGAAAAAAGTGAGCTTTCTGCTTCCTCAGGGCATGGATATCATTCCCCCTTCTGTCGAGGATGAGTTCGCGCGGATAGAGAAGGAATACAAAGAAGAAAAAAAGGTACAGGAAGATCGGGATTATCAGATCATATCAGAGGACCTGAAAGGCCGGAAACTCATCAGAACCGGTACCCCTCCGTCTGGACTGGTCTTCTCAAAGAATGAAAAGATCATATTGAAATTTATTGTAAAACCCAATGGCAATGTAGAAAATATCGTTCCTGAAACAATTATCTCAGGCGCGAATCTGGACATCGCCATTAATATGCTCGGGGAATTCCAATGGGAGGAAGCACCCGATGGCACAAATATTGAAGCTAAGATAATATTCTATTTCAAAGTGAGGTAAAGAAATGAAAAGAGGGATCTTGATCATTACACTGTTTCTGGTTTTAACTGCGGTATCTTCAAATTCTCTGCGTATCATGGAGATCGGAGAAGAGATCTTCCTGAGGACATCTGAAGATACTCAGTCTGCTATCGTCCTCGGAGAACAATCCTACGGACTTTTCGTATATCCCGGTGACATCATAGATACCGGCGATAGCGGAAGCGCCATAATCGGGACCGAGGAAGCATACTTCGAGGTTTTTTCAACTTCCGAGTTATGTATAAAGAATGAAGGCATCCTTTTAAAAAAGGGAAGGATATATCTCGTGAATTTTAATCTCGGTTTTGAAGCGGGAGAGGAATTTCATGACCTTTCTTCCATATGCGGATTCATATTTTTTGCGAATAACGGGCACAAGATCCTCGAAATAACCGATGGAGAGACCAAGATACATGGAAAGGACCATAAGAAAGGCGCCACTGTTGATCTTGATGGAACTTCGGGCTTGACCGTTGCTCCGGAAGCCCATGAAGGTGTCGCACAGCCGGTTGAAGAGATGGAGCTTGTCGTGGAAAGCCTTCCGGTTCCCACAGAGGTCAAGAAAGAAAAGAAGAAGGATCTTCTGACAACCGAAGAGAAGAATAAGATCAATCAGAAGGCCCTCGCAAAAGCACAGGCTAAGGAATTCAAAGAGGCGATCAAGATACTTCTCAGCGGCCTGAAGAAATCTCCTCAGGAAACGAGCTTCTTGAATAATATCGGCGTCATGCATCATCAATTAGGGGAATATGATAAGGCTCTGGCGGCGTATAAGAAGGTCCTTAAATATGATCCGTCGGATCCTTCGGCGCATTATAATATTATGTGCATATATTCGGTACAAGAGGAAGAAGCCGATCTCTTATTGTGGTATAGAGCCGCGGAGAAGGTTTTCACGGATAAGTATTTTGAATCGATGGCTACCGACCCTGATCTGGAGTACCTGAGGACGCTATTGGAAGATGCTCAGGAAGATTAAACGCGATAAGCAGATATTTATACTGCTTTCCCTGTATCTACTGTCGGCATCGGTTGTTCTCTCCGCTCAGATATACGCCTTTGCCGCGGTAGTGCTGGCGCTTTGTTATTATAGAAAGGAAATATTTCACCTTCCCCGGGTATTCTGGATATTTATGATCTCCGGGATAATTATAAGAGGGATCACGACGATAGCATCACTTGATCCAGGCCTTTCTTTTAGAAAATCTGAAGAGATGTTCATATTTATGACCTTTATACCCGCATTTATCCTATCTGCAAGAGGATACACAAAGAGGCTGGCAGAGTATTTCATCTATGGTTTATTGATAATCATATTCTATACCCTCGTGATGCATTTAATCAAAAGCGGATTCCAATTTGACCTAAAGCACAGATTGACCGTTCCCGGCGGGTATATGACATTCGGAACACTCGGCGCCGCCGGCGTAATTCTCAGCCTGGAGCTTTGCCTGAAACATCGGTGGTTCATCATTCCCGCGCTTATATGTTTGCTTGCCCTTGCGCTTTCATTTACACGAAGCGGCTGGATCGGTGCCGGAGCCGGCATATTTCTCTTTCTTTTATTGCGCTCCCGGAAGTTTCTGATCCCCCTCGCGGTTATCGGTATCATCGTGTTCCTTCTACTGCCTTCGGGGATACGCGACAGGGGATTGTCCATTTTCTCAGGCGGCGGCAAAACTGGGAGCCGAAGAGTGGAAATGTGGAAATGGGGGATGACGCATTTCAAGGATAATCCGATAACCGGCATCGGGCCGAATATGGTGAAGACCTTGAGAAATTCTCAGCCAGCCGGACTGTCAGTGCAGGCAAGAAGGGATATGGTCCACCTGCACAGCGTTCCAGTTCATCTACTCACGACAATGGGAATTCTGGGGGGCATTTTCTTTCTCATTTATCTGCTGTTCATGCTGTATTTCCCGATAAAGGGGTATTTGCGCAATGGTGACGATCTGTCCGCGGGATTGCTTAGCTTTTGCGTTGCCGCCCTGCTTATCGGCATATTTGAGTATAATATTTTTGATGCGGAGGTATCTATGTTTCTGGGAGTGATGCTGGGACTGTCTGCGGGATATGGAGCTGATGCGGTTGAAAAAGAAGCTTAAAACGGTATAATACTTCTCATATGAAAGAAAAAGAGATATTTGACTATCTTATCCACGAAATAAAGAATTCCTCACAGTCGATCGTCCTCAGCGCCGGCATAATGAAAAAGTTGATGACGAGGGATGAATTCCCCAAAGAATCGGTACTTAAACTGGTATCCCGGCTCGGTGAACAGGCAGAGGCGCTATACGATCAAGTGAGGGATGCGGGACTTTACTTCAGAGAAGAGAATTTTCCTCTGACCTTTGACCTGCATGCCTTGATCAATGATATCATTGATGAATATAAGCCGTTTATGACTTCTGGAAACACCAATATACAGACGGAATATGACCTTACGATAAGAAATGTCATTCAGGATGAATTCAAGGTCAGGACCATTATTGTAAACCTGCTTAAAAATTCCATCGAGGCATCAAAGAGGTCAGGTACGATCAAATTGTCCACTTCGGTCGCGGGCGGCGCGGTATCGGTCATCGTTGAGAACAACGGGCCGGTTATCCCCGAGGAATTAATAAAAAAGATATTTGAGCCGATGTTCACCACGAAAAAAACAGGAACCGGCCTGGGCCTTGCCATCGTCAGTCGTTTCGCGAAAAATATTCAAGGCAGTGTCAAGGTGAATTCAAGTGATACCAGGACATATTTCATTCTGACATTTCCGGGGAGCTTGAAGTGAGGCGACTCTTAATCGTCGAAGATAATTCCTCTCTGAGGGAAACTATAATGGATTACTTCAAGATGAAAGGGGATTTCGTCAAGGGTTCCACCAGTGTCAAAGGCGCATTGGACCTCTTGAAAAAGGATCGTTTTGACATAGTTATTACCGATCTGAAGCTGGAGGAGAGCTCGGGGATCGAACTTATTAAGATCGTGAAATCAAGCAAAAAGAATATCGAGATTATCGTTGTTACCGGTATGTCATCTATTGATATAGCGATCGAAGCCGTTCGCGCGGGAGCGTTCCAATACCTGATGAAACCCTTTAAGCTTGAGGAATTGGAGCTCTTCATCGAAAAGGCCTATGAAAAACTTGGCCTGGAGAAGGAAGTAAGCTCACTTCGCGAAAAATTGATCGACAAGTACAATTTTAACAATATCATTGCGGTCTCATCCGTGATGGAAAGTATTTTCCAGAAGATAAAGCAGATCGCCCCTACCGACGCAAGTGTTCTTATTACGGGAGAATCAGGAGTTGGAAAAGAGCTGATCGCACGCGCCATCCATTACAATTCATTAAGAAGGGACGGCCCGCTCATGCCGATCAACTGTTCGGCGCTTCCCGATACATTATTGGAGAGTGAGCTCTTCGGATTCAAGAAAGGGGCGTTTACGGATGCCTCCGCCGATAAAAAGGGCAAATTCGAAATGGCTGAAGGCGGCACATTATTTCTTGATGAGATAGGTGAGCTGTCATTGTTCACGCAGGTCAAACTTCTGCGTTTTCTCGAGACAAAGGAGATCATGCCCATTGGCGGGACACATGTGATCAAGGTCGATACTAGACTGGTATTCGCGACGAATACGGACCTGAAGACGGCCATTGAACAGAAGAAATTCCGGGAAGATTTTTATTACCGCATCAAGGTCGTGAACCTTCATATACCCCCTTTGAGAGAGAGAAGAGAGGATATCTTTCCCTTAGCAAATCACTTTATGATCGAGTATTGCAGGAAATACGGTAAGGCATTGATGAATTTCTCATCCGAAGCGATCGAAAAATTAGAAAATTACAATTGGTTGGGCAATGTGAGGGAATTAAAAAATATCATTGAGAATATCGTTATTTTCAACTCCTCCGAATCGATCACATGTTCGCATCTTCCGGAGAACATCAAAACCGGCAATGCCGCACCGGATATCACCCGTTCCACACTGCCGCATTCGGTGGAACTGAAGGAAATAGAGAAAATGGCGATCATAGCCAATTTGATCGAATATAAAAAAAATCATACGAAAGTGGCTAAAGTTCTCGGGATTTCCCGCCCGACATTATTAAAGAAGATCAAATTATACGAAATAAATGAGGAGGAATTATGAAATATATTCCAAAAGGAATGGGCTGGATAGATGTTATCACCGGCTGCATGTTCTCAGGCAAGTCGGAAGAGCTCATAAGAAGACTGCGCAGGGTATTGATAGCAAAAAAGGAACTTGTCGTCTTTAAGCCGGAGATAGATGACCGTTATGACGAGGCGTATGTCGTTTCGCATTCCGCCCAGAAGATAGAAGCCATAAATATAAGAAATTCTAATGAGATAGCAAGATATATTAAAGATACCACAGAAGTGGTAGGAATTGACGAGGCGCAATTTTTTGACAAGGGGATCGTGGATGTGGTCGGAGAATTGGCAAGCAGAGGCATTTGTGTAATTATCGCCGGCCTCGATCAGGATTATAGAGGGAAGCCGTTCGGACCTATGCCTGAGCTGACCGCGATCGCCGACGATGTATTGAAAACACAGGCCATCTGCATGAGATGCGGAAATCCCGCAACAAAGACCCAAAGAATAGTAAAAAACGATGCCCAGATACTCGTCGGAGCGAATGAGCTCTATGAGGCCCGCTGCCGTAATTGCTTTGAGGCGCCGGATAAGGAATAGCCCGTCGGCCCGGGGAAGGCCTTGTTCAAAGGTTAAGCTTCGCAGTGGACCCAGGTACAAGTGGACCCAGGTACAAGTGGACCCAGTGGAACATGCTTCGCAGAGCACAAGTGACAAGTGCACAAGGCACAAGTGGAGAGTGGAATAGAGAAATTGATATTTGATTTTTTCACGCGACACGGTACACGTCATACGCCACACGTTTTTTTGACTCTCGTAGCGGTTATGGTATGACTTAACAAGTGAGGGCTGTTTATAAATGGAGAAAAAAGTAGAAAGTAAAGATGTGATACCTTATTCTTTTAGAGGATATATATGAAACGACACATTATTACTATTATCATACTTTTTTTAGTGATTCTTGGCATAGTGGCTTTCACATGGGGAAGTAAAGTATACTTTTCTAAAAAATGTGATATTAGAGTAAATGGTATAAAAGTACGAGGATATCTAATTCAGGTGGATTGTCAATTATTTTATGTTATTTATAGGTATAAGGATGATAAGGTTTACAAATATACAAAGAGAAAATATGATATCATTGGAATAGATACTAAAAATGAAGATATGGGACCTCCATATTTTCTCATGGCTCCAGAGTATAAGTTTATTAATATGTGTAATAAGATATTCATTATCGAAAATGAAAGGATGTATATTCCTTTTAAGTCTACTGCCAGAGAGAAATTCCCAATCCCAAGGGATTTTAAGGTAAATTTAAAAATTTCAGGGGATAAAATCTCATTTAATTATTTGCCCTATATAAATCTGTTGTATGAAACACCGAAAGAAGTAAAAATAGAAATTGTAAATAAAAAATAAAATGTATAACGGAGAATTCGGGGAAGAATTCGGGGACGATAGTTGCGAAAGTTGCAAAATTGAGGAAAATCTCCTGCTAAATAACTCCTTATAGGGGAAAAATGAAGATAGAAATCATTAAAGATGACAAGAGTGCTGGATTTGATTTCAGTTGATTGTGTGGTATAATAATGCATTAGAGGTAGGGAGCTAATGATAAATGATAATGAAAATGCAACAAATGCAACGACCGTCTCCAAATACACAATTGAATTTCTCTGATTGTTTGATATAATTTATTAAAGAGGTAAGCATGGAAATAGTAAAGTCTATATTTAAAATCGTTCTTATCATTGGGATTGTTATTTCACTCGGTGCAGTGCTTTTCGCTGAAAAGGACCTGGTTCTTATAGACAGAAATTACCTTGATATAAGTGAAGGTGTATCTGATCCCGCTCTTTGTGATATCGATAATGACGGCGATCTTGATCTATTTATCGGAACTTCTAGGGGAAAACTGACACATTTTCGAAATGACGGGTCTGCTGACTCGGCCGTATGGACGCTTGTTTCAACATTTTATTCGAGTATTGATATTCGTGAGGAAATAGATGAGCATTCTATCTTGATGAGGCCGGTTTTTGTTGATATCGACAACGACGCTGATTATGATCTCTTCATCGGTGATGATCATAGATTTATTGATACGACAGAGCGTTGCATGATGCATTATTATGAAAACACGGGCACCCCGGAGACGGCCGCGTGGACACTTGTGACGCACGATTATATGAATCTTGATTTCAAGAAAATGAATCCTGATTTTGCAGATATCGACAACGATGGCGACTATGACATGTTCATAGGGAGCTATTGGGGAAATATCCATTTTTATCGAAACGACGGGACACCGGATACTGCGTTATTCACGCTTGTAACCGATCAATTTGAAGACATTGATGTGAGTTTCTATTCGGCTCCTGATTTTGTGGACTATGACATGGACGGTGATCTTGATCTAATGATTGGAGAAAGCTTTTACGACATTCATTACTACCGCAACGACGGGACACCGGAAACCGCTGTCATGACCTTTGTTACTGACGAAGTCAATTCAGGAGCATGGGTGAGGGTGAGACATATAAGTCCTGATTTCATCGATATCGACAATGACGGTGACTATGATCTGTTTTGCGGCGGTGGTGAAGATGAAGAACTGGGGACATACGGTCATCTGCAGTATTGGCATCTGAATGACCTTCCGGAGCTATCGTGGCTCGGTACCGGCGCGTATGTTGATGACGGGGGGGATCCTGATACAGCCACCCGGCGAAGTACTTTTACATTCAGAATTATATATGCGGATGCTGACAATGAAATGGCAGTATGGCACAAAATATATGTGGATCAGAATGATGATGGGTATTTCAATTATGTGGAGGAAGGCTTTATGCTTGAGGAATCCGATCCATCTGATACGGATGTCGTTAACGGAAAGGAGTTCTATGCTGATGCCCCAATTGACTATGTTGGCGATGGTGTCCTCTTATATTTCTTTTCTTTTGCTGATCCTTATTCACCAGCGATTTGGTCAGATACCAGGACGATATACATTCTGAACGATCCTCCCATCCTTTCCTGGGAGGGGAATGCAGGGTATGTCACAGACGGTTCCGATCCGGACACCGATGCTAGGAACTCGACCTTTACATTCATGGTGACATACTCTGATGTGAATGACGATACACATACTGTATCGGAGGTATGGATAGACCTCGACGACGACAGTTCATATGACACTTCGGAAAAGTTCGTCATGAATGAGGTCGACCCCGGAGATACGACATACACAGACGGCAAGGATTTCACCTTTTCCAAAAGCATTGACTATGCCGGGGACGGTACCCTTCCATACTGTTTCTATTTCGCGGACGATGTGGACGCTGCCACAGGTGACCCAAACGGTGACAAATACATCACCCTATTGAACAACGGTCCGACCCTCGACTGGCTGGGCAGCGGCGAATATACATCCGACGGTGTGTATCCCGACTCGGGAGTAAGAAAGAGTACATTCACGTTCAAGGCCTCATATTCCGATACGGATAACGATCCTGCGGTCATAGCTGAAGTATGGGTCGACCTGGACGATGATACATCGTATGATACCTCTGAGAAATTCGTCATGACGGAGACAAATAGCGGGGACACCGATGTCACCGACGGAAAGGAATATACATATGATGTCTCACCGGCTCACCCGGGTGACGGGACTTTGTTATATAGATTTAATTTCGGCGATCCTCAGGAGGCCTCGGGAGACCCTATGTCCGAACATACCTTTTCCGTTACGAACACGATCCCTATTCTTTCCTGGGAGGGGAGCGCGGGATATACTGCGGATGGCGTAGATCCTGATACAAGTGATGCTCCCGGAACCTTCACATTCAAGGTGACATATAGCGATGCTGATGATGACGCTCCGACTGTTTCTGAGATATGGATCGACCTTGATGATTCAGGCACATATGAGGGCGGAGAGGTGTTCACCATGGCCGAGGTCAGTCCCGGGGATACGGTATATTCAGACGGCAAGTCCTACGAATATGAAAGGTATGCTTCATATACGGGAGACGGCGTCTTTTTATACAAATTCAATTTCGAGGATGACATTGATACTGCTACAGGATCACCTGCTTCCGACAACACCTTCATAGTATATAACCGTGCCCCTTTTCTTTCATGGGCGATATTGAGCTCTGAATACAGCGACAACGGGCTCTATCCCGATCGGGGAGTTCCCGGTACCACATTCACCTTCATGGTGGAATACCAGGACCTGGACGGACATATGCCTGTAAGCGCTGAAGTCTGGGTTGATATTGATGGGAACGAGGAATTCTCTGTCCCAGAAAAATATTCCATGACGGAGACAAGCGCTGGCGACAGCGATGTCACCGACGGAAAGACCTATGAGTATGATCTTCAGATCGGAGATACTCCGAGGTCCGAGATAGGATATATGTTCGTTTTTATAGATACTGAGGGAGATACTGCCACTGGCATTCCTGCAGATACTCATTATTTGTACACAGAGAGGACTGATCTAAGCGAAGTCAAGGTATATCCCAATCCCTGCAGGATAGCTGAAGGCTCAATAAAGTTTTCAAATCTCCCTACGGAATGTACACTCACGATCTACAGCATCTCGGGTGAAAAGGTGTATGAGGAATCGGATCCTGAGACAGGGGATATAGAATGGTCCGGGATAAACCTTAAATCCAGTCCAATAGTGAGCGGTGTCTATCTGTATGTCATCAAAACGGCGGATGAGCAAATCATCGGCAGGGTTGCACTGATACGCTGAAAGGATCAGATGTAAAACATTGCTGGCGAGCTATCGGTAAAAGAAAGTTTTATATAGCAAAAAGGCCTGAATAATCAGCATGAAAAATAATTCAGAAATTAGGGTTCCAAGGCATAAGGATTTAAGACGATCTGTTTTTAAACCGCTATAAATAACTTGAAAAATAATAGTTATTTCATTATAATAAAAAAAGATTTGATTGTGCTTTAGGTTGCCAGAAACAAATTGTTGAAGGGAGAAGCGGTATCATAAAAGACATTTCGAGAGGTAAAATTTCAAATTCCGTCATTCTGATGGAGTATTATATAGTTTATTTGGATTACACTTTTATAGATAATTAAAGAGGAATATACATGAAAAGAGTCCTTTGCTTTGTTTTCCTAGTTTTATTCAGTATGTTTACATTTTCAAATGCGGCAACCGGGGACATTCTTTTCACTATTTCAGGAGCAGAGGTGGTTCTTCCCGGACCGGACGGCGCCTTACACGCTTTCCGCGCCGATGGTACCGAGCTGACAGATTACGGATGGCCGATACTTCCACCGGAAGGATCAGTCTTTATCCACGGCCCGGTATTTTACGGTATGGACGACAATTTTACCACTGAAGAGATACTCATATTTTCCAAGAATATTGGTTCAGGGGCTATTACCCTCAAGGCTTACGATTATTCAGGGAACAGCGTGGCAGGTTATTCAGATACAGCTGTTCCCGGAAGTGTTACATCTTCTCCCGTGGCATCTAACTTGGGCTCAGGAAAATGTAAAATACTTTACGGTACTTCTGACGGGAAACTCAATATATTAGATCTTTTCGATCTTTCTCATGTGACTTACGATATTACTGCAGATTCGGATATCTGGGTTCAGGGATTCTACGCTTCAGGAGAAAATTATATTTTAGCGTCCGATACAAGCGGTTTGAACAGGTTTTATTCTATTGATGACGACACTGAACTCTTATCCGAGAAACTGGTTCCCGTGATCGATCTTAACTTCACCGATCCTTTTGGCTCCGTTAATGTTTCGGCAGCCCCCTCGTTTTCTGCAAGAGGAACCGATCTCTATTTAGCTGGTGTATCAGGTAATTCCATTTTCTTGATCGAATACGATCTGAGTTCTGCCAGCTCAATTAATATCTCGCTCTCAAGTATTTCAGATATTGATCCCTCCGCCGGCTGCACAATATATTTTGACAATTCAGATGAAGCAAATATCATTTTTGCTGATAAAAATAAGAATGTCTTTCTCTGTCCTACATTTGATTCATCTACAACTAATGATGAGATAGTGAAAATTGTTTCAGGAGCCAAATACCAAAAAGACCTTGTGTTCTCAAACACCCTCGATTTTGATAACAATCTGTCATTTCAGGTTTTTCAGGGGCTGGGACAGAACTTCTTTTCCCCGAGAGACGGTTATTCGGTGTGGCACGGAGAATTGTATCGTGAAGCACAACCAAGGGTCACTCTCCTGGATGCATATCCTTACTGCATTTCTCCCAATGGCGACCATCAGTTTGACTACAGTTTTGCTACCTTGTTTCTGAGCTACTCCTCACCTATCGAACTTCAGGCACGAATACTCCATAGCGGAACAGTTGTAAAAGAAATTCTGGATAACTATTATCTTCCGCTTGACAGCAAGCTTCTTCCCAGCGTAAGGATACCTTTCGACGGCAAAGATGAAAGTGGTGTAAAACTGTTCGATGGCACATATACACTTGAAATAACTGCAAAGGGCATCACAGGACTCCCTGTTCACGAGACATTTGATTTTTATGTGGACACTTCAGATCCATCAGTAAACATTCCGGAAGTTGATGAAGGATATATTACCATGCGTTTTGAATCTGCATCTGTAAGTATCTCAGGTTCCGATGGTGAAGGCCGGCTGAACTATCCTGAAAACCCCTTTGAGAATATCAGTTTAAGATATGTTAATAAAGATGACGAAACGCTCTTTGATGTTCGAAGTGGAATATTGCTCAGCAATAACTCCGAGAAATCATTCGGTTGGACCGGCAGATACGCAGAAAATCAAATAGTCCTTCCAGATGGTGAATATTACATTGAAACCACATTGTGTGATGCAGCAAAAAATAAAAGCATTCAGGATTTTGCCGATAGTGTGATCATAGTTGACCGTACACCTGTTTATATAGAGAAGATAACTAGAAGCCCGATGGTCACTTCTCCCGGGGAGATCCCCGTAATAACGGCGGAATTTTCAGAAGAACCCTATAAGGTCATAGCGGAGTTGACTGACCGTGAGAAAAATGTGATCGCATCAGGAGAATATATATTTGATAAAAATGATGAAGTTAATCAAACCGAGAAAATCCTGCTTTCATCTTCAGAAAGTATATTTAGTGGTTTTCCTCCGGAAAATTGGCTGAATAGCTTGGAGGACGGGCTGTATTACATCAATATTGAGACTATCGATATCGATCACTTAGTAAATGGAGAAGAAATTGGAAATCTGTATTCTTCATCTGCAAGAATAGTTAAAAATCGGATTCCCGCGAACATCTCGTTCCCGATGAAGAGTATAGACGGTATTGTAGAAGAGATAAACGATGCCGCAAATTTTGCCGTAACTGGAACCGCTCTTGACCCGGATACGACAAATGATTACTCATTTTCCGGATACAGTGTCTGGTATAGAGAAGGGCAATTCTCATCTTCTGATATCGGACCGGATGTTCAAAGCAACACCCTTGAATCCAGTGGCTGGACTGAACTTGCTGTTCCCGAGTACAACTATTCCGGTTCACAAGTACTGCCCGTAAATGAAGGCGTACTTGCATATTTCACAGATAGTGATGCAAGAAACCCTGGTATGATATATACCATAGTTCTGATTGCAGAGGACAATACGGAAAAGTCATGGGATCATGCATATTTCATGGCTGTAGCTGATCCTTATGCTCCCACTTACTATATTGCAGCCTCTAGTGAAAATCCTGCATCATATACAATACCTGACGGTGATCCTATCCCTGCCATTGAATTTGAGATCATCTCGTCGGATTCTGAATTATCCGACCTTCTCCTTCTGATCACAGATGCAAATGGAAATGAAGTCAGGAAAGAAGGGTATTTCGACTACTCTTCTGGTGCTTTTACATTTGTCTGGGACGGAACGAACAACAGTGGAAATCTTGTAGATTCCGGCGAATACACATTTACACTTTTCGGAAGAGCGAATACCTCAAATCTTGTTTCTATATCAACCGAAACTTGTATGCTGACAATCAATATTCCGGAACCATTAGAACTTCTAAGCTTTCAAACAAATTTGATACCAGAATACATTGCAGATCCAATTATTAAGAAATATGCTTTTCTTCCTTCGGAACGTGTAGGTGTTAATTTCTCTTTAAATCAAAGTGCAAATGTTTTGATTGAAATGAATGGCCTGGAAATACTCAATGAGTATTGTTCTGAAAGTGAAGTAATACTAGGAACTTTATCATCCGGATCCTACACCATTAAATTACTGGCAGTTTTGCCTGGAGAAACAGAAGGGATCGAGCGTGAACTGACCTTCTTCGTTGGAAATCTCGGAAATACTTCTACAGATTACAATCTTGTTACGGATCCAGGATATCAGCAGGGAGCTGCTTTGATAAACTGGTATGCACAGCCTTCAGGAAAATATTTACCCCCCGTTAAGGTAACCGGTGCGATCAGATATGAGGGGATCTCCGCTAAACCTATTGTTATGGATGTTCATTCAGGATTTTCTCAGCTTCAGGGGACTGAAGTGGTTCAGAAAAGCCATTATTTCGATTGGATAATATGGAATACCGGAGAAGGATACCTGAGTAAGACTTTCACAGTTAGTGTATCAAATGTTTCCCGTGCTATTACCGGATATCGTATTGAGAATGATGATACCGGACTTTGTACTTTGGATCACTATTACACCTTTGAGAATCTTGGCGATCGCCTTGATATTACAGTGAATGTAGATATAAGTAATCTCTGTTTGTATACACAAGGCCGTGTTGCTATAGAGGTAGACGAAGGGGCTATCGAAACCTTTTTTTCAAAAAATATCGAAGACACATATGTTTATCCGGATGAGAGACATCAAGCAGGTGAGAAAAACGCGTATTTTCTCATCCCGGCGGTATCCTCGGACGGCAACATGATCTCGGGGATGCCACAAGATATTACGAATATTTTCGGAAAGACTTACTCCAATTCTGAAAAAACTCTGTATAATCACATCGATTATCATTTCGACCCATCCGGAAACATGAAACAGGGAGTATATTTCTCAATTCAAGGGAGTGATACTCCTTTGAAGGGATTTGCTATTGAATCACAGAATATCATGAATTTAGATCTCTATTTTCATGAGAACCATAAAACATTTTCGGAAACCTATTCTCATGAAAGCAAATCAGATATTTATCGCCTAACATTGAATGGATTTGAAAAATACAATGGATATCCGACCTTTATAAGAACATCTGAAATACTAACGGATTCAGGTCAGATATTATCTGTTACTTCACCTGGCATGTATATCTATAGAGATTCTTCCGGTGATCTGATTTTTACCTGTATCGGAGCTGATGCTGATATATTCCAGGGAGTGGTTTCATATGCTTCTGAAAGTGCAGTTCTTGACAAATCTCATCTCGTACCAATGAACCTGACAGATGACAGGATCACATTCGATATAAAGGACAATTCAGCAGGAGTTGATGATTATACAAATCATTTCATCCGGATCCACGGTGATATTTCCGATACAATTATCTGCGGAGATTCAGATAAGTATCTTGGTCCGGATTCAGACAAATACTTGGAGTCTGATTCAGATGAATGCCTTAATAACGGAACATATAGCTATCTGGATTATGAAAAGATCATCTTCATGTTCACCGGTGGGGATGGCACAACTTACGAAAATACTTTTTCATCGGATGATGATCATATTGTTTTGACCCCGGAATTGCATGATCTGATAATGCATTTCTATATCGGAACTGAAGAGGTAACTCTTTCAACTGCTGAAAGAGAAATCTCTTACACTGAAGCATTTGTTATCGCCCCCCCCGAGATAGGTTCCGGTTCTGTCGCGATTTATTATACGACCGAAGATGATCAGATCCATGAAGCTGGAACATGGCATATTCTTTTTTCGGGAGCTACCGTTACTCCTTCTCTACCTGGGATCCCTGATTTCATTGCTCGGTTTTTCGGCAACATAATTTCAGATAAAGTTTTAAACTTAGGTACCGTACAGGATGAAACTGTATTTACAAAGCACTCCTTTTATGCGGACTATGAAATGGCCGATGGGAAACCTGACCCGTTTAAGTCCGGAATGAACATCTGGAAACAGGGAGCGGAAACATGGATCAATGTTAAAGGTTTAAACTCTCAGGGATACATTGATATACCTGCCGGTACAGAATACGATGTGTATCTTGAAAGCGGGATATTTGAGAACTTTATCGGGGATTACATAGGGGATGTAGTTTATCAGAAATATGACTGCAATCTGCACTCGGTCGATTATTCCGTCTTAGGTCATTTCTATACAGGGGAAACAAGTGTGCCTGAGATAGTTCCCGTGGCGGTAAGTGATATCAGGCCCGAATGGGAAAGTAAAAGAATATACAGGATAGAAAATTACAGTTTCAATGCCGCGGATTATCTGAATTGTCCGGATATCACAGGAAATCTGTACTGGTCCGGAGAGAGTACACTTGAGTGTTATGCCGCAGATGAATCCACGAAATTAGGCACTCTTGAGAGTGACACCCTTTCCAGTATGGAATACGGAGGTACTTTGTATTTAGTTGCCGATAATATAGATGACGATGATAAACTATACATCTTGAGGACCGAAGTTCTTGAACCCCGATATTCAATTCCTTATACTAAATATTATTATGATAACGGTAGTCAGCGTCTTGCTGATGCATTTATCGATCCTGCCGATTCCGAGAATAATCTTGTTCCTGATCTTTATTGGGATTACACGAAAAGCCTGTATCTTGATGATCCTCAATCCAGAGAGATCGTTCCCGGTTCATTTGTTAGACTTAGGAATGATCATTTTCGAGCTGATTCATACCGTGATTGGGATTATAATGTTCCGGAGCCGCAGCTCACTCAGGTTTATTCGGAAGAGATCCCCTGGGAGCATCCTTCCTATGATCTGATGCCTTCACAGGTATCTTACAATGTTTATGTGATCCCGTTCGATCCTGCGGACTACGACGGTGTGGGACACAATCTTGAATGGATGGGCGAGCGTATTTGGCTTTATGAATTCGATAAATGGGATACTGCAAAAGAACCTTTAGGTGACGGCGGCGCCGAGCCTGATTATCCGGGAGATTTTGAAATTGACCTTGACGATGTGTATACAAAGCAGACCTATTACGCAGTATCCAACGGCAATAGAACGAGTGAAACTCTAAATTACATAATGGACAATAAAATAACATGTGCCGTTTATTCAGATGACCTTTTTGAATTGAAAAGGGGATATATAGATCCTAGTGAAATCAGGACATTTACGATCACTTCGCCTTCCTTTTCGGATATAGATGTCCTGGGCGGTCTTGGAGCTCCTCACAGGTTTTACATTGAATCCGACGGTGAAAATGAGAATTTCGAAAAATTCTACTTGCCTGTCAGACTGCTTGCTATCGAATCCTCTGGCGACGATACCTCCCTTGTTCATTATAAAGTTGATCCTGGTGATATCAATGATCTCAATGTCTCAACCGATCTGGGAGTGACATTCGAATCCTGGGACCCTGAAATCGAAGATTATCCTGAATCCGTATATACGATATATTACTCTTCATTTATCAGTATAGGTTCTCCTCTGACAATTGACGGCCTCTACGATTGTTATAAAAGCGTTCCAGAGTATGTGTATCCCAACGGGTATTCACTTATCCAATCAGAGATGGAAAAATCATATTTCTGGAACGATCAGACCATTACGGTAGATGCTGATATTAGTGATTCTTCAGGAATATATCTCTCCGAGGATGGTGATGGAGTTAAGAAGGTGCCAGAGGATTCACCGGAACTTCTAGGAACATGGTATATTGATATTGCAATGTCGGATGTTACCTTTACAGGCATTGAAAAGAACTGGACCGCATCCAATGACTATATACTCCAGGGAAAACCATTGACAAAGGTCGGCGCATCATATAATGATGACCGAACGGAATTGCCGCAGGATTTCCTTTTACAAACCTCTCCCAACGCTTTCTCTGAAGAGGATTACGACTTTTATTTCAGTGAGGGTTATGACAACTCCCGGCATCTGACAATGATCGATTATTCAGAGCCTACCTATGCTGAACTTTTTTCCTCTGAAGATTATTATAAAAGGGCAATGGTATGGATAGTTGGGGGAAGTAAGGGAGTTCCGGTACAGAATGCCGGTAAACTTTCGATAACAGAAGACCAATACATTGAAACGACTTTTCCCATTAAACTCAGGGGCTTAGTCCGTATAAAACTGAATATCGCCCACTTTCTCCCCGCCCAAAAAAAGGATATGTTCATCGAACTGGGGAACAGCAGGAAGTACAGCGATCAAAACGTCAGGATTTCCGTAGAGGACTTACCCGATGGAAACTATACAGTGGAGTTTGACCTTTCACAAGAAGGTTCATGCCGAGTGATGATATATGATGCGGGTGGAGTGCAAGTCCCGCTAGCAACTCCTATAAGCGGTTCTGTTGAGTCATTCTCATTTCTGAGAATAGGCTACGAAAGACCTGACATACTGGATCCAGAGGAGACATATCTTATCTACAGTAACAATTCGACCATCGAATTGGATTCGGTGGAAGTATTCACATATGAAGACCGATACCTGTACTCGATGTTCTGGAACGACGGTAACGGTGAAATAGTGTCAAATCCTCACCTCGAAATGGAATCATACGATATCGAACTGGGATATCCCGATGATTCGGATAACGATGTCTTTCCTTTGGAGAACAGGGGTGTAATATATCACGATCTTGCAGTAAATGACTATTTCATGCCGAAGATCCAGCCGGAGAATCCCGTTCCATATCCCTTCGTTGCACTTAAAGCGATCGTGACAGGTGAAATGCAATACGGCCGCGGCTTTATAGTTTATGAAAAGCTGGATTCCGGAGCGATGCTTCAGATACAGCCAAGCGCTGTAAGAAAAGAAGAAGGCAGATCCGAAGCATTGGCAAATGTTTACGAAAAGTTAGGATCACATACATACGGCCTGATCGTTTTCGACGGTACTGATATTTTTGACTATGAGGTTGAAGCAGACATCGGTATGCCTTATGAGGAAACAGATGAACTGATTTTTACTTCACCGTACAATCTTTCCTATGTGAGTGTCTTCGATGCTGACGATCCCGCCCTTTCCGAAAGTGTGTTTTCCATAGAGAGGCTTGATCTGAGCGCTATTTCACAGATCCCTTCCGCGGTTCACAGATACTGCGGCGCTTACAGGATCACTCCTGAATTACTTACAACTTACGATTCGTATCTTACCGTGAGAATTCCAATAGAAATAGATGAATATTCTCCAGGTATGATATTCACTCCGTATACATATAATGTGG
Organism: bacterium; assembly: GCA_023133295.1. Classification (GTDB taxonomy): domain Bacteria; phylum AUK180; class AUK180; order AUK180; family AUK180; genus JAGLWT01. Next base: position 41,119 of record JAGLWT010000162.1, on the reverse strand, counting down.
AGGGGAAATGGTCGGCTGGAACAAGCAGTGTCTTTGCTGATCCCGAGAATGCAAAAAAATGTGACTCGACAAGTTGCGTCAATGTTGATGTGTATTCCATCACAGTACCTCTTTCTTCAGATGAGATACTTCTGGTCCCTGATGTGTTCCCTCCGGTTCTTCAGGAGTCTCTGCTGTTTACGAATATACCTGTCGCTCTGGTGAACGGTCAGTCCATGGAAGGGCTCCTGGTTGATATTTATGTGAACGGTGTAAAATCAATCACAGTTAAAGCAGATGAAGAGACAGGAGACTTCCAGGGAAGCATCTCTTTATTAGAGGGCGAGAATATTGTAGCAGCCAAAGCTTTTTTCTATCTTGATGCAAGCCAGAGAAAAGAAAGTCTTTCCAGTAACGAGATCACGATCACTTACGATATCACCGGACCTGAATTCGCTTCAAGGTCTGATAAACGATGGATATCCTCAATAGAAGGAACAGAGTGTGCAATAACTGTAAGCTCGAATGAAGCGATTTCGCATTGTATCTTCGGAGATCTTCCGAATGATATATATTATGAGAGTACCCTTTCTGAAGGAACTTTTGTTCACACTTTCAACTGGAACGGTTCGGATCCCTCCGACGGGCAGCCCATTCCTGAAGGGGAACATACTCTCATTCTGAATGTTACCGATCTTGCGGGTAATTCGGCTGAAAAGAACATTATTATGGGGATAGACAATACTGTTCCCTTATCGTGGATAGAGTTCTCCGGACCTTATTATATAGAGCAGTCCGGTACGGTATTTAGAAACGAAAAAACCCTTTTCATATCCAGGGCGACCGATATTCTTTCCGGGATCAGGGATATCGAGTATTTTTCCAATTCGGATGATATTCCTGAAACATATGAGGACGGTCAATATTCGGGCCTCCCGTTTGTCGATCTGATCGTGCTGAATTATTCAGCACGGGATTGGGCTGGGAATATCTCAAATGGATCAGTTGAAATTATAAACGATACCTTGCCCCCGATCGTTCAGGATGTCATTCATCCGCTTTATGTCAATAAGGAAGATACCTTCCATATAACATCTGACGATCAGGAAATCCCTGAACTGCTTACATGTTCCGGAATCCAGACTATATGTTTCAGCATAGACGATTCCCAGTGGTATACTGTTTCTTCATATGATCAAACCGATCTCGACACCCGGTATCACTTTGCCCACAGGATACTTGCTTTTAACATAGAGAATTACGAGATCCCCACTCTCGAGATAAAAGAGGATTATCCACCAGACGGAATGCATGTCCTTTCAGTCAAAGCGATCGATAACGTGGAGAACGAATCAGAAGTTAAAACATCGAGCTTCTTCCTTGATTCAATTTCACCCTCCATATCAGTCGATTTTACCGGTAATCACTTCATACAGGGTGATCGGCATTTTATTTCCCCTATGACTCAAATCAGCACTGTGATAATAGATGAAAATACATCCGGAGGAGATGTATCGGGAGTTGGCAATGCCTCCTATAAATATGATGACGGCAGTGAGATCGATTTGATCCTTGATATAAACGGGGCCTGCCAGATCCCTGTAGAAATATCGGGAGGATCACCTGAACGGACAATCACTGTAACGGCTATTGACCTTTGCGGAAATGAATCAACTTTTATTGTTGATGTTTATATCGATGATACCGTGCCCGTTATAACCACTTACTTCAATGAGGGTACGGAGTTTGTGGGATACACTTACCTCGATGATAGCACTGGAGACTTATATATTAACAATCGGATTCCACTTACGATCGATGTAACTGATTCAAGCGGTATTTCCCAGATCAGGTACCAGAATGCTTCGGATGATTTCTGGAGTATTATAAATGTTTCTTCGCCCCAATCTGAAATTTCCTATGAAGTACCTCTGATCGGCTGCAGTGAGGGAGCGAATTCATACAATGTTAATGCGTCCGATAGACTTGGTAATTCTTCCGACAGTACTTCTATAGATTTCATACTTGATCGGACCGCCCCGATCACATTTTTCATTCCCGGTGAATCGATGGAGTATGTTCAGGATATCACATATCCGGATGATAATGAACTTGCTCCGGGGATGTGGTATGCTCCAAGCGATATGACATTTTCTCTCGCAGGAGAGGATTATCTGGCAGTGGACACGACATTCAGCGGAGTGGATAAACTTTATTTTGTAATAGTATCAAGCGATCCTGCCTCGGGGTATGATTATTGGGTGGATTTCGATACATGGAATGAAACCCCTGATGAAATTGTTTGGAGGGCACTGGATACAGATGAGGGAAATCCGTACAATGTAGAGGATATATCATTTGCTCCCGGTTTTCATACGGTATTCCATAAGGCGGTTGACAGAGTAGGAAACATGTCCATTACCAAATCGTTCACCTTCATAGTGGATTTCCTTCCTCCCACTATCAAACTGGATTTCACAGGGGAGTTTATTGAGAAAGATCCGCACAATTACTACATTTCTCCTGAAACAATTGCCTCGGTTGAGTTTTACGATGATTATTCAGGGATCGTTGAGACTTCTGTCGAAGTCACAAACACAGCCGGCACGATAATAATTGAGGACTATTCAAATATTGCCTTTTCAAGTGAGAGCAATGTTTTATTTGCATCGGCCTCTGATCTGAATGGAAATTCTGCTCAAGAGGAGTACAATATTTATGTTGACACCGCCGGGCCTGTAATTTTGGTTGATGTAGACGGACAGGGAGCCAGCCATGTCGGATTGAGCCAGTTTATTCCCATCTACTTGAATTTCGAGGAATCTCTTTCGGGTGTGGCAAATATAGAGCTTGAGATCGCGGGACAAGTGGTATATCAGCTCGATCTGGAACCTTTCACGCTGTCATACGATATGGTCTTTATACCTGCGGCATCACAACTTCCAGACGATACTGTACAACCCGTATTAACTATTCGAGCAAGTGATATGCTTGGAAATGAAACGATTGAAACAGCGAAATTTATGATTGTAGGTAATATGCCCGGAGTGAATATTTCTGCGGAACCTGAAGTGTTTTCTCCAGATACAGAAACGAATACTTTTACGACATTTACATGTGAAACATCTAATACCGATGGTGTTGCTTCATGGAGTTTCAGCATTTACAACGAATCATTTGACGATTCTGAGGTCTATAAAATCTCAGATCTCGGCATACCTCACGCTCAATTTAATTGGTACGGTGATAGGAATCTAAGTGAGGACACTTATCTACAAGATGGTAAGTACTTGTACAAGATGACCATCTATCTAACGACCGGCTTTGATAACGGAGATATTACAACCCCTGATCAGTATATCACTATTGATAGAAATGATCTTTTTACGCTTATAGATGCTTCGCCTGTTAATATCTCTCCAAACAGCGATGGTAAGAATGATGGGACCGGATTCGACCTTAATTTCTCTAGGGACAATATATTCGGTGATGCCAAATGGAAACTTGAGATCCTTTCTGGAGAAAGCGTATATAGAGCTATTAACGGCAGCGATACGCCTCCGGCTACATTGTTCTGGAACGGCAGGGATTCCAGAGGCAACCTTGTCGAAGGGCATTACGATTGGCGATATAGCATCAAGGATTATCTGGAGCACACATTTACGATTGATTCTTCTGAACAGATAATTGTCGATATTACTTTGCCATCATTGAACTATCAAGTGGATGGGACCGCGTTCATCTATGATTCAAAATTCTATTCCACTCCTGAGACTGTAATACATCTTTTTGCAGCAGATCAACCGGAGCTATCGGGACTTAACTTCCTGGAAAGCCTTATCAGCGATCTGAACAATGATACCGGAAATTTCTTATTTACAGATACTGAGGATACCCTTGATGTCGAATTCGCTGAACTGTTTTCGGATTGGGACTATATATTTAAATACGATGCTGCTGATAATGCGTATAATTATGTATCCTCTCCGTTATATGTGCTCCGGCTTCAGGATGAGGCTTATGGCACCATAGCCGCTCCCGCACCCTTCTCACCAAATGGCGATGGAATAAGGGATACTGCGGAATTCATTTTTATACCCAATGGGATAAACACTCCTTCAGCCTGGTCGTTCAGCCTTGGAGACGATGGCATCTATCATCAATCATCAGGGGCAGGCAGTCCGCCTCAATATACCTGGGATGGGGAATATTCAGGAAGCGTTCTTCCCGAAGGGGATTATGTATATGACATCTACAGTGAGGGAACAGGAGTTACACTTGAAGACCCTGTAGCCGACTCACTCTGGAGATCATGGTACCGTGGGTATATCAGAATTGACAATACATCTCCCGTAATAACACTTGATTATACGCTTGAAGTCCGTCCTCCCAATAAAGTAACCATCTTTGATATTGATATAGTCGATGTAACCGGGATCGACAACTGGACTCTGATGGTTTTGAACAGCTCGGAGGTGATAGTTTATCAGACAAGTGGAACCGGAGATGTCAACACCGTTGAATGGGTGCACGATCAGATATTGCTCAACGGTGATTATACTTGTATTTTCACTGCCACAGATCTGGCTGGCAATTCCGGTGAGGGAACCCTCGAAATGCCGAATATGTTCATGGAAAACGGCGTGTACACGAATTATGACACCTTCTCCCCGGATAATGATGGATGTTATGATGTTGCTGAGTTCTATATCGATGCCGAAGCTCTACCATGGACCTTTGAAATAAGAAACAGTGATTCCCCCTCTCCTCAGATAGTATTTTCCGAGCAGGGAACCGGGTCAGTTTCAAATTATCCGATCGCATGGAACGGTTTGGACCGGACAACAGGTGAATTGTGTAAAGAGGGAGTATATACCTATCTTATGATGGTAGACGGTGAACAGATATCAGGCAACATCTATATTGATACAACACAGAATATAACCACTTTCACGCTTGATACGATCGCGATGCCCGATAATCATTATGCTACAAATCCTGTCTTCTTTAATACAAGTAATTCGATCGCGTATCTTTATGCCGGCGGCTACTGTGATTGCCCTGGAGTTAATTGCAAATCTCCACCGTATAAAATTTCTTCTAATGCTGAAATATGGAGCATAAATCCTGACGGTTCCGGGAATACTAAGATTGTTGATGCGGTTGCTTCTTCTTGGGGATCTAATTCGTCAACAGTTAACCCTGAATTGTCATTTGATGATCAGTATATTTCCTACAATAGGGATTGGAGGATTCACATTAAAGAACTTTCATCGGGATCAGTGGATATAATTGATGGCTGGGTATTGGCCGGTGATGCCAAGTGGAGTGGGAATGATACCAAGGTGGCATTTATTTCTTGGATAGACGGAACAACACTCAAAATCTATGATGTCGAAAATCAAACTATTGAAAGAGAAATTGAGATCTATGCGCATCAGCGCTCGATTGGGTGGAGTTCAAACGGTATGTTCATTGCAGTGAATGGAACTCCTTATCCGGAAGATGCCGGAGATCCGAGTCCGATATATCTGGTAAACCTTTCCGATCCTCTCAATCCTTTCAGAAAATTAAGCTCCGACACTGAATGGTGTTGCCACCCCGCTTTCTCTCCCGATTCAAGAAAAGTAGCATATTTAGCTTCTATAGATGACAATAGCTACTGTATTAAAATTGTTTTCATTGACGAGAATGGCGAGCTTGAGAGTTATAATGGAGTTGAAAGTACCGAAACAATTCAGATCAATATTGACGATTACGGCCATGGTTCGATTATTGGTTGGGATCCCGATAGCAAGTTCATTTACTATGCCCTTGGAAATCATTTGATAGAAGGAAATGATTGCCATCGCTCATTATTCCAGATAAGAGCTCCCTATACTTTTGGAACCCCCGATTACTATGATTTCTCAATAGGCAAGGTGGATATATTGGGAAGAAATAACCAGATAATCGCCAATAATATGGAGATTGTTGTGAATAAATGGGGTGTTCCGGAAAACGCTTTCCTTTCATCTGACGGTACTAAAATTGTTTATAGTGAATACAATCATCTGACAAATGCAAGCGATATAAACATTCTGAACCTCATCGAGCATTCTCCATGCGAAGGTATTGACTGGAATGTTCCCGGAAGCGTTGCCAGCGACGATTCAAAACTTATCGTGTCTATTGATTCGGATGTTCTTTTTGCTCCGGATGATACATTGACGATTTCAAAAGTTACAATAGATAATTTACCCGAAGAAAATAACAATTTACTACATTCGGGTAAAATTGCACAAATCAATGATACCGGTATAAAGGAAGTTTCAACCGTTGAACTGGCCAGTGCTTCGACGCTATTATCTGTTTATGAAATACATTTGGAATCACAGCAGAAATACTTCGACAAGTACATCGAGCTTACATTCCTTTATGATGACAGCGAAATCGTGGGCCTTGATGAGGACTTGCTCACAGTCTGGATATTTGATGATGAGTCAGCGAGCTGGAGTATCGCTCAGCCGGATGAATCATTGGTTACAAGGGATGTTAATGCCAACAGCCTGACCGTCAAGGTAATGACGATCGACGGTAAATTTGCCATATCCGGTTATAATGGAGATGGAGAAAACCCGGAAATACTGGGGCTTGCAATTTCTTCAGAATATTTCAGTCCCAATGGAGATGCATTACTTGATAATCTCACGATATCCGTTTCCGTTTCAGAGCAGGCCACGGTCTACTTGGAGATCTATGACAACAATGGCGTGAAAGCCTTTATGCAGAACGCGGAAACTACCGGAGATATCTTCGTGTCCTTTAACTGGGACGGCGGGTCACTCGGCGGTATTCCTGCGCAGGATGGAATCTATACGATTCGGATATATGCGATTGATGCTGCGGGGAATATTTCGTCTCCTGTTGAAACTACGGTCAAACTGGACACAAATCCGCCTGTTACTCAGGTATGGGTTGACTCAGACAGAGTTTATCATGCTGCTGACAATGTCTATTGCTTAGATGATGCGAGTATCTTATTGAATGCTTATGATATTCTTTCCGGTGTTCAGTACTCAGAGTATTCCTTTGACGGATATACCTGGAATGCATATCAGCTTCCAGTTGAAGTGGCAAGCACGCATGATGGGTATTGTCCCCTATATTACCGCTCAACCGACTTTGCATTTAACACGGAGAGCACAAAACTTCTGAATCTGTTTATCGATACGACGCCGCCCGAGAGCTCAGGAGCATTTGCGCCTTCAACTCTTATCGGGAGTGAGCTTCATATCATCAGTGGATCATTATTCAGTATTTCAGCAGAAGATGGAGAAGACGGATGCGGCGTACAGTATTCTGAATACCGAATAGACGGTGATATATGGCTCAATTATTCCGGTCCGGTGGACATTTCCATACTCGACAGCGGTACTCACTCAATAGAATACCGCTCTTATGACAACCTTGACAATATTGAATTCGCCAAAGAGATCGGGTTCAAGATCGTTCCTGCCATGAATATTGAGATGGAAATGGCATCAATACCAAGAGTGCTGGTATGGCTGAACTATGAAACTGTTCCAGCAGACAGAATCGCTGCCATGGAAGATTTTCTCTTGTCAGCCGATTTGATGACCTACCGGATCACGGATTCTCAGGGAGGTTTTATATCGGCAATGAGAGCCGGAATGTACAATGAATACATTATTCTCGGCAATTACGAAGAACTTGAAGGACATACCTCGGAAGAACTCAGAGAGCATGTGTATTCGGGCAAAGGCCTGATCACTTCCCAGTATTATCATTTCCTCGGCGAAGGCAATGATCCCGAAGTATTGGGTATTGAATTTGAGGGGATATACGGAACGCAAGACCTGATGGTGAATATCATCAATTCTCCTATTTCCGAAGCAGGGATCATGACTGCTTCCGGGGAAACATACAGGATCGAGTCCGAATCAACCTTCAATGCCGGATATGTGACGGTATCGCCGCATCTTCCTACTCCGGCAATTACCGGAAATATTTATGGATCAGGAAAATCGGTGTATTTCGCATTTGATATTTTAGCAAATCTTGAAGGTACGATCAGCATTCTGGAAAATGCTCTGGAATATGCCCGTCCGGAAACCCATGAAAGTATCGTCCCGGGAATCACTGCGATAAGAACTGAGATCACTCCTTCGATTATCGGTCTTGACATCAGATTGAATGAAATCCTGCCCGCAGGTGTTGATGTAATAAATATACTACCGGATGGAACTGTTGACGGCACCCTGATTTCCTGGATCGATCGGCTTGAAACCGGTCAGTCGGGAGAATATTACATATTCATGAATATCCCTGAATTCCTGCCTGAATTAACCATCAGTGCGGAGCTCTCCTATCTGACGAACGGGATCTGGTGGCAGATGTCTCCGTATCTCATTAATGTAGAGATAGCGTATCCCGACGGGATGTCAGCTATGCGGGAGGATGCTTTAGCGCTTCTCAATGATCTGAGTGTTGACCGAAAGGAAGAACATCTTGTTGAAAACGCATTGAAGTCACTTGATAAGCTGCAGGAAACCGTTGTATCTTCTGAAGACAAGGAAAAGAACATCCTGGAGATCTTAAAGGCGATCAACTCCATCAGGGAAATAACAAGCGCGGATACGGGTGGGATACTTGATATCATGGGGACAATCCTTTTATATTATGAAGCTCTTCCACTGGAGGTGGCAAGATGAAAAGAATAAATTTGAGAGTAAATATGAAGTCAATGAAAATGCTGTTGTTTACAGTTATGGTGACAGGACTTATCTTTGGAACTGCAGTGGATGTGTATTGCGCTTCCGAAGAAACCAGGATAAAAAAACTCTTTACCCGTTTCCAGTCGGGATGGAACAGCAAAAATTTCGAGAGGATCAATTCATGCCTTTATAAACCGAATGAGAAGCAGGAAAGAGCCTACAATATTGTAAAAAGATTTGTCGAAGATGTAAAGATGACCATGAAGATTAACAAGATCGAGGTGTTCGGCGATTTTGCCCGTGCAAATGTCACAGTGAAGAGAAAGATTATGTTCGATATCAAATCGGAGGGTATAAAGAAGGAGGTCGATATGGAGGCGGAAACCCTCACATACGGCCTTTATAAACTCGACGGCAAATGGAAGATCATCGGACTTCTCGACAAAGATACGATCGATCTGAAAAAGCTGAAGCCCAAACCGATAACTTCTGAAAACTATGAGACCTTCATGGGAAAACTCAACAGCATGACCGAGGAAGAAAAGAAGAATCTGATAAAGGACAGCGTGGATGTCGAAAAGACCGGAAAGAGAATTTCATGGTTCACTATGCCGAATGCGACATATTATTCGGTTCAGTTGTCGGATAAAAATCCGCTTTCACAGGCAAAGGGGACAGAGCTGATGAAGAAAGAGGGAATAACCGCCAATTCATTGATGATCCCACCCGAGATATATGAAAAGCTTGAAATTGGAAAGAACTACTTTCTTCTTGTGGAGGGATATGGCAAAAACGATTCAAAACTCGGCCAATACCTTCTCAAAATAAAGAAAGGAGCCGGCAATGAATAAGAAATATCTCCTCACAATATTTATTATTCTTGGTTCGCTTGTTGTTTTTGCCGATTCTCCGGTGGTTAAATTCGACTCTATCATCCAGTCAGATCCGCGGATCAGTTTTGGAAAAGGGATCCAGGAGCAGGTTGCGCCCACTTCGGGCGAACTCAATGTTACCTATGAGGCTGTCAGCATCGGCGGAGTGGGTATCCCGATCAATGTATTTCTCAATTACAACTCAAACGGTGTATATCCATTTAATGATTCTACTCTAGGACAAGGTGCGTATTCTCACCTTTCAATCAATATAGGTTGGGATGATGCCAATTCAGTAGGGAGCAACATCAGTGGTACATTTTTCAATGAATTTGGACTCACTTCAGAGTTAGCCCTCCTTTCTGAGGGGATGATAGAAGAAATAATAATAAAGCTAGTCGGTTTCCTCGGTCCTCTGGGAAAAGTGCTTGAACCAGTTCTAAAAGAAATCTTTAAACTTATAGATGTAGATGTTATTGACAATACCAATGCCCATACCTATCTGACACAATTCACTCCTCAGGGATGTCCTATTAGAGGTGTTTTTGGTGGATTCCACCTGATTGCATCGGTCAATGCAATGGAATTGATACAAAGCGCTATGAAGGATTCTCCGGGTTTTTACCGTGATTTCTTATATAATTCATTGATGGGAGTGGTTGAATATTATGCTCCTCCCGACAATATATCTGTGTTGTATGCGGACGGTACTACGGAACCTTTTAAGCGTAATCAATTCATAAATTTCAAAGTAGAGCCTACCACTTCTTTTGAGTATATTCCTGCCAACCCGGCAATCAATTCAAAGCTAATCTGGACCGGAGCTCACTATGTTTATGTTACAAAAGATGGTATGCGGTACAAGATAGAACCCCATGGGAAAATATATGTCAATCTACAGTTTATAAATGAAGGAGTTTTTCAAAATCTCAGTGATATAATAAGCAACTTATCTTCTGTTTCATCAGAAAATCTGATTAGTCTGGCTTCCAGTCTTGCCGATATATCACTTTATACCTTTAAGTTCGGTCTTGTGACCGAAGTATTGGATACTTACGGAAATGACCTCGAACTCGAGTATTGCAGATATGGACTTGAGAGCATAACTGATTCTCTTGATCGGACAGTGACCCTACATTATAACGATTCAAATGATATTTTGCGAAAGGATAATCCTTATAGACTCACAAGCATTGATTATCAGACTGATGATGGTCCGAAATCCGTTGACTTCAAATATAATCCGTGGGATACCCATTTTAGTGACGATGAAAAGGATAGTCCATATTCACCAAAGAAAATTGAGATATACAAGCCTATTGATGATGATACAAAACAAAAAGTTACCCTTTCATTTGATGAACTTGACGATGAGACAATTGATACTTGGCTTCCTGGAATAATAAAGGATTTTGAGTATTATTTCAGACATTTGACAAGAATTGATTACGCCACTGGGGGATATGTCGAGTACGTAAACAAACCTTTCGATTCGGATTTTGATAACAGATACTATTACAGAGATATGGACCTGACGAAGCAGAGAGTTGTTGAGAGAAAGGAGTATGAAAGCATTGGTACCACTCCTTCAATAACAAAGTTCAATTACACTTTCACTGTCCACGATGACTGGATCGTTACAGGAGGCCTTGCTTATTTTCCGGTGACTGAACCCGCTCCGGAATCAGGACTTGGTGTGATAAATCTCGGGTTGCTCGGAACTTTTGTCGGGGGAGTGTATTTCACGCGTGTAATGGAGGTTGAGGATGGTACTGTAACTCGAACAGACCCAAATGGCCATAAAACTCAGTATCAGTACGTGAAGAATCACCCCGGTCATTACAATCATTATCTGATGTCGATTTCTGGGAGCATTCCTTGGAATATATTCTCAATGTCGGAGCAGTTGGGATATTATCCTAGCTCATTTAATATCAAAACGATTATTGAATTGCCTATAGATGATTCTGTAAGTATTGTTACTAGCAATGCATATTTTAAAACTGATGATTTCGTTCTGGATTTTTCTCGGAATCTTCTTACTGACCGTGATTATAAGCTACAAAATTCCGGCCGTTTGAAAAGCACAACAGTTACTCGGAGGGATTTTCAATATGGGATAAATTACGAATACGACGAGTATGGCAATACTCTTTCTGAGATTGGCAGCGGAGCAATGGCAGGATATAATAAATTTGCCGAATTTGTTCATGAAAACCCGGTTATCAGAGATAGGTATCTTGAAAAAGGCTTTTCAGGTTTGATAAGTCGACAATGGAGTTATCAGAATTATGATGGTGAGGAGACTCCCTACAATAAAATGGAGACCAGATACTTTTATGACCTTTCTGATTTCTCGGATACATCTGCAACTATCAATTCAGGTACCAGTGCTACGCTGAGAGGGGAGTTGAATCAGGTAAGACAGACCGACCCTGACTTGGGCGAAGATATTATCACTGCAATGCAGTACGATCATTCCAGCCTATATTTCCGCGGCATGATATTAAAGAGTATAGATCCATTGGAAAACGCTACCGAATTTTCTTATTCTCAAAACAGCAGTGTAATCACTCATGAGGTGACCGTCCATCCTGAAGATGGGATGAATATCACTACAAGAAAAGTATTTGACCGGCATATGGGGAGATTACTGAATGAGACCGACCCAAACGGTAATACTACCGAATATACCTATGATGGATTGGGAAGAGTAACGGATGTAGCTTTTCCTGCGGTAGATGCAAGCGCAAATATTACTCATCTCACTTATCAATATGATGATACACCGGGTTTTCTTGAAGTGAATGTTACTGATGCGGAAGGTTCAGTTAACAGGTACAACTACGATGGTCTGGGAAGATTGCAAAAACTGATCCAGGATCCGGGTGGATTTGATTACATTCTGGAAAACTTCTACAACAGAGCCGGGAATCTTGAGAAAGTCAAGGATTCTCAAGGCAGAGAAACAGAATTATTTTATGATACCTATAAACGATTAGAAAAGATCAAATACCCGGATAATACTGAACTGACAACGGAATATTTCTATAATATAAATTCAACTCAATATCAGCAGACCGTTAAGGATGCAAACGGTACTACTACCGATTATGTATTCGACGGCTTTGACCGTCTGATCGAAGTTCATGAACCGGAGGACGCAAGTGCATTCTACACTTATGATGATGTCGGAAACCTTTTGACCATGACCGATCCGAGAAGTAAAGTTACAACCTATAACTACAATACCTTAAATCAATTAACGGATACGCTTTATCCCGATGGAACGACAGAATTTCAGACCTATGATCTGATTGGAAATGTTGAGACTAAGACAGACGGAAATGGAAAAGTGAATAATTATTCATATGATGATATATATCGACTTAGGGAGATCCTTTATCCGGGAACTGCTCCCGAAAGGCAGATAAAGAAAGTCGCATATGAATATGATGATAACGGAAACCGGACGAAGATGATTGAATACAAGGATGATACTACCGATGTTGATGATGTCATTGGAGAAATCTCATATACATACAACAACAGAAACTGGCTTACTGAGGATACAAGAAAATATCAGGGAATAGATGGAACTTCGTCAGATGGTTACACGAACACTTATGAATACAATCAAGTCGGTGACCTGACTTCAACAACCTATCCAGGTGGAAAGACGGTTGAATATACCGTTGATAAGCTTCATCGGACATCTTATTTAAATATTAAGGATGAAACAGAGCATATTGCTGATTATGCTTATAATCCTATGGGAACAATTGCCGCGAACACTTATGGCAATGGCATTGTAGGCACTTATTCATATGATATTCGTGACCGTATGACGAATCTTGAATATTTAAACACTAACCCCGAGCCTCCAGCCTCCAACCTCTTATTGCACCAGCAATATAAATATGACAAGGTCGGAAACAGAACCGAGCTTATGGAAACCGATAGCGTTTCCGGCGCAAAAAATAAGATCACTGAATACAGTTATGATGATCTATACCGTCTGACATTTGTTAATCATACAGAACGCACTAATAGTTACGCATCGTATGAATATGATCCTTCAGGCAATAGAACCTTTATGCACCAAGATCAAGGTGATTTTGATTATACGATCGCAACTGATTCAAACCAGCTTGAAAAGATCATCTCAAACAACATCGGTCATACATATTTGAACTATGACGACAATGGAAATCTGATAAGCGAAAAAGAGTACAAAGGTACGGAAACAGAAGGAATAGAGAACTATAATAAAGACTTTATCTGGGACTATGAAAACCGCCTTATGGAAGTTGAAATCACGAGAAAGAATGACGACACGACAAAATACATTGTTTCTTTTGCATACAACGGCGACGGGCAAAGGATTTATAAAGAAGTTAAGATCAAGGACGATTCAGAAAATGAGACAATGATTAATGCAATCCTCTATGTCAGAAACTCATTCGGAGAAGTCGTTGAGGAATACGAAGCAAAAGGAACTGATGATTTTACCGATTTGCCGACATCTTCTTACATTTTCGGGAACGGAAAACGCATAATGTCAATTACAGCAGAAGATACCAAAACATATTATTTAAGCGACATTTTAGGTAGTAATTCCCTTCTCACCGACGAAGCAGGCAACCCGACAATGCTCACAAAATACGATGAATTCGGGAATACTTATTACGAATGGAGAAAGAACCTTTCAACTTTTGAACCTTTGAACCTTTCAACAAATTATGGCTACACTGGCAAACCTCTGGATAAAGAGACCGGATTGTACTACTACGGTGCAAGGTACTACAACCCCCAGTGGGGGAGATGGGTGAGTCGGGACCTTTTTGTAGAAAATATTATGCGATCACAATCTTTAAATAGAATGATATACGTTGAAAACAATCCGTTAGCGAATATTGATCCTAATGGTTATTGGACTATGTCTCTGCAGGGATCGGCTGGGGCAGGAATTGGGATTTTCATTGTAGGAGGAGGTGTAATGATAAACCTTGATATTGTTGCTGATAGTCAAGGTAATTTAGGGCTACAATTAACTGTATCAGCGGGACATATAGGAGGAGCTTCAATTGGAGCATATGCTGGAGCCGCCTGGACATCTGCAGATACTATTTATGATTTAGAGGGATATTCAGTTGCGGTGGGAATAAGTGGTATGTTGAAAGTAGGAGGCGGAGGTGAGTTTGTATTTCCAATTGAAGTAGATTTTTCTTCAGATAGAACAGGTGATATATGGTATCTTACTGCTGAATGGTGGGGTTTTACTGGGCAAGGAGGTGCGGGAATAGGTATAGAAGGTCATTTCTTTTACCAGGTGACAGAAACCCTTATGAGTACAAGTATCGGTAATCCTAATTACAGAGCATTATTTGATGAGTGGGAGAAATTAGGGTCAATGAAGGAAAAGGAATTACTTGAGTATATTGAATCCAAAGGAGTAAATGTAAATGAGATGATTAAAACACTTGAATCTATGGAATCTGGGGAAATCAAGAAGGAAAAGAACAAAAAGGTGGATACTAAGAAAGACAAGAAGAAGGAATGATGTCTTTAAATGTGATCTTATCACTGTTCCCAAACTACACTGCTTGAAGTGCAGAATGGACGGGGGCATATTAAAGGAGAAGAAAAGCAAATGGCAAAAAGTAAGGGAAGAATAATACTCACCTATTGTCTTATGTATATCTATTTTGGAATTCAGATTATCATCGTAATATTAGATAGTACTCATATAGAGTCCTGGTCATTGTTATTTGCTTTGATATCATTTGTACTTGCGATATTATTGTTTGTATATCAAGATAAACACCGAGAAAATATCTTCATATATTTGGAAAAAAGGAAGGATCTTAACAAAGAATACCAATCATGCCTAGACTCTCTATTTTCTTGGGGAAAGGGAACCCAATTTGCGCAAATATATATTAAAAACATTTTTAGAAGAAAGTATGAATCAATTCTAGATGATTATTTATTGGACGAACTAGATGTGTGGCAGATTAAACGTTCACTTTGGACCCAGTTTATTTTTATACAATTTGTGATGATTGTGGTGTTTGGGCATTATGGCTGAATTGATATCGGGAACGATTGATTTTGCTTAATCATTCTAGATTGAATATTTGCAGTAGAATGGTATGATGATGTGGGAAACCTTTTGACCATGACCGATCCCAATGATCTGGTAACGACTTATACCTATAACACACTAAACCAGTTGGAAAGGACCGATTATCACGATGGGACAGAAGAAAAGCAAGAATACGATCTTGTTGGAAATGTGATTTCGAAACATGTTTATAACAGAGATGGGACGGATGCTGACATTTTGTATGGTTATGACAACATCTACAGATTGAAAACGATAGAATATCCAGCGCTGGATTTGAATAATGCCATCAAAAGAGTAGAATATACCTATGACGACAATGGAAATCGGGAAAGCATGATTGAGAAAAACAAAGATGATGCAACCTTAGGTCAAATAGATTATTTCTACAACAACCGCAACTGGCTCACGGAGGATACAAGGAAATACCAAGGGATCAGCGGCACTTTGACAGACGGTTACACTAATTTATACAATTATAATATAGTCGGCGATCTGACTTCAACAACTTATCCAGGTGGAAAGACTGTTGAATATGATATAGATCAACTTCATCGAACCAATTCCGTTACTCTGGAAGAATTGGGCAAAGATGATTACCTGGTATCATCTTATGAATACTTTCCAATGGGTACTATATCTAAAGTCGAATATGGAGATAGTGAGAATATTGTAGGGGACTTTTTGTATGATGATCGTGACAGGATGACCGATCTTCTTTACAATAAGAAAGATGGATCCCTTCTCTTAAAACATAATTATAAATACGATGCGGTTGGAAATAGAACCGAGTTGAAAGAAAGTGATAGTATATCAGGTACTCAGGGCAAGGTAACGGCTTACGGATATGATGAGCTTTACAGGTTGATCAGTGTTGATCACAAGGAAAGGGTATCAAGTGGAGCAATATACGAATATGATCCATCAGGCAACAGAACATTCATGCATCAGGATCAAGGTGATTTTGATTATACAATTGCCACAAACTCAAACCAGCTTGATAAGATTATCTCAAACGGTATTGGACATACGGATCTCATTTATGACGAGAATGGAAATCTAATCAACGAGAATGATTACAAAGCTATTGACACGGAAGAAACAAATAATTACAGTAAAGACTTCACCTGGGACTATGAGAACCGTCTTATGAGCGTAGTCATTGATCGCGACGACAAAATATTCACGGTGAATTTCGCATACAACGGCGATGGGCAGAGGATTTATAAAGAAGTAAAAGGACCCGACGATCAGGTTGAAAGCAAACTGCTTTATGTGTATAATAGTTTCGGTGAGGTGGTAGAGGAACATGAATATGATCTTTCTGACAGCACATTTAAGCTTTCAAGCAGTTATGTGTTTGGGAACGGAAAGCGGATCATGAGTATTTCAGCTACAGATGAAAAGACATACTATCTTTCTGATATCCTCGGCTCAAACTCACTTCTCACCGATAAAGACGGTGAACCGACAATGCTGACCAAATACGATGAATTCGGCAACACATATTACGAATGGGCTGATACCAACAAACGCGATAATGACTACAAATACACGGGAAAACCTCTGGATAAAGAGACCGGATTGTACTACTACGGTGCCCGTTATTACAACCCCCAGTGGGGGAGATGGGTATCCAAGGATATATTAAGAGGTAAAATTAATAATTCACAATCACTTAATAGATTTATATATGTGGAAAATAATCCTATGAAGTATATAGACAAAGGTGGTAATTCGAAATTATTGAAAGCAAATAAACTTTCAAAAGAGGAAGCAAGGATTTATGTAGAGAAGTACGCTGCTTCTGAAAAAATAAAAAAGAATTTGCCAATCGTTTATGAATTATATTCAAAAGCATTAGAAGGCGATAATACTCCCTATATTAAAGGCCCCGATTCATTGATAGCGCAAGAAATGGCTCAGGAGAGTAATTATGCAAATGAAAGGATAAAAGAACAAGTCACAAAGGGAATAGAATTGGGAGGGAGTAAAGAAGAGCAAGGGCAAACTTCCTTCTCTTCAAAAGATTTAAAATTATCCATTGGCTCAGCAAGCTTCTACTGGAGAATAATTGGTTACAAAGAAAGTAAGAATGAGAAGAAAAGAATAGCAATTGTTGAGGTAACAGTTACCGATACATTTGATTTCAATCCAGCGCAAAAAGGCGAACGGAGTAGCTTAGCAGAAAACCTAACAACTATTGGCCGGAAAGCTGAACTGGCACAATTTGAGATAGAAGTTAAGTATCATGTCGAAATTCAAATTGATAAGCCAGAATCTAAGAAACAATAGGAACTGAAATATGATGAAATATATAACTAGAATTACTATTGTATTTTTTATTATAGCTCTCATTCTGTTAGTAAATTATAATAAAATTAAAACTTCTTTAAGTGTTAAAAGGGAAATCAAGGAAAATTCTATGATATTTAATTGCCTTAATAAAATTATCAATAGAAGGAGTAGTAGAAGATTTTGTTTGTCATTTTGTTCTGTGCAAAGTCAAATGTTTCATAATAATGAGTACTACTATAAGCCTCCAGAAATAGGCGATGGTCTGTATTTATCATATATTGAAGGCGAAGAATATCCTTTTTTGAACTCTTGTGATAACAGAGAATATAACAAAATTGAAAACCTGCCTATTATCAATATTACTGCTATATATATTGGAAAAAGTGAAATCTATGCGAAAACTTTAGGAAGTAACTATCTAATAATATTAGGAGATGATTATCCGAAAATATTAATAACAAATGAATTTAGTCTTATGGATTATCAATATTATTATGAATTTTATCCAATGAGTTCAGATTTCTCAAGAAAAGGAGTTCATTTCTTATGTATTGAAGATAATCATATTAAAAAACAACTTTCACAAAAATATAAACTTAAAACAAATGAAATTAGTGCACCAAAAATTCTCGGGATTACAAAAATTGGTATTTATCATAATGAAATAATCGGGTCCACAATTTATGGCTATTTTGCACTTAATTTGGAAAGTGGAAAAACTAAATATATCAATTATAACGAATATTTAGACTTAATTAGCGAAGTTGAAATATATGAAAATACTTTTAATATTAATATTCAAAAAGCTATTTTTAATTTAAAAGAAAAACAATTTCATAAAAAATACATAATAGAATTAAAATATGATAAAAGGAAGAAGTGAAATAATTTACGACAAAGTCGGTAACCGGAAGCAACTTACTGAATCAGACGCGGTAAGCGGAACGCATGGGAAGAAGACTGAATACATTTATGATGAGTTGTACCGATTAACGAAGGTTGTTCACAAGGAGCGAAATGACAGTTATGCGTTGTATGAATATGATCCTTCAGGTAACAGAACCTTCATGCATCAGGATCAGGGAGATTTCGAGTATAAGATGGAGAGTGATGGAGCAAAGCCCATATCCAATAAACTGAAGGAAATAATCTCCAATGGTATCGGTCATACTTATCTTGATTATGACGACAATGGAAATCTTATAGGCGAAAAAGAGTACAAAGGTACGGAAACAGAAGGAATAGAGAACTATAATAAAGACTTTATCTGGGACTATGAGAACCGCCTTATGAGCGTATCCATTGATCGCGACGACAAAATATTCACGGTGTATTTCGCATACAACGGTGACGGACAGCGTATATACAAGCAAGTTATAGCTCCAGATGAGACAATTGAGAGCAAGATATTGTATATTCGCAACAGCTTCGGAGAAGTCGTTGAGGAGCATTCTCTTGATCTAGCATCTAACATCTATCATCTAATATCTTCCTATGTATTTGGAAATGGAAAAAGGATTATGGGGATAACAGTAAAAGAAGGAGAAACTCCGGGAACGACAGTAGAAGAGAAAACATACTATCTTTCTGATATACTCGGCTCAAATTCTCTTCTGACCGATGAATTCGGTGAAGCGACAATGCTCACCAAATACGATGAATTCGGAAATACTTATTACGAATGGTCCCTAACATCAAACATCAATCATCAAGCATCTTCTTACAAATATACTGGAAAACCCTTCGACAGTGAAATTGGATTGTACTACTACGGTGCAAGGTACTACAATCTTGAATGGGGGAGATGGGTGAGTAAGGATCGGATGAAAGGAATTAAAAACATCGTTCAAAGCATAAATGCGTATCAGTATTGCTATAATAATCCTCTAGTTTTAAAAGATCCTGATGGGAATTTTGTAGGTGGTTTGCAGTGGCAATTTTCAATTATGGCAGGAATTGGAGGCGGGAGTTTTACAACAGGAGTTGTAACAGACTTTGAAGGTAACTATGGAATTATGATAACTGGTGGTGCGGGACTCGGCGGAGGATTCGGAGCTTCAATTGGCCTCCTGGGTCTATTTATATCAAATGTCGCAACTATTCAGGATTTAGAGGGGACTGGAATTGCATATGGAGGTTCAGTGAAATTGTGGGGAGGTCTTGGTATAGAAACTGGACAATTAACGGATTTCCAATACTCCGATGAAACCGATGATTGGACGTTTGAAATTAATGCAGTCAAAGGAATTGGGATAGAAGCACATGCCTTTATTACTTGTACTGCAATAATTCCTTTACAGAAAAGTATGGCAAAGAAAGTTAATAAAATGATACAAGAAAAAGCATTGAAAGGTGAAGCAATTAATCCTAATGATTTCAAAGACATTTTAGGGGAAGAAAAATATAATGAACTATTAAAAACTGTAGAATTTATAAATAGTACGCTAACTGACAAGAAAGAAAAGATTAAGAAAGAGGAGGAGAAAAAGGGAAAAAAAGATGAAGGAAAAACGAATAATTAATGTTTTTTGGATGTTAATCACAACATATTTAGTAATTCAATCATTATTAATGTATATATTGAAGGACAAAACTATGGTTTTTTTTATATACATTATTTTGTGGCCTATAACAACTTTACTTGCATCTTTTCTATTTGGAGATCCATATGAGCGAATTTATAAATATCTCAATAATAAACGCGAATATGATCCCCTATTTGAAAAAATATATAATGAGTTATATCCTTTGGGAAAAGCAAGCCTACCTCAAAAATCAAATCTTTATAAATATTTCTCTTCGAATAATGTTACTGATGATTTCTTAATAATGCAGTCGAGAAAATTACAGAGGAAAGGATTTTACGGTCGTATCCATATTGTTATTGGCTTTATTATGTTAATTCTTTTATATGTAATCTTTAGAAGTGAGATACATTTGTAAAAAGAAAATCGAAGGAACTGGTTCCTTAAAGGGAAATTGGGGACGGTAGTCCCGATGCTTACAAAGAGTAACGGGGATGGGAGTAACGGGGACGGGAGTTGCGAAAGTTGCAAAATCATAAGGAATGCTTAGTAAGTATTTGTATATAGGGTTGAACTTTCGCTGCTTCTTCTATGAATATTAATTATACTGCATTGGCTTGGATTTGCATTTCAATATGAAAGTGGTATAATAATTACAGTGAAGAAGGGAGATTATGTCTAATGACAGAGCAATTTGCAACTTTCGCAACTACCCGTAGATTTTTCGGAGAAGTCGTTGAGGAGTACGAAGCAAAAGGAACTGATGATTTTACCGATTTGCCGACATCGTCTTATGTCTTCGGGAATGGCAAGAGGATAATGAGTATTTCGGCAACAGGTGAGAAAACCTATTATTTATCTGACATCTTAGGTAGTAATTCCCTTCTCACCGATAATGACGGTGAAGCGACAATGCTGACAAAGTATGACGAGTTCGGTAACACATACTACGAATGGTCTCTAACCTCTAACCTCCAACCTCTCAATACAAGTACACTGGAAAGCCCTTTGACAGTGAAACTGGATTGTACTATTACGGCGCAAGGTACTATAATCTCTCATGGGGGAGATGGGTGAGCCGGGATGTTATTACAGGAAAAATAGAGAATACACAAAGCATAAGTAGATATCATTTTAATTTCAATAATCCCTTAAGATATGTAGATTTAAATGGATGGGTTTCAAATGAGCAATTTAGGCTGGATGAATTTAATGAACATCTAAAAAATCCTAATCATGCTATTACATGTAGCAAGATTTATAACCAAATTAAAGATGCAAAGAGTGCGGAGCAAACTGAAATTAAAATTGAGGCTGTATTTTGGAAGATTTTTAAAACTACAATTTCTATTTCTGATTTGCGTGATAAATCGGTTTTGCAGGCAACCTTAGAATATGGATTGAAATATGAGGAGTGGGAAAGAAATATGTCTAAGACTGATTTGAAGGAGGAATTGAAAGGAAAAATTAGTAAGGTTAAAATATTGTTTGGTTTACAACTTGCTCATTGGAGTGGTGGAATGGAGGATCCAAAAGCGAGAATAACAGCTGGGATGTCACGAAGAGTGCTGGATATGAAGAACAATTTCATTGGAGCAAGAATGGAAGAATTGGCTCCTGGAGAAAATGCGAAAATTGAAGATGTTAGAAAGGCATATCAACAAGCTGTAAAAGAATGGGAAGAATCAATGAAGCAAATTACCGAGGGGAAAATTACTGGATATGGTATATACGAGGAAAACTACAAAAAGGATAAGTCTAATGAAAAGAAGTAAATGGAAACGAGGGCTCTTGTTTCTAGTAATAATATGTATTGTGGGATTTGTGGTAAATAAGTTGGTAGTGTATCGAATGACCTCTAACAAATTTCTAAATCAAAAGGAATTAGTAGAGTTGTGTACTATTTATGAAAAATTGTATAATAGCAAAGCAATTGAAGAGCGAAAACCATATTTAACAGAAGAAGCTTGTAAAGATGAAATTGTAAGGGAAAAATTAGTTACTGATCCTAATAAAAATTACAATCTTTCTTTTCAAGATTTACATTTTTTTTCAAAAATCAATAGGGAAAAAGCATATTATGATAAAGAAGGGGAAGAAATATATTTTTACCCAAATCCAAAATTTCATAGAGTTTTATGGATACTTCCCCAATTTCCAACAGAAAATTATCTTATATTTGTGGTAAAAGAAGGTAAATATTATTATACAGGCAGAAGCGGAAATATGCTTCCAGTATTATGAGAATATGTAAAGTGAAGGTAAGCAATCAAATTCCAAATTCGAAAATGTGTTTTGGATAATTTCTATGATGAAGCCGGGAATAGATTGAAAATGAGACAGGATCAGGGGAATTTCGACTATACAATCGCAACTGATTCCAATCAGCTTGATAAGATCATCTCAAACGGTATTGGACATACGGACCTCATTTATGATGAGAATGGAAATCTAATCAACGAGAACGATTACAAAGCTATTGACACGGAAGAAACAAATAATTACAGGAAGGACTTCACTTGGGATTATGAGAACCGCTTGATGAGCGTATCCATTGATCGTGACGACAAAATTTTCACGGTGAATTTCGCATACAATGGCGACGGGCAGCGTATCAGTAAAAAAGTATCAACAAAAAAGGATGATGCTGTAAAAATAGAATCGCAAATCCTTTATGTTCGCAACAGCTTCGGAGAAGTCGTTGAGGAGCATTCTCTTGATCTATCATCTAACATCTATCATCTATCATCCTCCTATGTCTTCGGAAATGGAAAAAGGATTATGGGGATAACAGTAAAAGAAGGAGAAACTCCGGGAACGACAGTAGAAGAGAAGACATACTACCTTTCCGATATACTCGGCTCAAACTCACTTCTCACCGATATAGACGGCAATCCGACAATGCTAACCAAATACGACGAGTTCGGCAACACTTATTACGAATGGTCCCTAACCTCTAACCTCCAACCTCCAACCTCTCAATACAAGTACACTGGAAAACCCTTTGACAGTGAAATTGGATTATACTACTACGGTGCCCGTTATTACAACCCCCAGTTGGGACGGTGGGTGTCAAAAGATTTATTAGGGGGAAAAATAGAAAAAACTCAGAGTGTAAGTAGGTATCATTTCAATTTTAATAATCCATTGAGATACATTGATTTAGATGGATTCGTGTCAGATGAGCAATTCAAATTAAAGGAGTTTAATGAGCACTTAAGAAATCCTAATCATGCGATTACATGTAGTCGCATATACCAACAAATTAAAGATGCAAAGAACGAAGGTAAGGGAGAAATTAAAATTAAATCCGTTTTTTGGACGATTTTTGAAACTACAATTACTATTTCTGATTTGAAGGAGAAATCTATCCTTCAAGCGACAATTGAATATGGACTTAAGTATGAGGAATGGGAAAAGAATTTGACACCAGATGATTTAAGAGAAGAGTATGAGGATTATAAGAATCCGAGGAATCTTATGAAGTATGCTAAATTGCAGCAAGGGTTGGCAATGGCTCATATGAGTGGCAGTATAAAACATGATTGCAGATCTTTCTTCTCAGGACTACCAAGGAGAATTCTCGATATGAAGAATAATTTTCTTGGAGCCAGAATGGAGGAGTTGGCCCCAAGTCAAGACGCAAAACTAGAGGACGTAAGAAAAGCATATAAGCAAGCTGTAAAAGAGTACGAAGAATCAATGAAAAGTATTACAGAAGGGAATATCGGAGGATATGATTTTTATCAAATAGATAATAGTAAGGAGACATATTATGATGAGAAGTAAAATAATCAAAGTCGGACTAGTGATTGGATTAATTATCCTATGTATCTTTCTATTACATGTTGGATTGGAATACCGAATAACTTCTAATAAATTTCTTGAGCAAGAGAAGTTTCGGCAGTTATGTTCTACATATATGAAAATCTACAACAGCGATTCAATTTCTGACTGCAAGTCTTACCTTACAGAAACTGCTTTTCTAAAATTCTCAAAACAACAATTGAAGTATGGCACTTCGGCTACAAATCCTATGGTAAACCTTTTAGCCGGGGAAGTAAATGAGAAAAAAGCATATTATATTGAATATTCAGATGAAATCTATTTCTACCCTAATCCAGATAAGGCGATATATTTAGGGGTATTTTTCAATTTCCCGATAGGTACAGCATTGATATTTAAAGAAAAGAACGGTGTATACTTTTATTCAGGCGAGAATGCATATAGTTTTGACTAAACTTCAAAATATGAGGGGTAAATCAGGGACGAATGATTTTGTCAACTTGAATTTTTGAAAATAATATTTAAGCGACATTTTTCCTCCTTTCAACGACTTCTTCAATCTCTTTCAGGACCTCAAATATGATCTTGCAGACAACTCTTTTGACCGATTTTAAAGCCCTGAGTTTCTTTGCGAATTTCTTTTTCTTTTCTTTGTAGTATTCATGGAAGCAGCAGTTTTTCATTGTGTTGTTCAGTGCAACACCATGTACAACCCGTGCCAGGCTCCTGTTGTAGCCTTTTCTTCTCACCCTTTTTGTTTTCTCAGCCGATTGCATGTTTCTTGATGCTTGTCCGGCATAAGATGCCAGATGGCCATCGTTCTCATATTTTGAGACCGGCCCGATCTCTCCAAGAAGTTGCGCCAGCTGAACAACTCCAAAAGAAGAAAATTTCATCTTGAACTTTTCCAGATACCCAGGATAGTATTTCTCCGTGTACTCAGACATAGTCTTGCTGAGATGTCCTTTCTGAAGCTCAAGTTGCATGATGATACCTGCTGTCGCACTGATGATCCCCGATGTGGCTTCTGTGTAATATTCATAACTTTCAGGACATTCTTTTGAAATGATACTTTTGATCTCCTTCGCCTTCTTGAGACCGTTTCTGCCAATGTAATACCTCGACCCAGAACGCTTAAGGACCTCGTGTGTCTCATCAATTGATGCCGAAGCAAGCTTTCCCGGATCGGAATACTCAATGAAAAAGTGAAGCGCACAGCTGCTGAACTTCTTGAAGAACTTCTTGTACATCTGTCCGTAATTCTGATTCAAGTGAGCATGCAGACGGTTTTTGTATGATGCTGAATCATTGGCGATCCTTTCGTACTCCCGCGACAGCTTCTTCAAGCCTTCAGATCGCAGCGATATCCGCATCTTGTGGATATCCTCGTTGTTGAACGGCATCAATGCTGCAACCCTTGCATCTATGTGATCTGATTTCTCAACTGTTATGCTCTCTTTGAGCCTTTTTGCCTTTAAGGGATTAATCTTGTATAATCTGACGTTGTTTGAGTCACAGAATAGGGCAAAGCGTTTGGCAAAATCGCCGAAATCTCGGGGACGGTTGTTGCATTTGTTGCAAAAGTATAAGATCGTTGCACGTTGAACTAGGAATGAATTGCTTCTCAATCAATGTATGGTATACTATACCGGGACTTCGGGGACGATCGTTGCGAAAGTTGCAAAATTGAGTAATTGGAAATGGCTGGCAAATACATTATGAAAAAATATATTCAGATCACAATTATTATGGTTCTTGTCGTGCTTGTCGGTTGGGTTGGCTGTGGGAAAAAGGGAAAGGCTGAAGACTTGAAGTCGCAACTGTCAAAGGTCAAGCATCAAGGCAGACGCAATACATGCAACGTACTTGCCGCAACAGCATTGATGGAATACCTTATCAAAATGGAAACAGGGAAGGAACTTGACCTTTCAGAAAATTATAATTACTGGTGCTCAAAGACATATGCTTTAACGGAAGGGTACATCAGGGATACTTACACCGGCATCGACGGCTTAGCGGGATATCTTGCCGTAGAGGGTTATAAATACGGTTGTATGGAAGAATCTCAGTGGCCGTACGAGATCGAGAGTTGGGAGGTGAAAAGCGATACGCGATGCCGGTATATAGAAGGAAAACCCGTGATGGAGAACTTTACCGGAATACCTCCTATAAACGCAAATACGATCCCCTTCACAATAGAGCCCATTTATATTGAAAAAGAAGATGTAAAAGATTTCATTCTCCGAGAGGCAAAACCTGTTGTGTTCAATATCCTCTGGAGTCCTGATGCGGTAGACAATAAAACCGGAGTGATAAGGATGCTCATCGATGAAGAGGTAAAAGCTGCAATGGGTCATGTTATACTTCTTGTGGGCTATAATGAAAAGGCAAAAACTTTCACATTCAGAAATTCGTGGGGAGAGGAATGGGGAGATGAGGGGTATGGAACTTTCCCGGAAGAATATATTTTGAAGCATTATGAAGCCGCGCAATTTGAACCGCTTGACCAATATGACCAGGAAGTACAAGACCTTCTGATCAAAGCTACGCAGGGCATCTCCGGGAAATTAGAAAAGAAATAATGCTCGCAAGTTCAAGGTTACGCTTCGCAGAGCACAAGGGACAAGTGCACAAGGGACAAGTGTTCCAGTGGAACAAGTAGGTAAATACAATGAATAATGATGGGAAATGGTGAAAAAAGTCAGAAAGACCAAGTGCTTGGATGACAGATTTATAATTGTGAAAATAGTAGTTGCGTATTTGGTTAAATACGGAAGTGAAATAATATGAAAGAAAAATCGTGTTCAGCCGAGTTGCTGAATGCAGGGAGGGGATATGCTTAACGATCAGGAAAAAAGAGTCATTCAGCTTTTCAAGATGCTGGGAAATGCTACAAGGTATAAAATTATCCGTTATTTATTACATGGTGAAGTAAATGTAACATCTCTTGCTGAAATGGCAGGGAAGAGTATGTCCACGGTATCTCGACATTTGAGATTTTTGCATGAACTTGATATTCTGGCTTATAGAACGGAAAATAACAATGTTTTCTACAAGGTCAAAAAGAAATGTCTTGGTAAATTAATAGAGGATGGTTTGAAGTGTATAGAAAGGGATCCCTTAGAATAGCTGTTCCGTATTTAACCAAATACGCAAATACAATAAGATAGGAATGGGGACGGTGGTTGAATTTGTTGAATGAAAACAGTTTTCCTCGAATATCTTTGAAATTATTATAATATTTAGGTAAATCAGCAAGAATACTTCGTATCTCTCATAAGTATCGTAATATTGGACATCGTCCCCCTTGATTCAACACATTCAACCACCGTCCCCATTATTGCAGGTGAGGGCTGTTTAAAAATGGAGAGAAAAGTAAAAAGTGAAGATCGGGTACCTTTGTTTGTTGTGATCACCTTTCAAGATATTCGATTGAAAAATATTCATCCTTCACTTCAGGATTGAATTTGATCTGCTTGATCATCAGAATGGAACTGCGGCCGTTTTGTATATTTTCCATTACCATATGGACAGGTCTGTATTTGTGGTTCACGGTGTCTACTTCCTGAATCTTCTTAACAATCAGTGTTTTTTCAAGCTCCTCATCCGTATCGTAATAGAGCGACTTTCGGATAACAAGATCTTCTTTTCCGAAATACGAGATCTTTTTTGAAAAGCCGTTCTCATACTCGATGTCCTCGGTCACCGGAACGATCTCGATCTTCCAGCAGGGAATTTCCCCCACATTCTCTTCCCCGAGTAAGATGAACTTAAAATCATCCAGGGGAGGAGGGGACATATCCGCGTAGGAGAATTCCGATCCCATGAATCTTTTTGACTTTTCACTGCTGACTATTCTTCTTGTTTTCCGTAAGGCCGGCATAAAAAGCCAAATATCATCCGGTTTGTCCTCATAATCGAAGGTTAATAAGCTGGTTCCCTTTACATCTGCCGGTGATAGAAATCTTATAAGCCGCTTCTCGGTATTGCCTCCGTCACAAAGTTTCGATACCTGAGCCACCTCGCGAACCCTCTTATTTCCCTTTTTGTCAATGATGGTCATTTCGGATACCGCTTCGATACCACTGAGTTTTATCACTTCATAAGCCTGCTCTACGATCTGTCTTGCGCTCAATGTATTCTCAGCAGAAAGCAAAGGGATCAGTGTTATTAAAAGGATGCCTGCGATTACCTTCTTATGTTTCATGATTTTCTCCTGTTAAAGGTTCTAAAAAACGAGGTCTCAGTAAAAGACAGAGTGACGGGATAAGTATCAGAGCGCCCAAAAGGCACGAAAAGATCGAGACAGTGACCAGGAAACCAAAAAATTTCACCGGGAGAAAACCCGAAATAAAAAGCACCACAAAACCTACTATGACTGAAAACGCATTGAAGATTATTCCCCTCCCGGTTGTCGTCAGCGTTTTCCGGACAGCGGCTTCAGGGGCCAGGGCGCCTCTTCTTTCCTTTCTGTACCTCCAGAGGAAATGGATGGTGTAGTCAACTCCGACACCTATCATTATTGAAGAGATCATTACGGTAGCCATATTCAGCGTTATCCCGAAAATTCCCATCAGACCGAAGAGAAGCACCACGGAGATCGCCAGGGGAATGGCCGACAGCAGGCCTGCAATGACCGATCTGAAAAGGAGCATTATCAGCAGTCCGATCATAAGGATCGCGATACCGAGTGAGATCAGCTGACCGTTCACTATCTGCCTGGCCAGAGATGCCAGGATAGTCCCGAAGCCGCCTATAAGCTCCACATGTTCATCACCTTTGACAAATTCTTCAATTTCACGCTGTATCCTGCTTATCTTGGGCGTACTTGTTGTTTTTATCCGGGCGGTGACCAGGGCATGTTCATACGGAAAATCCACTATTTTCTCAAAGTCCTCAGGGTCTCCACTCATTGAATACAGCTCAAGGTATTGCGCGATCGCATTTCTCGAATCCGGAATGGAATCATAATCCTTATCCCCCTCGTTGTTCAGAGCCCGGCTCATTGTACGGATGACCTTGGCGAGCGACTGGGTGATGCCCACCTCAGGAATTCCCTGCATCTTCTTTTCCAGGGCATCCATTTTTTTCATTAATGCTGGATCCTTGATATCCCCTTTGTACATAACCGAGATATTGTGTATGCCACCGAATTCTTTGTTGATGATCTCCGCGGCCTTGACCACTTCGGAATTTTCAGGATAGAAGTCCATGGGATCCGTATCGATTTTAATAAAGAAGATCCCGATCGAAGCCGCAATAAATAATATCACCGAGACACCTATCACGGTCTTTGATCTACTCGATACGAAATTACTGAAATGAAGAAGCAGTCGTTCAAGGATGGGCCCTTTACCGCCTTTCGTTTCTTTATCTACTATCTGCTTTGTTTTGGGAAGATAGGATAGGACCGCCGGGACGAAGAACAGGCTGGCTGTGAGCGCGAAAGTGATCCCGACCGCGGCCAGTATGCCCAGTCTCTTCGCGGGAATGACAATATGCCACAGCAGACAGAGCATCCCTCCTACTGTGGTAAGGCCCGTGAAAAGCACAGGAACGGTCAGGGAACTGAAAGTGTCTTTTGCCAGTTGTTCCTTGCTAAGTGTATTCCCTTTGAAGTTCAGCTCCTGATATTTCGCGATCATATGTATTCCGTAATCATTAGCGATCGCTATTAAAATGATCGGCAGCAGGATCGTGATGACCTGTATCTTCCAACCCAGCAGCGGGATCAATCCAAGCGCGACCATGATCGACATGATCACCACAAGAAAAGGCAATACGACACCTCTCAACTGTCTGAAACACGCATACAAAAATAGGAGCATGATAAAAAGACCTATAGGCATCAGCATCCGGAGATCACGCTGGATCGTCTTACTTACCTGCATCCTGGTATTCGGCAGGCCACCCAGTACGATCCGGCCCTTGAACGGATGTTCGGCTATGATCCTTTGAATTTCAGATACCATCAGTTCATCGGAAGCGTTATTTTTTAAAAGTGCGATTATGCATGTTGTTTTGAAATCTTTGGAGACTACGCTGCCGAAAACCATGTCATTTTCGATCAATTCCTTTCTGAGCTCCTCACGGCGCTCCCGGTTTTTCGGGATTCTCATTACGGCGGGTTCTACTACCATTGCTCCGTTTTCACCGGTTATGCTCTTAAGATCGAACAGAGAAAGCACTTTATCGACCCCCTTGATGCGGTTCACCTTTTTTGAAACAGTCTTCAACCATCTCAGAGTGTCTTCGTCAAGCACATCATCGGCGCTCACCAGTATCATCGACATATCGATCCCTCCGAAGATCTCTTCGATCCTATCGGTCCGGACCCTTGATGGCATATCCTCGGGGATCTGGTTGATAATGTCCGGATCTATCTGGGCATTTCTGATATTGCCGCCGAGTACCAGGGCGGATATGACAAATACGATAATTATCAGAAGGCGGAATTTAATTATGAGATCGGGTATTTTCATTTATTTATACTTTTCACGCATCAAATATGCCTAAAATGATATTTTTATATCAAAATACAGAGCACTCAAATGATCACCAATTGTTCCGTACAGCGAATCTTCGGGTCCTGAATACACTTTGACCCCCAGTGTACAGACAAGAGCGTCAGCGATGGCATAGGATATTCTCATCAGAGAAAAGGATTCCTCTGTGGTATGACGGTACATCCCCAGAAACTCCAGTTTCAGCGTTTCATACAGAAGGTTCAATCCTATCCTCAGGAATGCCGCATTCATATATTCATGCTGCTGCAGGGAGATCATACGGTTTTTCAGGTGGATCTGATACGCTGCCATTTCCTGGGGCAGCACAGGCGGGACAGGTTCGGTATATTCCAGGATATATTTCCCCATATACTGAAAAACGATCGTGAAAACTCCGAAATATTCTTTATCGACCCCGAATACATAATTTAACTCCGGATTAGGAATATGAATATTCGCCTCAAAGGGCTCATACGCTTTTTTATACGCGAACTCTCCCCGAAAACCGAAGAGTCTGCCAATCACTGTTGAAAGGTCAACACCGATGACATGTATTCGATAGGCCTTTGGTGACACGATGATCCCCGTGGCTGTTTCCCCGATTATATCTATCCCCGGCGAAGGATTGAATCCATTAAAATATGAGACGGAACCGTCTGCGGCTGAGGTCAGGAGATTCACCTTAAGGGCGTATCCGCTGTTTTTCAGTTCGCCAGGAGGATATTCAGGGTCCTGAAAGGTCACTCCCGGAGGGAATGAGATGATATCCGTGGGTAGCGTAGAAGAGCAGTAAAGTGGTATCCAGATAGCCTCCATCCGGAAGGGCCGAGCGTTATAGAAGGACCTTAAAAGAAGGTTCCCGAGCCGCACATCGTCCTCATCCGCAGAAAATCTCAACATATCTCTCGGTGTGATATTATCCGTGGGATTGAAGCCGTCGGCGCGTCCCCAGACAACTATCTGATGACCGAAACGGAATGAGAATTTCCCCGGATACAGATTGATATAACCTTCCCTAAGGTTCATTTCTGTATAGTACTCGCCGTTATCTACCGTCATATTGGCGCGGAGCTCACAGAAACCGTCACCGAAGGGCATCTTCTTTATTTTCAGCTTCATGGATACTTCACAGAACGCACTTTGTAGTTGAATAATGTTGTTTTCCGGAGCCTCCCAACCGAATATCGAAGATCTGAAATATCCGCTCAGATCATATGGCAGACCATCTGCGGCGGAATCGTTGGTTTCGTCGAACAAACCAAATACCACCGCAGGGAGGCTCAGTAGAAGTATCAGGAGAATAATCATCTCTTTTACATTTCTTACAGGCATATATTTACCCCTTCCGGTAAATTCTAATCTTAAATACATTATTTGTCAACTGTAATAGGGGACGGTGCTACTTAGTAGAGAATTACTTGAATCTAATGAACATAATCAGGTCAAATCTTATCCGTTTGGACTCTTGAAACAGTTATGGTATAATTTCACAAGTGAGGGCTGTTTAGAAATGGAGAAAAAAGTAAAAAGCAAAGACCAGATACCTTTGACATTTGATTTATCACAAGAAATAAATTACAATTCAGTATGGATAAGATAAATGAAATTAAAAGGATTTTAAGAGGCGCTTTGCCCCAATTGAAGAAAGAATATCACATAAAAACCATTGGAATATTCGGTTCATACATTCGGGGTGAAAATAGAAAGGGAAGTGACCTTGACATTTTAGTTGAATTTAGCAGTCCAATCGGCCTTTTTGAATTTTTGGAAATGGAAGAGTATCTTGGAAAGCTATTGGCAGTGAAGGTTGATCTTGTTTCCAAGAATGCTCTGAAGCGGTATATTGGAGAACACATTCTTGCTGAGGTAGTATATTGTTGATGAAAAGAGAATATAAGGACTATTTAGCCGATATATTGGAATCCATAAATGACATAAGTGAATTTACAAAGGAGATGTCTCTGGAAGAATTCAAAAAGGATAAAAAGACGATTAATGCTGTTGTAAGAAGCCTTGAAATTATAGGGGAATCTTCAAACAAAATTCCAATTGAGATCAGAAAGGAATATCCTGAACTACCTTGGGGCAAAGTTATCGGAATGAGAAATAAACTGATCCATGAGTATTTTGGAATAGATCTTGAAATTCTATGGAGCACAATAAAGAAAAATATTCCGCCATTGAAAAATATCATTCAGAAAATGTTGGATTCCTAATAAATCGAGGGCGTGGCTTAAATCGATGAACAATGTACGGTGGATGACAGATTTATAATTGTGAAAATAGTAGTTGCGTATTTGGTTAAATACGGAAGTGAAATGAATATGGGGACGGTGGCCTATAGAGAAGTGAACAGTGAATAGTGAAAAGCGAATAATGAACAATGAAGAAGTGAATAGTGACTAAATACAATTGACAATGGACAATTAGTCAGAAGGTTCAAAAACTCAAAAGTTCAAGATTACAGGTTGAGAAAAAATAAATAGAGGTTAGAGGATAGAGGTTGGAGGTTAGTTTGCAGAAGGGAAGAAGAGAAATTTCCCTTTGATTTCTTTACGTGAAATGCTACACGTCGTATGTCGCACGTGAAAGGGGATGGAGCCTTCGCAAGAAGCTCAGGATGACACAGAAATATCAATAACTTTAGAAGGGCGTGTGGAGAATGTTTCCGTGTGATTCTAAACATTGCAAAGAGTTTACACGCTCTGCTTCCTGTCAACTCTTTGCTTGGAACTTTTACACCGGGACAGACGGTTCGCTCGCGGGGCGAACGAGGTACGAGGTTGGACGTACGATGTACGACGTGGAGATAAGAAAGGAGATGGATTCTTCGGTCGCTAAGACTCCTTCAGAATGACAAATATGGTACTTATCGATCTCACAATTTTCATTACCCACTGGGTCCACTTGTCCCTGGGTCCACTGGTGCACTGCGAAGCTTGTCCCATATCTTGATTGGGGTACGGCATGAAACGATTGGAACAGGAAAATTAATGGGGTAAACGAAATAACGGTTTTCCGGTTACGAATGTGTTTCTTTTCTCCTTCCCCACTTGTCACTTGTGCTCTTGTCACTTGTGCACTTGTCACTGGTATTTAAGAGTAAGAGGAACTTCAAGACAATTCTGGAGCATAAGCTCTTCATTGCTCAGGATGTCAGCGGTCTTTCCGGATGTCACGATCCTTCCGCCGTTTAGCAATACCGTGTCATCACAGAGCTCATATATCATTTCAAGGTCATGACTGGCTATTATCATTGTTTTATCTATGGACCTCAATATTTCGATGAGCTGTCTTCTGTGTTTCGGGTCAAGATTTGAGGAAGGCTCATCCAGCACCATTATCTCAGGTTCCATCGAAAGTATGGTGGCGATCGCCGCCCTTTTCTTTTCACCGAAACTCAGATGATGCGGGGAGTGGCCGCTGAATTTCAGCATTTCAACCTGACTCAGTGCTTTATTCGTTCTTTCTATCACTTCTTCCTTCGCAAGTCCCATGTTCAAGGGGCCATATGCGATATCATCAAATACGGTTGTTGAGAACAATTGGTCGTCAGGGTCCTGAAATACTATGCCGAGCTGCCTTCTGATGCTATTGACATTCTTTTTTTTCATCTGCATCCCAAGTATTGTCAATGTGGGATCCAGAGAAATTATACCGTTCAGATGAAGCAGAAAGGTCGTTTTACCCGCTCCATTGGGGCCGATGAGCCCGATCTTGCTCCCTTCCTTGACCGAAAGATTCAGATCTTTCAATGCCTGAACACCATTCGGATATTTGTAGTTAAGGCCCTTTATCTCAATAACATTTCTCATAATAAGCTCCATAATTTTACAAGTGCGAGCACCAATAGGGAAGATATCAGAAAAATGATGTCCGTGGCGGTAATGGTATGAGGGTTCAGAAGAATGGTCTGTCCGTTATATCCTCTTGAGACCATGCTTTTGTAAACCCTTTCGCCTCTTTCAAAACTTCTGACGAACAATACACCGATGATATTGCCGAACACCCTGACCTCGCTGAAGAACCTGCCTCCGAAGAATCTTGATCTTCTCGCATTCTCGATCCTGTGAGCTTCATCAAGAAGAACGAAGATATATCGATACATGAATGACATCAGATCGATCATGATCCCCGGTAATTTAAACTTCTCCAAGCCGCTTATCAATGCGGGGAACGGAGTGGTGGAAGAGAGGATGATCATTGAAGAAATGGCAAGCCATGCCTTTATGAGCACATTGTAGAACATGATCAGTCCGGATCGTGAGATATTCATCCCCAGGAAGGTATAAAACTCTCCTGTGCGGGCCTGAAAGGGCAGAAAGAGCGCCATTATAAGGACGAAGGGGATCATTACAAGAGATCGCTTGAAAATATATGCGATGCTTAACTTCCCCAGGATCATGAGTATAAGGAGAATGGCCAGAAAGCAGGCGTACAGGATCCAATTATCACCGGGTGATGAAACCACAAGAATGACCATCAGAAAAAAGACGATTATCTTGATCCGCGGGTCGATCTTTCCCAGAAATGAGCTTTTGCCTTTATCATTTCGTAGTATGCTGTCTATCATCATACCTTTTCGATCTCCATCAGGTCGGGTCTGACCTTTTTAAGAAATCCCAGGACGATGACCGTTATCACGCCTTCGATGCTGCCGATAATTGAGTGGGCCAATGTCATGGATATCGCGGACGCTTTGAATGGGAAGATCCCTGAAATGGAAAGCTCTATGGAGCACGCCAGGGCAGCCAGCACGGTAGAGAGCAGGGCAGCGATGAATACAGCAGGCGGTGAGATCTTGCCTTTGCCGCTGCGGAATATCTTTTTCAGCGTTCGATATATGAGATAGCCGCCCAGAGCGCCGATGAATCCCATATTGAAAATATTTACGCCCAAAGCGGTCAATCCGCCCTCCTGAAAGATAAGGCATTGAAGGATGAGAACGGTAGACATAACGAGAAAGCCGGTGAAAGGGCCGAGAAGTATTGCAACAAGCAGCGCTCCCGTGATATGTCCCGATGTGCCTCCGGGAATAGGTATATTAAGCATCTGGACCGCGAATATGAATGCAGCCATTATCCCCATCAGAGGGATCCTTTTTTCACCGATGTATTTATCGGTTTTCTTTGAAGCGTAAAATATGGTACCGGCTGAAACAACACTGAGCGTGATGATTATCGGCAGGTCTAAAAAGCCATCAGGAATATGCATCTTAAGCCACTTTCTTTTTCCGTTTGAAGATCAGTGCAAGGCCTGTTAACCCGAAGATCAGCGATATTCCGGTTATGAATTTATGCCATTTATTCCAGCCCCTTTGGGATATTCGGGGTATGAACCCCTCATCTATCTCGATGATCTCTGAAACGCCATGCCCCATTCCATCACTTACGACAACTTTCCATTGGCCGACGCGATCAGGCACAAAAGCGAAGCAGCCGTTCTTATCTGTAGCGCCTTGCTGAAACCCTACATCCTGTTTATCGGGGGAAAAGAGTATTACTTCGCTATAAGACATCGGCGTCCCGTCATCGTATGTTATCTTTATGAAAACAGCACCTTTTGAGACCTCATGGTTTACGCCATGGCCCCAGATCAATGTAAGCGGGAAAATAAGCAGTACGATCAGTAATTTCTTCATCTGGCCTCCTTTTTCGCAAATTCAGGTATCTTGAATGTCAAAGAAGTGCCTCCATTGCCTTTTGATGACCCGGATATTTTATAAGTTCCTGTCTTTTTCATGACCACCGCCGCCGCCTTTCTTGCTGATGTACGAATGATCTTTGATGTTCCGTCCTCATGCACTATGCTCAGCGTTCCCTTGATCGTTACACCGTCGTTTTTGAGCGAGAACTCTATTTTCTGTCCCTTTTCAATTTTGCATAAGCTTTGTTCAGGGACTATCTCCAGTCCCTTTCCGAGCTCGTAGCAAGCCGGATCGGAATCTTCAGTATCAAAGATAATAATAGCCTTGGCCGTGAAGAGCGGCTTCTCCATTTGAGGTTTTTTTAAGGCGAAGGTCACGATGTATGTGCCCTTCTTAGAGAGTGCGAAGGATCCCTTATGCGACTTATCGCCCTCCTCTGTGTCATAGGTAATTACAGCTTTGCAGGGCGTAATGATCTCTCGAGCAATTATCAGCCCGCCCTTTAACTTCAGCTCACTTTCGGGGAAAGAATGGCCGCTGCATATCTCTATCACGCAGAGCGGAGTTTCACCCGAAGTATTGTCAATGCTGCAATTCAGCCAATGGTCGTGTGATGATATGGCAGACGCGCATAAGAGCAATGAGAGGGTAAGGTACAGGCGGGCTGATCTTTTCATTAAAACATGTACAGTAGTGTTGCATTTACACGCATAGTATCAAGGTCTTTTCCCATCTGAAGGCCTGTTTTGAAAATAGTGTATTCATCTCCGAGGGGCAGGTAAATTCCCGGGAGTACCGACCAGGAGTCATTGATATCTTCGAAATCGCCCATAAACTCAATACCGGCGGATATCCCGTGTGCGTCAGAGGTGAGAGGCATTTTAATGCCCAGACCCCATTCAGAGAAGGAATCACCGTCATCGACGCCGTATTTTACATTGATCGTGATATTGGAATGAGCTCCGAAATCATATCCGAGAGAGAGGATACCTTCAATAACAACACCCCCACCCAAAAGCGTCTGACTTCTGCCGTAAGGATATTCATAAACGACAACGAACGCCGTATCAAAGGCAAGGTCAAGAGGCAATGTGTACTGCAGAGATACTGCAAGTGCTTCAAAGAAAGGGGACGGGCCTATAGGCTCATAAGCTGCCTGATGCTGAACCAGAAGGAGGCTGCTGCCGAATTTCGCAAAATGAGTATGGATGTCGAAGGTCAATCCTTCGATGATACCCCATGAGATCCCGGGAGTGAATTCCCAATGATCCTGCGTGGGGTCTGCTTTGTCCTCAACCATGTAATCGTATTGTACATGGAATGAAAATTTGCCCTTTGCCACGGATTCTGCTCCGTGCAGGTCAATGTACTCAAGGGCTCCATGCCCATAGGCAAAATTGGATGTCAGTAGAATAATTGCAAAAAATAATAATGATCTTTTCATAGATCCTCCATGTAAGGTAGTACGAAAACTATATTCGTGCTACCGTATATACAAAAAAAATATTAAATATCTTCTCCGGTAGAAGCCATTTGAAGGGAACAGTGTTTAACTCCCTTAGTGGTCTTCAAACGATCGGAAAGTTCTTTTATCTTCTTCGAATTGCCCTTTGAGATCACTATCTCGAGGCAATTATCATGATCAAGGTGTATATGCTGTGACGAGATTATAAGACTGTGGTAATCATGCTGTACATCTGTAAGAGTTTTTACGAGGCCTCTTTTATGGTGGTCGAATACCAAGGTAATTACACCTACCACGCTCTTGCCGGATTCCCATTCGAGCTTGACAAGGCTCTCCCTGATAAGATCAGCGATGGCCTTGGACCTCGTGGGATATTTTTTGTTTTTAATGTCTTTGTCGAACTTTTTTAAGAGTTCTTTATCGAGAGAAACTCCGAATCTGAAAACATCTGTCATGATAACTCCGTAACACGATTATTACTAATGTAGCACATTTTAAGGATTTGTCAAGTATTTTCTTGGGATTTATTATCTAAGAAAAATTATATGGAAAAAGGATTGTTCGCAAATTCACAGGTTCGCAGGTTAAAAAAGGGAAATACCGATGGATTCCCGATCAAGTCGGGAATGACGAAATACAATGAATAATTGAGAAGTGAATAATGAACAATTGGGGAGGGGAAGAAGAAACAAATGTTCGATGGATCAGTTCAATGGGGATAACATTCAAAGATGTGCGGAGTGGAGAGGATTGTTCAAAAGTTCAAATGTTCAAGGTTGAAAGGTGGGGAAAAGAAAAGGGATGGATTCTTCGGTCACTAATACTCCTTCAGGATGACATTCAAAGATGTGTGGATACTGTTTTCGTTTGATTATAACGGGGCAAAGAGTTTACACGCTCCGCTACCTGTCAACTCTTTGCTTGGTACTTTTACATCGGGACAGTCGAACTCCTAGCGGAGTACGGCGTGTCCCATATCTTACATCGCTCCGGCGTTCTATATTTGTTGCGGATACATTAACGAGAAATACGAAATATCGGTTTTTCGGTTACGGATGTGTTTTATTTATCTTTTCCACTCCCCAATTGTCAATTGTCCATTTTCAATTGTTAATTGTTTATATCACCTCGTACCTCGTACCCGTACCTCCAAGGGGATGGATCCTTCGCGGAAAAGCTCAGGATGACCGAGGACAGGTCAAGCCCTGTCCCTACAAAATATCCTGCATTATTCATTTTTCATTACCCACTGGTGCACTGGGTCACTTCATGCAGTTCTTTGATTCTCGTACAGGTTATGGTATAATTACACGGCAAAGGAGGCCATGATCACTAAAAAGACCAAAACAAGAAGCGTTTTCTCGCAACTAATGATCATAGGAGCGCTCACTATAGCAGTCAGTGCGGTCATCACGATATGCACCTTATCGAGCGAATCAAAAGAATTGTTAACCGCTTACGGGCGGATCAAGGCCGAGATGGCCGAAAAAGAAGTGAAGGATATCTTAGGAAAACCTATCGCTATTGTGAAATGTTCATTCGGCAGTATCCTGATATACAAAGGTCCAAGAGCGAAGCTGGAATATCCGGAAGAATATATCAAGGAATACCTGGTCCTTCTAAACAGTCAGGAGTGTATATATTCTAGTAAGGAATATCAAACCCCGCCGGGATTTATGGAGATATTCATTTCTCTTAATGAAAGAGTTGAGGCGAAGATATACTCAGGGGATGAAGATGCACCCATCCTCAGCGGACGGCGGGCATATTATACGATGAAGGAATATTTAAGCGATCATTATCAATAAACATATGAAAAGGTACTTTCAGGGAGGGAAGCTATGATACATTCAATCGCGTTCCTGGCGGCTATGGTCGGTTTATTTTCAGCAATTTCACTGCCCATAGGATCCATTATCGGCTTGACGACGCACCCGAAGGAGAAGATCACCTCTGCCCTGATGGCATTCGGCGGCGGCGCGCTCTTATTCGCGCTTACCATTGAGATCATAGCGCATTCCTTCCACGAGGTCGGCTTCCTGCCTGTCGCCATAGGCGCAGTGACCGGCGGTATACTGTACGAGATACTGAATCACGGCTTGAACAAGATCGGTGCATTTTTCAGAAAAACAACAACGGTCGGCAGATACATAACAAATAAAAAAATGAAAAGGGCCCGCCGTATCATAGAAAGCCTTTCACAGGTTGAGATACTTAACTCGCTTCCCCCGGATGATATCGCAACGCTGGTTCCGGATATACATGAGGTATTTTTTCCTATTGGGAAATTGATCTGCAAGGAAAAGAGCGCGGGGGACTGTTTTTATCTTATCGAGTCCGGTAAGGTGAAGGTTTCAAGGGACAATGAGCTGATAGCCGAGCTTTCCGAAGGCGACGCATTCGGAGAGATGTCAATGCTGACGGGAGCCGATAGATCCGCTACGGTCACCGCCGTGGAGGACACTAAGCTTTTTAGGATTTTTAAATCAGATTTTGATAAATTGATGATGCTCTCTCCTGAGGTCAGTAAGGCTGTTCAGGAACTTCTTATCAAGAGAAGCAAAGAGCTCGAAGAGAAAAAGCTGATCCCGAAGGATGTGGCAATGAATTGGCGCAGAGAAACTTCGAAATTTCTTGACCGCAACGATTTCAAAGCAACCCGTAATGACATTGACGATGAGGCGAAGTCGCACGGCAACGCCGCTCTTGGGATATGGCTGGGGATAATGCTGGACGGCATTCCCGAATCGCTTGTTATAGGCATCGCGATCGTTTCCAAGAACAGCATTCCCTGGGCACTGATCGCCGGAGTGTTTCTCGCTAACCTCCCTGAGGCGATGTCAAGCTCGGTAGTTATGAAGAAGCAGAATTACAGCTTTAAAAAGATAATGATCATGTGGACATCCATTACTATAATGACCGGCCTAGGGGCACTTATCGGCAATCTCTTTTTTCAGGGCGTATCTCCGGTCGGGGTCGGCCTGATCGAGGGCATAGCGGCAGGTGCGATGCTCACAATGCTCGCCGAGACGATGCTGCCCGAGGCATATGAACAGGGGGGCGCGGTCGTTGGGCTCTCCACACTGGCAGGATTTTTAGCTGCTTTGTTCATAAAATCACTAAGCTAAAATGCCTTATAAAGCTTCTTGTGATCGCGGAGATGATGATTACTGAAGGGAATATCATCTTTGAATTGT
>JAGLWT010000161.1 GCA_023133295.1 bacterium | reverse complement strand
AGCTTCAGCCCGAAGGGAATATCATCTTTGGTCAATTTCTTCCTCTCTCTTCGCTTGCGTACCACTAAGGGTACGCAGCACTCATTGTTCGTTGGAATTGACTCAAATCTAAGCATTCCATTGACACCGTATTTATGGATCAGAGCACTAACATTGCGAAGAGTGTACAATTGCTTCGCAATTCAACTCTCCGCTTGGAACTTTTGCATCGGGACAGACAGTCGTTCGGCACGAACGAAGTGTGAGGTGTGATGTGTCGCGTGTGAAGTGGATAGAGGTTAAAAGGTTCTTGCAGAGGGAAGATGCCTGGATCCCCGATCGGGTCGGGGATGACGGAACGTGTCATTTTTTCTTATTCCTTATCTCTACTTGTTCCACTTGTGACTTGTGCTCTTGTGCACTGCGAGGCTTGTCCCATATCTTGTTTGGGGTACGGCATGATATGATTGTAACAGGAAGATTAATGAGTTAAACGATATAACTATTTTTCGTTTACGGATGTGCTTCCTTTTCTCTTACACACTTGTGCACTTGTCACTTGTGCGCTTGTGCTCCTATCACCCATTAAAGAGTACTGAAATCGTACTTGTCGGAATTTCCGTTGAACCACTTTATTAATACCAAAGCGGCCTTCAAATTGGCGAGGGATTTTATCATAAGCCCCTTCATATTTCTGTCCGAAGTATTATTGAGTTCCTCATAGATCTCCATATACTGGCTCTTCAGTGTCTCCTCATAATGGGGGAGGCATTTAATGCCGGAATTGATCTCCTGAGAAACAAATTTCATGTCGGAATCAAGATAGTAATTAAGGTCCATTGAATGGTCCCAGAGTGCCATGAACACATTGGTTGGATGATTTTCTACTTCGCAGGTAACTTGTAATTGAGGGTTCATAGCGATAATAGAGAGGGTCGTGTTCTCTTCCTTTCCAAAATAGAAGATCATCATACCCTTTACTTTCTTGGTTTTTATCTCCATACGGTATTTTACCCTAAAATTTCATAAATGTCCAATACCTTTTTAAGCAGAACTCTCAATTGGGAAACGGGATAGATATTTCCCGCATCTGAGGGAGATTTCTCGGGCTCATCATGAACTTCCACAAAGAGTCCGTCAGCACCCGCCGCTGTTGCCGCCAGCGCTATTGTCGGCACCATTTCCCGCCGACCTCCGGTTTTTCCGGATCCTTTACCGGGCTGCTGGACGGAATGGGTGGCATCAATGATCACAGGCACTTCATAGGACCTCATTGTCGGTATTGCTGTCATATCAACGATAAGATCGCCATATCCCCAAGTGCTGCCCCGCTCGGTGAGCCAGATATCAAATGCATTGAAATCGCGGGCCTTTTTCACTATAAATCGCGCATCTTCAGGTGAGAGGAATTGTCCCTTTTTAATATTTAAGATCTTTCCGGTTTCCGCCCCTGCCTTGATAAGGTCTGTTTGCCTGCACAAAAAAGCGGGTATCTGTATCACATCCAAGACCTCGGCGGCTTGCGCTGCCTCTTGCACATTATGTATATCAGAGACGATCTTGAGTCCGAGTTCCTCTTTAACGCTTCGAAGTATTTTCAGGCCCTTATCGATTCCCGGCCCTCTGTAAGCGGCGGAATCGGTTCGATTCGCTTTGTCAAATGATGCTTTGAAGTACAGGTCAATATCCATATCCTTTGTCGCCTTGAGTATTTCTTCCGCCAGGAATAATGTATGATCTCTGTTCTCTATTACGCACGGCCCTCCGATGAATTTAAATCTTTCCAATCTTTTCCTCCGCTCTTTTCATATCTTCAGGGGTGTCTATGCCCAAAGTATCTTCAAATATCTGCACCATCTTTATTTTGTACCCGTTTTCCAGTATCCTCAGCTGCTCCAATCTTTCCGAAACTTCCAATATTCCCTTATTGAGCTTCAAATAGGCGAGGATAAAATCTTTTTTGTAAAGGTA
Organism: bacterium; assembly: GCA_023133295.1. Lineage (GTDB taxonomy): Bacteria > AUK180 > AUK180 > AUK180 > AUK180 > JAGLWT01. Next base: position 26,030 of record JAGLWT010000161.1, on the reverse strand, counting down.
AACACCGATATGTTTGTAAAAAGGCCCTCCGTAAGGTATGGGGGACCTTGAAAAATATATTGCATTTGAGTGATTATCCAATACAACCTTGACCCTATTGGGATCTTTCGCTTCCTGAGAGGAAATGGGAAAATAGCAGGATGCAGCTACGGTACTCTTCTCATTGGGCCATGCGCTCATCAGAAGATCCAGGGACTCACCTGTAAAGAATGGCTCATCACCCTGTAGATTGACTATGAGATCATATTGTGAAAGCCGTTCCATGGCGGACCCGATCCTCTCTGTTCCGCTTGCGACATCTTCCGGGGTCATTATAACATCAGCTCCTGCCTCATTACAGACGAGCTTGATCTCCTTACTGTCAGTAAGAATAAAGGTATCGCTTCCCGCGCGGCTTGTCCGGGCATTCTCCCATACATGCAGCACCATTGGTTTCCCGCCTAATTCGGCGAGTGGTTTTCCGGGAAATCTGGTAGATCCCATTCTGACAGGGATGCATATCGCAGTTTTTATTTACAATACCTCTTTGTTATTTTATCTATTATCATGGAAGTGGAGATCCGGTGAACGAACGGGATCGTGATAACTTCCCCTCCATTGCTCTTGGTATGTTCAGCTCCAACAATATCATCGGAAGTATAATCACCGCCCTTGACAAGTACATGCGGTGTGATCTCTACGATAAGCTTGATCGGCGTATCTTCGCCAAAGGGAATAACAAAGTCCACAAATCCAAGGTCTGCCAGTGCTGCCGCCCGGAATTTTAATTCCACAAGAGGCCTTTTTTCCCCCTTGAGTTTTGAAACGGACTCGTCCGTGTTTATGCCTATTACGAAAATATCACCAAGAGAAGCTGCCTCTTTCAGATAGGTTATATGCCCGGCGTGGAGAAGATCGAAACATCCGTTCGTGAAGACGATCCTTTTTCCTTTATTACTATTTCTGATGTCCCTGATAAGTTGAGGATCGGTGAGGATACTACCTCCCATTGATCATTTCCTTCAGGATCATTTCATTGACCGATGCGGTCCCCATTACAGTTACCACATAACTGGCTCCGTAATTCGCGAGTTGCGCCGCCTGCAGAGGAGAAAAACCGGATACATTTGCCATTGTAAAGAGCGCGACGACCGTATCTCCCGCGCCGGTGACATCATATACCTTTCTTGCCCTTGTAGGTATGAAATGGTATTTTCCTCTGTGAAAAAGAAGCATCCCCTGCGCTCCGCGCGTGATCAGAGTGATGTCTGTTCCGCATTTTGAGGAAATCATTCTCGTCATCTCTTCCGGCGAGGGCGTGTTCTTAAGGTGAAGCAGGGCTTTTGCCTCGTTTGAATTGGGTGTGATCGCGTCCACTCCGCGATAGAAGGTGCATGATCTTGTCGGGTGCGGATCCGCAACTGTAAAAATCCCTTTGTCTTTGCACCACTTAGTGACCTTGCTGATCATTGCTGTATATATCAGGCCCTTATTGTAATCCTCAATGATCACGGCATCAGGTTCGGTCTTTTCCAGCCGCTCCATCACCTGATTTACGATCCTGAAATTATTTTCCGGGGGATCGTAATCAATGCGTACCACCTGCTGATTTAACCCTATTACCCTCTCTTTGAGTATTGAAATGAAGTCCTGCTTGATGATGAGGAAATAGGGTTCTATGCCCTCTTTGAGAAGAAGGTCCCGGATGATCTTTCCATTGCTGTCCTCTCCGATCAAGCCGATCAGAATAGGTGTGCCTCCCAATGATATTATATTCTTTGCGACATTGGCCGCAGCCCCGAGTTTCAGATCGGTGCTTTTCACCTTGACAACCGGGACGGGTGCTTCGGGGGAGATTCGGTCGACATCTCCGTAAACATATTTATCCAGGATAATATCTCCGATAACAGCGATCTTCTTTCCCTTCAGGTTCTTGAGTTTCTTCAATAGTATATTTTTCATCACAACCTACTTATAAATGGCTTTTCTTAATTCTTTGGCGGCATATTCCGGTGGAAGATGATTGATGTAAAATCCTGTTCCCCATTCAAAGCCCGCAATATCTGTTAATCTGGGAATGATCTCGAAGTGCCAGTGAAAGTCCTTTTCAATGGTATCCCAATATCCCTCCTGCATGATCAAATTCGGTGAGTCATGGAGTATCTGATTGAATGAAAAGTCAGCCCCCAGGATATCAGAAAGTCCCCGAAAGAGTGAACGGATAAGATAGGACAGGTCCATTACCTGCTCTTTGGAGATCTGGGTGAAATCATGTGAGTGTTTCAGGGGCAGTATCCATGTCTCAAAAGGAAATCTGGGTGCCCATGGAGCAAGAGCGATGAAGTGTGCTGTTTTCATGATCACCCGGTCTTCTAATTGCAGTTCTTGATCGATAATATCGCAGAATATACACCGTTCCTTGAGTTTATAATGGAATCTGGCGTTCTCCAGTTCTTCCTTGATCTTCTTTGGAGTTACGGGAAGAGCGATGATCTGTGAGTGTAAATGAGTGATGTCGGACGCACCTGCGCGTTTGCCGTGATTCTTGAAGACAAGAATATATCGAAATCGCTTATCCCTTTTCAGATCGATGATCCGGTCCCGGTACGCCCAGAGTATCTTTTCTATCTGATTGGTGTTCATGGTCGCATAACGCTCGTGATGATCCGGGGTTTCCACAATGATCTCATGCGCGCCGATACCGTTCAGATGATCGTATATACCGAATCCTTTTTGGTCTATTTCCCCCTCGATCTTGAGTATTGGCGCCTGTGCGGGGAAGCCTCTGAGCCACCATTTACCATCGTCTTCCGGAGCTCTGTATGAAAATATCTCCCCGGGGGTCAGGTCTTCATTTCCCGGACAAAATGGGCACGGAACATCGACTCTGTCAGGGATCTCTTCCGCATGATAGTCTCTGGGCCTCTTTGCCCGCTCAGTGGATATGATTATCCAGCCATTGGTAACAGGATTCTTTCGGATTTCCGACATTATTACTCCTTAGAACTGTTAATTATATCACTAACGGTATGAAAAATCAAAAGTTCACAGAGCTTATCCCGCCGGAGCATCTCTTCTTTAGGAAGGTTGAAGAAATATATATTGGAGTCCTTGGAGACGATAGAATAATATTCCAGTCCGTCGGTTATCTCTATCAGGGGTTCTCCTGACTGTACCGGAAAAAAAGTGAGCTTTGGAACATAATTTTTACCTTTTTTTCCAAAAAGCACCATGACATCTTCTGTTTCGCTTTTTCCGGACGAGTATTTACCTGAATATACCGCTTCTCCCTGTGCGCACTGCACATTGAAAATATCCGAAGTACCCGCCGCTTTTGAAATATGAAATGAATGGCGGTTCAGTTTTGCGATCACATTGTTCACGATCCGGTTGGAAAGGTCTTTTCCCGGATTAAAGAGAAAATCATTCTTAAAAAAGAGTATTGCTGTCTTGATAGGCCTTTCACCGCCGTCGGATGTATCATTTACTATTACCGGGCGATTGCCGTTGCTGGAGAATAGATCGTCTGAGCAACGGATCTCATCATCGGCTATTGAGTGAAAACAGAGTTCTGAGGACCCGCCGCCGTCCATCGCGATAGCATGTGTACAGCCTATCTCTCTCATATATGCGCCCAAACGCTTCTCATCTATGCCCCATGAAGTAAGATTTCTTCCTTCCGCGACAACGAGATAGATTCGGTCCGCATTGTATCCGACCGCTGTCATCGGATTTTTTTTACTCTTCAATACGGGTACCTTGGAGTCCCGGAGAATTATATGTCCGCCCGAAAGGATAAAGCGTTCCTCCAGGGCAATCTCCCCGGTCAGATCCTCTCTGCTCAACATATCTATTCGAATGGAATTATCATTTCCCACGATCAATGAGCCCCGTCCAAATAATTTCTTCTTTGAAATGATCTTGCCGTTTGAACTGAGCAAGCCGAGTATTTCGTTATTTTCTCTTCCGAAGAAGCCTCCGTTGAGGCCGAAAAGCGCCCCGGAACTCTCGACAATGGAAGATAGTTCTTTTACATAGGGGTCTTCAACGGTATGAACGGAAATGAAGAAGTCGTCTTTTTCAAAAGATAAGATATGCATGGTCACAGGAGAGGGTATGTAAATGGTTTCCGTGCGGTAAATTGCTTTTGCATTACAGACCGAAGCCTGCAATAGAAAGAGCATAAGCAGGTAAATAAGGGTCTTGCTTCTATTTTTCTTCATTCATCAGATCTTCCAGGTCGGATCCTGAAAAGGGTTCTCCCCGCGGCTTTTTGAGCAAGACCAATGCCACTTTTGACATAAAATGCTTGATCTTCTCCCTGTCAGAGGAAAAAAGAAGCAGGATGGATGACACACGGTCCATCTGTTTTTCCCCCCATTGGACCTTGTGGCCAAGGAGAAAAAGGATATAATGATCGCTTTTGATCTTTGGAGAGACCAGATGAGGTATCGCGGTAAAGTGCCCGATATAGGTGGGAGAATGAGTCTCTCTTTCCAAGACAAGCTGTAAAAGGTCTTCATCTCCATCTGCCTGCTCCACCATTTTATTAAGTATTTCTTTCTTCTGGAATTCTTCTGAGAATTTCAAAATTTTTACGAACTTATTCATATCAGTATGTATATCCCAATTCTTTTAAAAAAGCCTGGTCTTTAGACCAATGCGGCTTCACCTTGACGAATATCTCCAGGTAGAATTTCTTGCCGAATAATTCTTCAAGCAGAATACGGGATGATGTACCGATCCTGGAAACCATCTTGCCCCCTTTGCCTATGATCATTCCTTTCTGCGTGGCTCTTTCCACATAAATAACCACCCATACCACGATGATCTTTTTCTTCTCCTCAACCTTTTCTACCATAACAGCGGTGCTGTACGGGATCTCTTCGCCAGTCAAATTAAAAACAGCGCCCTTAACCGCTTCGGCGATAATGAATTTCTCAGGATTCGCCGAAATGTATTCCGCTGGATAATACATTTCGCCCTGCGGCAATTCTCTTATGAGCAGTTCTCTCAATTTATCAAGATTAGATCCCTTCAAAGCTGATATCGGGATTATTTCGCTGACAAATTTCTTTGAATTGAATTTCTCCAAGATGGGCAATAGGGCCTTCTTGTCCATTCTGTCAACTTGATTCAGCGCGCATATGACTCGTTTGCCCGATCGCTGGAGCAATTCTTCGAGCTCGGGATCATCCCTGTATCTTGATGCGTCTATCACATAGAGAACAATGTCGCAGAGTTCGAGCGCTCCTTTCGCGGACTGATTGAGTATGCGGTTCAGCGCTGCACCTGCTTTTGTGATCCCGGGGGTGTCGAGGAACACGATCTGATGATCAGCTCCATTAAGAATTCCTGTGATCCTGTTTCTTGTGGTCTGCTGTTTTTTGGAGACCGAAGAAAGGGGCACTCCAAGGAAATTGTTCATAAGTGTTGACTTACCCGCATTGGGACGCCCGAAGATGGAAACAAAGCCGGATCTGAATTCGTTTTTCATATAGGGGATTATATAATATTCTGCTCCTTTTTTAAAGGACTTGAAGATATCTTGCCCAAAATCAGGAAAATCTGACAAAAATGAAATATTAGATGGCAAATCGGGTATAATATCATATGAGAACTATAAGAAGAACACTTTTGCTTTTTGGCTTTGCTTTGATTATGATATCGCCCAATTCTCTGTCCATGAAGGATTATCTGACCCTGGCAATGGAGAATTCGGATGAAGTGAGGATGGCAAAGCTGAATTACGACCAGAAGGAACTGGAGGTGAGGATAGCGCGTGGCGGTTTCCTGCCGCAGGTCGCCCTCTCCCTCCGCGGCCCGGATTATTCATGGAATGAGAATTATATCAATTTCTTCGGGCTTCCGGATAGAATATCCTTGATCAGTGAGACCGACAATTATTCCGGAGCGCTGTCATTTAAACAGTGGCTGCCATTCTCCGGCGCGCTGGTAGTTAATAATGACATAAGAAGGTACAATTCCGAATACAATCTTTATAATGCGGTTGAGGAGTACAATCTTTCGTCCAATATCTCGTTGAGATTTCCGATCCTGGAAGAGGATCCCTCCAGAAGGGCATATAGAAGGAAGGAGCAGGAATTCATTATTGCAAAGAACGACTTTCAACAGGCAATGAGAAGGATAAAAAGATCCGCTATGTCTCTGTATGTCGCGGCTCAGCTCTCTGTGGTGGAGGAGAAGATAGCACAGGAACAGCTTTCCAATACGCAGAATCTTTTTGAGATAACAAGTACGACAAATGCCGCGGGAATCTCTTCTGAAATGGACCTCATGGATGTAGAGATCTTGCTCATGGAGAAAAAGATCGCCGCGAAGGGAGCAGCCGAAAAACTCCGCCGTGATCTCAAGAAGATGAGAGAATATGTCAACGAGGAGCAGGTACTTGATCCGGATCCCGGCCAGACAAAACTATTTTCTGACCTCCCCGAATTTTCACATTTTTTGAAAAAGGCATTTGAGAACGATAATAACAGCGCGAATATGAAGATCACCGTCTCGGAATTGAATAGAGAATTGAAATTCGACAAATTTAGGAAGTATTTCTCCGCATATGTGGCATTGGGATACGCACTGGACGGCAGGGCGGAAGAGCTTGCAGACGCGTTTTCTGATTATAAAAAAAGCGGCTGGTACGGTTATCTCGTAGTTGACCTGCCTGTATTTGACGCTTCCATAAAGAAGCTTCAACTCAAATTGAAAGGGGAGTTGCTGAAAGAGAGTGAGATCTCCCTACGGGAATACGAAAAGAGTTTCTCTTCGACACTTGAAGAGATCTACCATTTGCACCGTACTCTCTTGCAGAATCTTGAACTCCTTGAAAAACAGGTTGAAAAATCAGCCAAACTCCATGAGATGACAAAATTACGGTATGAGGCAGGCCTTGTATCACTTGAGAAGATGAAAGAGATACAATTGAGCGATGAGTCCGTACGCCTTAGTTATTCAAATACGCTTTTTGAGATCAACAGCAATTATCTGCAGATACAATTCTATATGGGAGAATAATTATGTGGTACAAGATACTGATAAATATCATTGACAAACCTTTTGCGGCCTTCAGACAGTTGAGAGAGAATTATGAGGAGAATGAATTCTATAAATATCCCTGGCTCTGGCTCCTTTTGATATACTCTTTACTGGTAATACCGACATATTACATCATGCTGCCTCAAATGAAGCAATTCGCTCCTCAGCTGGCCCGTGAAACCGCCGAGAAGATGTCTACAGCAGGAAGGGACATCGATGAAGGTGAGATACTTGGAGGTATTGTAAAGGGATTCAACATTCAAGGGGCCTTCATGCCGGTCAATATACTTTTTGCTATCCTTATCGTGGCTACTTTTCTCTGGGTGTATCTTTATTTCTTCTCGTATAATCTCACATTCGGAAAGATATGGATAATAGTGATGCTTGCCTATTTTACGCAGGTCGCGGGCGGGATCGTTAACACTATTTATCATATTGTCTCGGATTATAAATTCATGAATTCACTACAGGATATCAGATCATCCGCGATTGGTTTTCAGATGCTTCTCAATAAGGAGACCACTCTTCCCTTCCTTTACAACTTTCTTGCGGTGAACAATGTCCTTGCTCTTTGGAATATCGCAATACTGACGGTCGGACTTTCTGTTATGGGCAAGAAGGCCTTTACAAAGACGCTGGCGCTCGTATTTATCCCATGGCTGATACTCTCAGCGGGCCTGGCCATGTTAATGAATTTGGGGGTATAAGTGGAAGAAAAAAAGAAAAAATTACCTATATTCTGGATTGTACTTCTGGTGATAATCATATTATTGATCATTGTCGGGGTGACATCAAACGGGAAGAAAAACTTGAACAAGGTCAAGGTGATCACGGTAGCTCCCGATGAATTTCAGGGCTATATTTTTACTAATGGATATCTGCGCTATAAATATGTAGAGAAATACGGCGGAGATTTTGATGGACGGATCGGCGGGATCAATGCGAAATCGGGTAATTTCTTTGAAAAAGGGGATGAGCTTTTCTCCATTGGATTCTCACAGACCCTGATGGGGCTTTATACGGATTTTATCCGAGCTGAAAGAAATCTTTCCACATTAAAAAGGGAATTCGTTTCATCGCAGAAGGTATTCGATCAGGGGGGCATCTCGCAGAAGGAGCTTGCCACCTTGGAGACCGGGCTGATAGAAGCGCGAACCCTTTATCATAACCATGCCTTCAGGGAGTATATGACAATGGGCTATACTTACAATAGATCAAAATTTACTGTAAAAGCTCCGTTTGCAGGAAGAGTTCTGAATGTCAACTATGTGAAAGGGGATGAACTGATACTGACACGGCCCATCATCACCGTCTCAAGAGGAGATAATATGGAAGCCGTCCTGAATGTCAATATCCTCGATTCAAAAAAGATAGCCGACGGGATGTCTGTTCAGATCACTTCCGAAGTGCTTCCCACATTAAAAATGGATGGCATGATAACGGATATTTCGCTTGAGCCGAAGATGTTGAATGAGGCTCAGGTAATACAAGTGAAGGCTTCGGCTCTTGTTCATGAAGCTCTTCCTCATAATATACCGATAGAGGGAAAGATAGTTTTCAAAACCTTGAAAGATGTATTGAAAGTTCCCATCGAATCCCTCTTTGAAAAAAAGGGTTACTTCATCAAAAAGAGCAAAAAGAAACAAAGAGAAAATAAGAATAGAGCATATTACTTTGTGTACAGGGTGATACCTTCGGAAAAGGAAGGTGTAGGTAAGGTGAAATATGTCGATGTTAAATTGGGCATGCAGAATGATTTCTATGCTGTGATCGAGGAAGGGCTTGAGAAGGATATGAGGGTTGTAAGCTATTCAGAGAAGGCCTTATTGGAAAATCAGGAAATTAATTATGAATTTAATAGTGTTGAAGAAGATAAGTAAGATCTACAAAATGGGCAAGGTCGAGGTTCCCGCTCTTGTGGACGCGGACCTGCAGATCAAAAAGGGCGAATACCTCGCCATCATGGGTCCGTCGGGATCAGGAAAATCCACATTGATGAATGTTCTGGGCTGTCTGGATGTTCCCACATCAGGCGAGTATTATTTAGACAGCAAAGATGTCGGCAAATTGAATGATGTTGAGATGGCCTCGATCCGAAATCAGATGATAGGTTTTGTCTTCCAGACATTTAATTTGCTCCCTCGGCTGAATGCAAGAAAGAATGTTGAGCTTCCGCTTATTTATGCCGGCGTAAAACGGCAGGAGCGCCATATACGCGCGGATAAGCTTCTTGAAAGTGTGGGACTTTCCGGGCGCGCCGAACATCTGCCGTCAGAGCTTTCCGGCGGAGAGCGTCAGCGCGTAGCGATCGCCCGCTCCCTTGCCAATGACCCGCATCTGATATTGGCGGATGAACCCACGGGAAATCTGGATTCCAAATCAGGTGAAGAGATCATGAAGATATTTGACTCTCTGAATAAATCCGGAGTAACCATAATCGTTGTTACGCATGAGAATTTTATCGCCGAGCATGCCGACAAATCCATACACATCCTTGACGGAAGAATAGAGAGAATAGAAGTACATAAGAAATGAACGATTTTTGGGAAGAACTCGTACAATCACTGGGAAACCTTAAGGGGAATAAGACCCGGTCGTTCCTGACCATGCTGGGTGTCGTCGTCGGCGTTATGGCGATTATCGGCATCATATCCATCGGTGAGGCAGGGAAACTTTCAATAAAGAAAGACCTTGAGAGCTTCGGCTCAAATCTTGCCGCGATATGGGCGGATAAGAGGGAGGATACCGTTTATAAGCCGCTGAATAATTACGATGTGGAATTCCTGAGGTCCTTGCCTTTTATTAAGGATGTTTCACCTACTCTTTCGCTGTATAGAGAAGTGAGGCGGTCTGATAAGAGATTGGATTGTCCGATAATGGGAGTTTCGCCGTCATACTTCGGGCTTAACAACCGCCATATCGAAAAAGGAAGGTTTTTCTCATCCTTTGAGAACAATAATTTTCGAAGGGTCTGCGTGATAACCGAGGGAATAAAAAAAGAGCTTTTCGAACGCCATGGTATAGATGATCCGGTGGGACATGTGGTGAAGATCGGGGATTTCCCGTTCTTTGTTATCGGTGTGATGAAGAAGATCGAATTACAGTCATTCCTATCCTCCTTTGTCGGAGAAGAGAAGGAAATCTATGTTCCTGAAAGGACGGTCAAGACCACTTTTGGAATAAGCAGGATCAATTATATCCTCTTCGGCCTCAAGGAAGGGGTTAAACCCACCGCCGCAAGAAAGAGCCTCACTTCAATGTTCCGCTTAAGAAAAGGCAGAAATACATATTATGGAATGCAATTCGTTGAAAATCAAATAAATGCCTTCTCTTCGGTGATGAACACGGTTACCATGATCATCACGCTTATCGGCGCATTATCGCTTTTTGTGGGCGGCGTCGGCATCATGAATATCATGTTTATCTCTGTAACCGAACGCACCAGAGAGATCGGCATCCGCAAATCCCTGGGCGCGACTCAAGTCACTATACTGAGGCAGTTTCTGAATGAAGCCGTCATCTTATCATTATTGGGGGCCTTCGCGGGAATTGCGATCGGTTCTCTTGTAACCCTTGCCGTGGAAGGGTTGATCAAGTGGAAACCCTATATTTCACCGGGCGCTATTGTCCTCTCCGTCTTCTTTTCTCTTATAATAGGTGTAGTATTCGGCATTATCCCCGCCAAGAAAGCATCTGCCCTCCATCCGATCGATGCTCTGAGATACGAGTAGAGAAGATTGTTCAAAAGTTCAAATGTTCAAAAGTTGAAAGGTTATGCTTCGCAGAGCACAAGGGACACGCTGCGCAGTGGACCCAGGTACAAGTGGACCCAGTGGAACAGGGTGGAAGGGGCAAGGCACAAGTTGAGAATTGAGAATTGAAGAATGAAAGAGAAAGGGAATGACATTCAAAAATGTGTGGAGAATGTAACAGAGAGAAGATCGTTCAAAAGTTCAAATGTTCAAGGTTGAGAAATAGATAGCATGGTTGTAGGATGATAGGGTGATAGGTGGAGAAGAAGATGGATTATCGGGTCCCCGAAGTAAGGGCGGGGTTTCCAAGGTCATTCGTCTGGGAATGACAGAGGACAGGTCCCCGATGTAATCGGGGTTTCCAAGGTCACAAGCCCTGTCCCTACGAAGATTATGCAATTATTCACTATTCATTTTTCACTATTCACTATTTCTTATCCACCTCATACTTCGCATCGGGCACGGCATGCCGTGCCCCTACACCGGTTTTGATTTTTCTCTTTATCTTGTTCCACTTGTGCCTTGTGAACTTGTGCACTCTTCAGAAAACTTCCCTTTCTGAAGCGAGATTTACATTGACATAAAGAGCCATTTATAATATAATAAAGAATATTCAAAAAAGGAGATTTCTATGATCCTGAAAAGATTCGGTTTAGTTCTTCTAATCCTCCTTTGCGTCTTTGTGATACCATTTTCCCAGCAGTCAGATAGAGTGAAGGGTATCGCAGGCTTGACGGTAGAGGATTTTAAGTACGATCACGGTGCTTCCGTGATCATTCGGTTCAAACTTTCACCAGATGACAACATTTCCTTATTCGATTACGATAAGGAAAAATTGACAGCGGTTTACAAGGACGGCGACACGGTGTTTGAACTTTCTCCCGAGGGGAAACTCTCGGCATATGAGGAGCTTCAGGGTGGTGAGACGAAAGCTATTGCCATCACGGATGAAAATTCACTTCTGGTGAGGAATCCGGTAAGATACTACAGGATCTACGCCAAGATAGGTGCTCTGGTTGAAGAGGATATTGAGGGCGGTAAATGTATAAATCCCGACGGTTTCAATGAGGTCAGAAATATTTCTATTATCGGATTGCCGAAATATACCTATGAACAATCGGTGCTTGATGATATTGCCTTGAAGGATAAATTCCGTTTACCCTATTATAATATGGCAAATAAGGAATATGAGATCCGTCTTAAGAATCTTGATGATGATAAGAAGATGCTTCTTGACAGTCTGAAAGAAGAGAAGAAAGCAATAAAGGCGGCACTTAAGGCAGGTGATCTCAACAAAGAAGAGGCCAAGGCCGATCTTGCCGAAATAAAAGCCCAGATCAAGGAAGCAAAGAATAATTTCATGATGTCTTTTACCGTAGTGGTTGAGTCAACTAGTGGCATTCTCACTTTCGGGGAATACTATGAGGCGATACATCCCAGGGTGGAGCCATTAAATCTGGACAAGTCCTGGGTCTATCTTTTCTCCATTGCATTTATCATAATGCTTCTTATCGTTTATAAGCTTACAAAAGGCGGAAAGGAGTATTTCATCCGTCCGATCGCCGGGCTGTCCGCTGTGGAAGAAGCCGTGGGCAGGGCGACAGAGATGGGGAGGCCGGTGCTTTATATCTCCGGCTTGAGTAGTATCTCGGATATTGCGACCCTTGCCTCGATCAATATTCTGGGGCAGATCGCGAAGAAGGTCGCCATATACGAGACCCCGCTTATAGTTCCCGCATATGACCCGATCGTTTTTACTGTTATCCGCGAGGTCGTCAGAGAGGCCTATATAGATGTTGGCAAACCGGACGCCTTTCAGGAAGAAAATGTGTTCTATCTGACCAGCGCCCAATTCGCCTATGCGGCGGGTGTAAACGGTATCATGGTCCGTGAAAAACCGGCTACCGTATTTTATATGGGCATGTTCTTTGCCGAAGCCCTTCTGATGTCCGAGACCGGTAATCAAGTCGGCGCTATTCAGATAGCAGGCACCGATGCCATAACGCAGGTGCCGTTCTTTATCACTTCTTGTGATTATACGCTTATCGGCGAAGAATTGTATGCTGCCAGCGCCTACCTTTCCAGAGATCCCCTTCTGCTTTCTACGCTGAAGGCGCAGGATTATGGTAAGCAGGTGATAATGTTGATCATAATAATAGGGATCGTTCTTGAGCTTATGGGTGTTCACTGGTTCACCTATATTCTGCAGAATATTCCGGATTAATAGGAGTTGATGATGAAGAGACAAATACCATTGATGTTGGTTCTGACCCTCGGTATAATCTATTTTTTCGTACCTCTTGTATCAACTCCATGGGTTGTGGATAATCTACAGCACGAGGTTTTCGAGAAGTGGTTGAAGATAATAGGTGTTTTTGCGGTTATAATGTCCGTAGCTTCCCTTTGGAGAAGGAATGCTGTTAAGATAAAAAGAAAAAGCGGAGATTATGCCTATTCTTACCTTGAATTGATAGGGATGGTCCTTATGGCCGCCCTCGCTATAATCGCACCTAAGTGGAATATTGGCAACGGTATGGTCCTGGGCGGGATCGCCGGCAATTCAGTTTATAATTGGATATTTATGAATATGCAGGTCCCCATGCAGGCGACGATGTTCTCAATGCTCGCCTTTTACATCGCCTCTGCCGCGTACCGGTCATTCCGTGCCAGGAATATTGAAGCTACATTGCTTCTGATAACCGCGGCGATCGTGATGATCGGCAGGGTGCCCCTTGGAGAGAATATCTATCAGTTCATGCTTAAATTGAACGGAGGTGAAGCCGCGGCCTTTCAATGGTCGAGGATGTTTGACTTCCAGGGGATAACGCAATTCATCCTTGATGTGCCGAATGCAGCGACAAAGAGAGCCATTGGCTTCGGAGTTGCTATGGGAATGCTTGCCACCTCACTGAAGATCATCTTCGGTATTGAGAAATCGTGGCTTGGCGGCACGGAATAAGGGGGTTATGATGAAATTTTCATGGCATAATTTTTTCACATGGCTAACCAATATTGACAGGCGATGGATATACCTTTTAATGGCCATTGTGGTCGTTCTACCTCTCTTTTTCTCATTCAGCGTAAAGGTGAAACCTGCCAAGACCGTCAATATGTTATATGATTTTATGGAGAATCTTGAACCCGGTAATACCATTTTGATAGGTTTTGATTATTCTCCTGATTCTCTTGCGGAGCTGAACCCTATGGGTAAAGCCGTCGTATATCATGCCTTCAAGAGAGGTATAAGAGTAATGGGGATCGCCCTTGCCTGGCCGTCCGCGGCAGGCCTTGGGCTTGATGTTATACAATCACAGGCATTCAAGATCAACCTTGAAATAATGGATGAAAAGCTCAAGGAGATTGATGCTCTTGATGAGATAAAAAAGTATAAAGCGGACAAGGAACTCACGGATGATGAGGTTCATTTCCGTATAATGAAGCTCGCCGTGGGTATCTTTGAAAGAAATCAGGATGATATTGATCTCTTTTCGGATCTTATGGAAATACTGCGTGCTACCGGCGCCGCGGATGAATTTGAGCCGTTCAAGGCAGATTTGATCCTCTCCGGCGTGGATTACACCTACTTCGGTTATAAGCCCGGTTATGTTTCCATCATGCTTGGAATGGGGAAGGATATGGTCTCCACATTGAATACGGATTATCGCGGGATATCTCTGATGCAGTACGAGATGTTCAATTCCAATACCAATAAGATCAAGAATTATGAAGATGTATCCTTGGTCGTTGATCTTGCCGCCGGCGGATCGGTCGGTGCCTGGGTGGTCTATGTGAATACAAAATTCGGACGTCCCGTTGCTGCCGGTGTAACCGCCGTTATGGCTGCGGATTACTATCCCTTTATCCAATCAGGCCAGCTCATTGGACTTCTTAACGGCATGAGGGGAGCCGCGGATTACGAAACATTGAACATGAGACATTTTCCGGATACAGCAAAGCCCGGAAAAGGCCTCGGCGGCATGGCGTCGCAGACATGGGCGCATATTATGATCCTCTTGTTCATATTATTGGGCAATATTGGATATTTCATCACGAAGAAAGGGGGTGAAGCATGATCAATATAATACAGACCACTATTGGCGCGATACTGACCCTATCAATATTTTCCTTTTTGTATAAGGACAATCCATTGTACAGGATCGCCGAACACCTTCTTATCGGCATCAGTGTCGGATATATTATCGGACAGCAGTATCACATGGGATTTATGAATTATGTCATTACACCGATCTTCAGGGAAGGCCAGCTGGTTTACCTTATTCCGAGTTTTATCGGCCTTATGTATCTGGGATTCTTTTCGCAGAAGACATCGTGGCTGATCAGATTCCCCATCGCTATCTCATTGGGCATCGGCGCGGGATACGGCATCCCTTACACCTTCCAGGCAAGTATCTTTATACAATTGAGAGAGACATTGACCGTATTCAGTGAGCCGGGGATCACCGGTTTTGGAATATTCAGCGGTGTACTTTTCCTCTTAGGTGTTTTTACGGCTATCGTTTACTTCTTTTTCTCCTGGAAACACCGTGGAGTTGTGGGGATCGTTGCCAAGGTCGGTATATATTTTCTGATGATCGGTTTCGGCGCCTCCTTCGGCCTGACCGTTATGGGAAGAATTTCTCTGCTTATCGGCCGTTTCCTGTTTTTGTTTAAGGATTGGCTGCATATCATAAGTTAGTGAAATAAACAAAGAGCTCAGCTCGTATAATCCAATGAAGGAAGAAGAGATCCTCCTTAAAAAAGTAAAAAAGGGGGATCTGGATTCCTTTGAAGAGCTCTTTAACAAATACTGCAATCTCGTTCAAAGCAGGATCAGAAAGTTATTGGGAAATAATCAGGATGTGGAAGACCTTGTCCAGGACACCTTTTTTAAGGCATTCAAGTATATTGGATCATTCAATCCTCAAAAAAGCCGTTTCTCAACCTGGATCTCAACTATAGCCCACAATGTTACGGTGGATTACATCAGAAAGAATTTCAAGGTCACCATATATTCGGTGGACACTTTTTATTCTCCGGAAGATGAGCTGCCTGTTTCGGATGGGCACGAACCCGCTGATACATATAAGCAGAAGAGCGAATATGAAACAATGCTTTTTTGTGTATCCTGCCTTGACAAGAAATATCGTCAGGTGGTGGAGTTGAGATACCTTCAGGATATGAATTATAAAGAGATAGCAGCATCCTTGAACATACCTATGGGTACGGTAATGACACGCCTGTTCAGGGCCAAAGAGAAATTGGTGCAAATAGCAACAAAATATGGAGCCAGAGATGGATAAATGGAAAAAAGAAGAAAAAAGATTCATTGAAAAAAGAAATATTGAAAAGAGTAAGTATGAGAAGATAGATTCAATGCTTTCTTCCATAAGGACCGCCCCCGTACCAGAAATTCAGCATTCACAAATCTCTTTCTCTCCATTGTCGGAGCGGCTCCGCCGCCTGATCTTCTGGCGAAGGGCGAGATATGTCTCTTTTGCTGTAGTGATCTACACCCTTGTGTTTAATGCATTCTTTTTGAAAAACATTATCCAATGGACGGATATCTCCCGCGCTCTGAGATACTTCTTTATTTTCCTGGCTTCAAAATGGCTCGAATATATGGGCGAATTCGCCTTCAAGACCTTCTCGCTCATTCACGGGATCATGAGTAATCAATTGACTGCGGTCCTTCTGCTTTTCTTCCTTATGCTTCCCTTTGTTGTATATCGGCTTAAGACAAGGCTGAAATGAGAAAATTACTTTTAGTGATCCTGTTTCTGATCATTATGATCTCTTCGATCTTTGCACAGGTAAATGTGGGGACATATAATGTAGCCGAAGGGCAGATCGTGGAAGAAGATCTGCTGATAGTGGGAAATTCCATTGTCGAGGGAACGGTTGATGGCGACCTCACCTTCTACGGCGATGTACTGGAGATCTCGGGAGAGGTCAAGGGTGATCTGGTCTTTATCGGCTCCAAGCTGCATATCAAGGATTTTGCGGTAATCGGCGGCACTGTTGATTTTATAGGTGATGTCTTTCTGATAGATGAAGGTGCTGATCTTCAGAATGGCATAGAGAATAATGTTTACCTTGAGGAATTTACCAATTTCCCGGGTATTCAGAACAAGATACTCGCGAAGGCCTCACATTTCATTCTGAAGGTGTTCTTTGTGTTTTTCGCTTTTTTCATTTTCAGACGCTTTATTAAAAAGATGGAAAATAATCTGGTATCCTCTCCCTTCAGTGGATTTCTTTGGGGCCTTTTGTATAATTTTCTCGCTTTCTTTGTCATTATTATATTCTTTATCACTATTCTGGGAATACCGATCTCCCTTTTTGTGACTCTTTTTTTTGTGGTTTCACTGCTTTTCGCATCGGCCGCATTATACCTGTGGCTTGGACGAAATATCGTTAAATTGCTCGGTGTATCCAAGATCAATGAATATCTGGCGATATTTATCGGGGCTTTGATCGTATTCATGCTTTCGCTGATCCCCGGCTTCAGAATTCTTTATTATCTTACGATATATACCGCCTTCATGGGCGCCTTCTTTGTAACGCTATTTCTCAAGCGCGGTATTGATAAAGTTGAATAAAGCATAGTATCTTGGAAATTTAAACCTTTCCTTCATCCACTTGCTGGTTTTATCAAAGTCTTTACATTCCAGGAACTTTCTTATAAACACCGAGAAATAGGCGTCATCATCTCGGGGAGAAAGTATTAAAAGCGTATTATTATTAGCAACAAGAATATCCTCACCTCTGAAGGCCTTAGGTAAAGGAGTGCCTGCATTAAGTGTGACAAGATCATAATTGCGGCAATCGGAGAGGTCCTTGAGGCCCTCGCCTGTCCTTGAAAGGTAAGGGTCAACATAATTGATCTCAAGAGGGTAAAGCGCGAAGAACATATCACTTTCTATGCTTTTGCGAAGATGTGAGAAGTGAGCTTTATTTTCACTCGCGAATTCGGCTTGACGGCTCTCTGTTGAATTCCTTCTTTTATACGGCATTGAGTAGAGTTTGACCCTATCGGGGTAGATGATATTCAAGGGCAGGAGGAAGATATTCCCTGTGGGTATGAGAGAGTCGTTGAACGGTTTTGATTCTCTGCCCTGCGGCGAAAAAAGTTCTCTGAAATAATCAACTTCCAGCTCAATTGCGGAAAATGCCTTTACCTTTTTGTAGAGGGCGGAAAAATTCCTATTGAATTCCTGACGGTCAAATACTTTTTCATACTGCTGTAGCGCTCCATTTATATTTTCGATGATAAAGAGGACATTTCCCAAAAGGATCAAATATCTTCCCGGGATCAATTCATCCGCTTTCCGAGTGAAAACTGTTCTTTCCCGTTCCTCAGTGGACAGAATGTACTTGTAGAAAAAATGAAGGGAAATCTCAGGCCGATTCGATCTGAAGAAATCAATGAATGCTGAAACGGGGTCAAATGACATACCGTTCTTGATCAATTCAAAGGAAGATAAGCCCTCTAAGGCGGGGATGAGAGCAATGAGGTCTTTTGCGTAAGCCGGCTCCGAGCGAGATAATCGGTATAGGAGCTCAGCTCTAATGAGTTCCGGCGGATTTGATTTGAGAAGTTCCTTAAGAGGCCCGGCATCTGAGGTAGATGTGATTATCTTCCACATACGGGCAAAGAAGATGTATTCGGAATAATTGTGTTCGGTGGCTAATTGCATTATCTCTTTGATCTCCTGTTTCGGCTGTACGCCCATTCGGACCAGGAGAACGGTGAGTAATCGGAGGTCGTAGAGAATGTCATATACCTTGTTGCCCTTGCGGTCAAGAGAGAGGATCTCATTGATCTTAGATCTTGCTTTTTCAAGGTCACCGCGGGCAATATCGATTATCGCGAGGTTGGAGGTAATATTTGAGATGTCATCGGTATTCTTGGTCTTGATGGAGTATTCAAGCGCTTTAGTGAAGCTTTTGCCTGCAAGCTGTACTTCCTCCAGCTCAAAATACACGAGGCCCTGCAGATTGTAGCCCGAGGTCTTGTCGGTATCTGTTGCTGCGATGAGTTTCCGTGCTATGTCCATTGCTCCGCCAAGGTCTCCGCTTTTCAGCTTTGCGGCTCCCTTCAAAGGAGCAAAAAGCGAAAGATCAGAGAGATAATTAGAATATGTTGAAATGGCTTTATCCAGATCCCATTGCTTGATCCGGATCAGACTGCGTAAGTAATCAAAGAAGAAACGATCGATGTTCTTTCCCTTATTAGAAAGAATGTCGAACTCGAAACCCTTATTAAATAGTGCGGCTACTTGCTCCGGGTCTTTGCCGAAGGCCTGCATAAGTCGTGCTCTATTGAGAATTATTATAGAACCAAAACTTCCTGCTCCATTTGGAGATGTATTCATAAGAGAGTATAGACGCTCCGATAATTGAAGAGCTTTTCCATGCATTCCATTGGACTGCAGGAGATTTAACTGAGTCAGGAGTATGGGAAAGAGGTAAAGGTTATTGTCGTCGAATGCCTCCTGCATCTTTTTCGCGGTCTTCATTGCCCCGCTCAGGTCCTTCTTTGAATTATAAAAGGTTAGAAGGTTCTTAAGGAAACGGTAAAGGACCTCTTTGCTGTCGATATGCTCTTTTTCACAGTCATCGATCACTTTATTCAGATAATGTATGCCGAGGTCAAATTGCCCGCTGTAAAAGAGAGAATTTATGAAGTAAGTGAATATCTTGGTCTTCTGATCACTTTCAAGCGGAGAGCCGTAGATATTGATGAGATTCTGAAAATAAATAGAGGACAGCGCCCACTTCTTTTTCTTATATGAATCAATTGCCAGATTTAGCAGGATATTGATCTTTGAGCTGATATGCGTTTCAATGCTGTCCTTATCGATGCCTCTGTAGCCGAAGTATTTCTGTTGCTTGCAGATTTCTCCGGAGGCGTTGTAGCGATTGCGCTCCCTGAAATGCGATTCAGGCAGTTGCGCGGTTTTACCCAGTGAAAAAGAGGTAATTCCGGAGAAAAGAAGCAGGGGCTGTATGATCTCTACCGCATCATGATCCTGAATTTCACTTATAAAGAGATGATACGGGGCCTGAATTTTCTTGATGAGGCCACTTAATTTCATATTGTTGAGATACCAGGACCCTCCCTGGTCCTTTTTGATGATCCCGCTGTTCAATATTCCAAAGCCGGAGATCTCTTTGGTCTTCTCATTCAGATCCAAGATCATTTCAGGATTATAATTAAACCTGTCATTTGAAAGAAACAACCAGTTGAGCGTGCTTGAATTAGCGATCTTATTTTCATAGTTCTGTGTATAAGAGATATTATAATCAATCGGATGTTCGCCCTTATTTCCCTTTATCAATTTCCCGTGATCGTAAATTATTTGAATGTCCGATTCCGCATCCTCAAAAAATATGGTGTTTTCCTGAAATGTCTCAAGCATCATCTTTACATCGTAGGTATAGGGTGTTACGAAGAAATTCACAGGAGAATCGGTATTGGAAAACATCTCCTCCCGAAGGGCGTTGAGATCACGGTTGGTTATCCCTTTAAGGAGCAATTTATTTTTCAGATAAACAATATTGCGATAATAAATATTGTCCAGTTCGCTGGAGAAATCCCATTCCCTGCCAGCGCTGTATATAAAAAAGCGTAAGGTGGAAGAGAGCTCCAGGTATTTTATCGTATTGATCAGGTCATCTTTCTCATACATCGTCTGCGCGGCATTTTTCATTAGAGCGACAGCAACGGGCATAAGGGACGGCGGGATGGGCACCAAGGTCTGCTGAATTGCTTCTACCGCCTTATCCATTTCACCTTTGATAAAGAAAAAATACCAGATCATTCCATTCAGCGGATTCTCAGAAAGCAGGGCTATCCCGCGGTCGATAGGAGCCATATCCGATATGCCCAGAGCTAATGACGCGAAATGCTCCCCGAGCTCCATAAGCGCTTTTAATTCCCTTGCGGTAAGCTTATCCTTTACCTTCTGCATTCTTTTCTGTACCTGTATGAGAGGGGCGAATTTCTTTTCATAGTCAAGAAGCATTTTTTCCATCTCATCGAATTTAAAGGTCTTAAGGCCCTCGATTATTGGAAATATTCTCAGAAAAAGCAGTATCGCCTTCTTATCATTATCCAATTTCGGATCATCCACGATCTTCAGGAAATCCTTATGCGGGATCTGGGGGTCAAAATCAGCGACCGGGAAGTTAGAGGAGTATATGTCAATGAGGTTCTCTCCGAGGCCGATGGTCACTTCAAGATTTTTCAGCATCAGATAACTCTGTTTAAAATTCCAGAATGCCCGGGAATAATTTTCTTCTTTTAGCCGGTTCATTCCGAAATGATTGTACACCATTGCCATTTCCGATTGCTTCTTTTCCTTCTTTGACAGCAGTCCGATCCTTTCATTCAGGTACTTGTCGGCATTCTCATAATCATTGAAGCGGCCGTATATGGAAATGAGTTTGTTGAATATCTCCTTCTTCAAATTATCTTTGAGCTTCTTTGAGATAAGGCCGCTTCCTTTATCATCCAGGGATACAGTGGCCTGAAAATTAAATAATCCCTTTTTCCCCACTTTGAAGTCGGCGATCTCTTCCAGTGCCTTCAAATAGTATATTTCTGCGTTCTTCAAATCATACAGCTCATAGTAGATATTGCCAAGAAGCTTGAATTCGAGGGTGAAATTGGCCTGGGGCACTTTTTCTTTTTCACCAAGAAGACGGAGGGTTGAAAGCAGAGCGGAGTTGAAATCCCGATTAATGAACTTCAGAAAAGTAATGTACGAAAGTAGTTTGATCCTCTGTTCAAGATCCAACTCTTCGTCTTTGAGAGCATCCAATCTTTCTATGGCCTTGTCGCCATCTCCCCGCACTTGAAGTACTCTTGAAAATAAGAGCTGATCATCCAGCCATTTCTTTTTATTCAGCGTGAAGGGATATGAATTCAATTTTTTGCCAAGATAATAGTAAAGATTATCATAATCGTCAAGCATATGAAATGTAGATGAAAGATATGACAGAATAAGTGAATTGAGATGATAATTCTCATTGGTGCTGATCGTAAAAGCTTTCAGCAATAAACCGCGTGCCTTATTGTAATTACGCCTTTGAAACTCCTCCACTCCCATTGTCAGAAATAATGCGGGGTCCTCCCATTTTGCCGCCGCGAATCTTCTATTGACGGCGGTCGCGAGGTCCTTTTCTAAGAAAAATGCCAAGAGGTATTTTTTGAAGTGATAAACCGGATCGTTCTTGGAAAGGGCTTTATACATAACTTTCATTTCCAATGGATGATTCTCTCTTACATACAGCAGATACCAGAAAGCTACTGATAGGTCAGTGGGGAAGTATCGGTATAGAAATTCAAGCGTCTTTCTGTCCTTATCATTAAAGATCTTATCAAGGTCCAGAAGAGACATGACCTCACTTTTCCATATCCCCGACCTTCTGGCTTCTGGATAAATGATCCTGGCGATGGCGTCAAGATCATGCCGTTCAACTCCTATACGCAACCGGATCAGCTCCGCATCCGTGCTTGTATTGTCCTTCAGAAGGTCCAGAGCCGCATCATATAACTTTAACTTAGACAGAATAGAAGCTTTTATAGCCTTGTCTTTATCGGAATTCCCAAAGCGGTCAAGAAAGTATATCCTCTCCCAGAAGGTGAGAAGCTCAGAGCTGAATGCTTTTTCCAGTAATTTGCTGAAGCGTTCCATGGATGCCGCCGGCACGGAGCCGCTAAACTCCTGCCATAAGTTGGTGATCTCCCAGAGGTCGCCGAACTTGGAATAAATGGAAGCCATATTGAAACCGGCTGAAAAGGAGAAGGAACTATCCCGGTCCATTCCTTTGAGGATCTCAAGGGCTTTATCGTAATTTTTTAGATGGAAGAAGTAATTAGCCCTTATGATGTCGATTCGTTCTCCATACTTTCCGGAAACGGCATTTTCCATCTCTTCAACGGTTATCTCCTTGAAAATATATCGGTGCAGGATGTTATAATAAGAATATTCCTCTTCAGACATAATGTTCTTCAATGAAGCTAAGTGCTCTCCGGACCGCTGCCTGAGTTTCAAGCGGATACCGCTTAAAAAAGCTCTTTTTATGATCGCTGCATCATCGCTGTTTCTGCTGAGATACCTTTCATAGGCCAAGTTTTCCTCTTCCAGGTCTTTATAAGGGTAAGCGAATAACTCCTTCTTGTCCGAGAAAAAAGGCACATCGCCCCAGAGGTCCATCGCTTCAATATCATAATTTTCGTCCTTGCGGGAGAAGAATAATCTATCATTTCCGCCATGAAGGGTCACCACCTGAGAAGCTTTCTTGAAAAACGGCAATTTGCTCCCGCCCCGGATAACGAACGCCATATTGGAACCTCTCTCAATGAAATAGATATATTCCGCGATTTCTACAGGGTAAAAGACCTCTCCGGTATTTTCAAAGAAGATCTTATCGCTCTCATCTTTTATATTGTAAACGATTATCTTTTTCCCCCTTGCATAGTATATCTTAAGGTTCGAATAAGAGGGGGTTATACCCCTGCCTAATTTTTTCTTATTCCCTGACGGGATATCCATGAGCCAGATCCAATTGTCCGCTGAGTATACTATTTTATCATTTGTGATAAAGACCGCACCGTCAAAGCGCTTCCCGGAATCCAGGATCTGATCTTTTTCCTTGCGGATATTTCTTAGTTTCAATACACCTCGCGAATCCTCCATATTGGATATCCATAGGAGCAGGGATTCATCCTGGGAGACATCAAGGCCGACGGGAAGCAGGAAATCTTCAATTATAGAGGTGGTCTCTCCGGCCGGACTTCTTTTAACAATGGAGCTGGAACTTTTATTGTATCTGATGAAGTAAAGGTGCTCTCTCTGAACGGGGAATATCTCGTCACCGGTGAAATTGGTTATCTTTTCAGAGAAACCCAAGGTCATCAATAAGAGAAGAAGGCAGATCGCTCCCCGCTTCATTTGTCCACCAGTATTCCTTCCATGAAAAGATGGTCAATTCCGGTACTGAGGAAGGTCTTGAGCGCATCCTCCGGCGACATTACTATCGGCTCGCCCCTTACATTGAAAGATGTGTTCAGAATAACAGGAATATCCGTGAGGTCCTTGAAATGAGATATGATGGAGTATATCTTGGAATTATCCTCCTCATTCACCGTCTGTACTCTGGCGCTCCCATCTACATGTATCGCTGCGGGAAATGTTTTTCTACCCTCGTTTACCGGAAGGCAGAGTATCATATAAGGCGAGGCGACTCCCTCATGGCCGAAGTATGATGAGAACTCCTCCTGCAATATCATAGGCGCAAAGGGCCTGAACGCTTCCCTGTGCTTGACGCGCTCATTTAAGATATCTTTCATCTCCGGATCCCTTGGGTCAGCCAGGATAGATCTGTGCCCGAGCGCTCTGGCGCCCAGCTCCATCCTGCCATCGAACCACGCTATGATCTTCTTTTGGGAAAGCAATTCCGCGGCGGTTCTTTCAGGGTCATCGGGTATCGAGAACTGAATGCCTTTGCTTATCAGCAGTTTCTTTATATGGTCCTGAGAAAACCCGGGACCCCAGAAAAGGTGTTTCAACGGAGAGTTCTCATTGTTTCCAAGCACATTTCTCCAGAGATACAGAGGTCCGCCGAGAGCAGCGCCGCCATCTCCGCCTATGGGAAGAAAAAAATGATCCTTGAAGATGCCGGACTTCAGGATCGCGCCGTTCATCACAGAATTTAGCACAACACCTCCCGCCATGCAGAGCTTGTCCGCTCCGGTGAGCTCTTTGGCATATGCTGCTAGTTTCAATGCCGTTTCTTCGAGTACCCACTGTAGGGTGGCGGCAATATTCTCATCTCTTTCGGTGATTTCGGATTCTGCTTTCCGCGGTTTTCCGAAAAGTTTCACAAAAGATCGGGAAAACATCCTCGTTCCCTTTTGATAAGCGAAATATTTCTGATGAAGTTTGAAACTCCCATCAGGGAAAATACTGATCAATTTCTCAAATTCCTTTTTGAAAGTTGCTTTGCCGTAAGATGCCAATCCCATTATTTTCCCTTCGCCGTTATTGACCTTGAAACCCAGAAAAGCCGTAACAGCAGAATATAAAAGACCGATGGAGTGAGGAAAATCGATGGTCTTCAGGATCTTTAAGGAGTTAGCATCTCCGATGCCGATGGAAAGGGTGTTCCACTCACCGACACCATCCATGGTTATCACTGCAGCCTTCTTAAATCCGGATAAGTAAAATGCACCGGCGGCATGTGATATATGATGCTTAACAAAAAGTGGATATTTCCCCAATTTGCGCTTTATTATAAATCTGATCTTCAGTTTCTCCTTTGTCCAAAGGGGTATTGCGGGAAAGAACGCCGGATAGGAGAAGGGCCATGTCCGGATATGTGTGTCCAGGATGCGGTCGAATTTTAAAACGGGCTTCTCATAAAATACGATGTGGTCAAGTTCATCCGGGTTGATCCCTGCGCTGTTCAGGCAGAACTCTATGGCATGATCAGGCCATGAGGAGTCATGTTTTTTCCCAGTGAAGCGTTCTTCCGCTGCTGCTGCTATCAACTTGCCGTTACAGAAAATGGCGGCAGTAGAATCGTGATATAAAGCGGATATGCCCAGAATGAGCATGATATCAATACCCTCTCTTCAGTGTATGCAGATCATCATCCTTATCTCTGACATCCCTATAATTGGTGCCCGTAGGGTTGATCTTCAAGAGCGAAAAAATGTAATAGAGTATTTTGAAGACGGGAAAGAAAAGGAAATACAAGATGCCCATGAAAAGATGTGTCTCAAATATTGTAAGGACAAGAAGAATTTTTTTGAAAAACTTTTTCATCAGAAAAGAGTATAAACAAACGGCAGAAGAGGGGAGATATGCGCAGCAACAACTAGCAAACCGAAAAAAATGATAATAAGAAATATCGGAATGAACCACCACTTTCTCTGAGAGAAGAGAAAACCGGTGTATTCACCGAACATGTACAGGTTCTCTTTTAGTGCTCTAAACATAAGTAATTCTATCAAAATTCAAATATAAAAACAAGAAGACGCTTTTATATTTCGATAGATAGAAGTATAATGAATATGGAGGTATTACAATGAAGAAAAGGAATATCGACCACTATCATATGAATAAGGATCGCAGGTGTTCTGATTTATAAAGACGATGACAATGGAAT
Organism: bacterium; assembly: GCA_023133295.1. Classification (GTDB taxonomy): domain Bacteria; phylum AUK180; class AUK180; order AUK180; family AUK180; genus JAGLWT01. The sequence continues at coordinate 66 of JAGLWT010000161.1, read as the reverse complement.
GATTAGATTTGAGTCAATTCCAACGATAAATGCAGTCTGAAGTGTGAAGTGTGAAGATATAATGAA
>JAGLWT010000160.1 GCA_023133295.1 bacterium | reverse complement strand
TGCCTTTTTATTATATTGAATATGGGATGGCGCAATTGGGCGCTTTGCAGCTTTATAAGAATTTCAAGAACGATCCGAATGATACCCTTGAGAAATACCTTGCTGCTTTGAGCATGGGTTACTCAAGGCCCATTCCCGATATTTATGAGAAGGCAGGTATTCATTTTGACTTCTCACGCGATATGGCAGGAAGCCTGATGGAGTTCGTGAGAAATGAGATACAAACTCTTTTATAGATTATCTCTCATTCTTCTGCTTTTCGTATTATCATGTTCCCCGGCGCAAAAACCTGAGATGTATTCCTTCTTTCTGGCGGATACCTTTTTCAGCGTCAAGACATATGAAGGAAACCTTCCGAATACAGAGCTGGAGGCGCATTTACGAAAATACGCCGATCAGATCGATCGCTTCAAAAAGGGTTCGCTGGTCTGGAAATTGAACAATGAAGGGCATCTGGACGCACCTGTCTGGTTTTGCTCGCTCATCGAACTATGTATCGAAATGAATAAAGAGACAAAAGGTGCTTTTGATATCACCTTGGGAGAACTCTCTGACCTCTGGGGCTTTCCGGGTGATGACCATCATGTCCCCGCACCGGAAGATCTCAAGGCTTTCTTGGCAAAAAAGAGAATTATTTCCGTAGAAGCCAATGAAGTGAAAAAGGAGAACTGCATCATTGACCTGGGAGCAGTGGGCAAGGGTTTTCTTCTGGAAAGAGCTGAAGAATTTCTCAAAGAGAACGGCATAAACACATATCTGCTTAATTTCGGCGGCAATGTCAGCTGTTCGGGCAACAGAAAATACAGGGTCGGGCTTCAGGATCCCAGGGATTCTTCCGGCTCATATTACAAGGTGATAAAACTGCATAACAATGCGGTATCGACATCAGGCGACTATCAGCGGTATTTCTTTGAAAGGGACAAAAGATACTGCCATATTTTCGACCCCTTGACCGGCTATCCAGCTACGGGATATTCCAGCGTATCTGTGATCTGTAATTCCGCTGTGCTTTCTGATATCCTTTCTACCGCGTTTTTTGTAGCGGGAGAATCATTGACCGGCACATTTCCGGATGCGGAAACATATTTCAAGTAAATTCCAAAGTATTCGCAAGTTCGAATGTTCCAAGTTCGCAAGTTGAATGTCTCCTGTCATGCAGAGCGAAGCGTGGCATCCAGTTTATCTCTCGTGTACTACCTTTGCTCGATTTGTCACTTTTCGCTTTTCACTTCTCAACCTATCATCCAAGCTAGTAAGTGAAAGAAGTGAAACACCGTCACTATAATTGCTCCCCCAACAGGGCGAGAGATAGGTAGGGGGCGAAAGGAGTACGGAAAGAGATTCAGAGAGAAATGATTAATCACTCTGGCGTATCTTCGTATATACGAAAATACGAAGATACCATTATTGATCCCAATAATAAATTGAGCAGAATAGTGTTTTTTGGTATAATATAGCAATTGGAAGAGAATTCGTTTGAAACATTCCTTCGAATCCTCTAATAATAAATAAGTGGAGGCGGTAAAGATATGAACAGCAAAATTAATAAAGTTGTAGGTCTGAAGAAAGCAGATTTTGATTCTTACATTGGAGAGGATTTTTTTATCCGGCCAGCTCGATTAATACCCACATACCCGATTAAGAGTGAAATGAATCTTACTTCGGTATTCCTTTCGGCATTAAGATTAATTAAGGAATTCAGAAACCATTTTTTTCACGATGCGAAGATAATGAAAGGCGGTCAAGTTTTTGTCTATACGGAAATCGAATTTCCCGAATTCAAAGAATCTCGAATAGACGGGCTAATCATTATTGTTAAAAGTGGTGAGATAAGGGATGCCGCTCTTTTGGAAATGAAGAATGGAAACGCTAATCTCGATCAGGTACAAATTGAGAAATATATCGAGATTGCAAAAAAGTTCCATATTCCGAAAGTTATCACCGTTTCAAACGAGTTTGTTTCAGAACCCACGCAATCTCCCCTGACCAACATTAAGCGTAAGAAGAATGTTAACTTGTTTCATTTTTCATGGGCAAATATTTTAACATTGGCACAAGTCCTGTTGTTTAAAAATGATATCAATATTGATGATGAAGACCAGATTGAGATCATGAAAGAAGTAGTCGCTTATTTTGAAAATGACAAAGCTGGTGTATGTGGATTCAATCAAATGAAATCTGGTTGGAAAGAATTAATTACGCGAATAAAATCTGGTGCCCATATTCTAATGAACGATCCAGGCGTCATTGATACTGTTACAAGTTGGCATCAGGAAGAAAAAGATATGGCATTAATACTGAGCAGAAAACTTGGTGTTTTTGTGAAATCAGGAGAGAGGAAATTCAAAGGGGACCTGAATGCCAGGATAAACAGTGATAAGAAGAGAATTATCAATGAAAAGGAGCTAATATCACATCTGAAAATTCATGACGCAGTTTCCGATATTACAATTAAAGTTATGTTAGAAAAACGTTTGGTCGAAATGTCTGTAAAGATAAATGTCCCAATGGAAAGATCAACAATTAAGGGACAGATTGGATGGCTAGAGAAACAGTTGAAAAATTGTCAAAAGAAGAATCCAGAGAGTTTTAATTCGTTGCAGGATGAACTTGTAATTGAACTAACGATTAAGCGTTCAGGAGTTAGGGAAAGGATATCTTATAGTAAAATGGATGATATTCATAGCAGGATAAAGTATAAAGAAATTAAAGAATTCGGAATTGTACAAATAAAAGATTTTAAAAGCAATTTCTCGGGAACTAAAAAGTTTGTTGAGATCCTCGAGGTGATGTTAACCGAATTTTACGGAGGCTTGGTACAACATCTCTCCAATCCTAAGCAAAAAGCTCCCGCATTGAACGAAAAAGAATAATCCCGAGCCAGACGATAGTATTTTTTAAGAATCTCATATATTCTTGACTTTTATGGTGTATTCGGATTACGCTTCGATAAAGGGATTGCTTACTAGGGGAATCTCGATGATAGATGTGGAGGTTACTAAGTGTTTGAAGTACAAAAACAACTCAACATTCTGGACAGAAATTTTTATAGGTTTGTGTATGATCTGTATGGATTGACGGATGTGGAGCTTAGGATTATGGAGTGCAATTAATGAAACTTGAAAAATTACGATTAAGAAACTTTCGATGTTATCAAGAGGAAACTGAAATATCATTTAAGGATTTTACTGCAATAATCGGGAAAAATGATGCAGGAAAATCAACCTTACTTGATGCTTTGGCTCTTTTTTTTGGAGAATATAAACTGGATTCTGATGATGCTTCTGTAAATGGAGATAAAAAAGATGTAAGAATAATATGTGAGTTTTCTGAATTACCAGAGGAAATAGTAATTGATGCAGATAATGCTACTACTCTTAAAAATGAATACCTATTGAATTCATCAAGTAATTTTGAAATCCATAAAATATTTGATGGTTCATTAGCAACGCCAAAAGCTAAAGGTGTTTTTGCATATGCCAATCATCCATCAAAGGATAGGTATAAGGATTTATTATATTTAAAACTCCCAGAATTAAAAACTAGAGCTAAGGAATTAGGAATTGATTTGAAGACAATTGATCAGCGCAAAAGTGCCGAAATTAGAAAAAAAATATGGTCAAATATACCCAACATTGAATTGAAGCAATGTGAAATTGATCTTGACAAAGAGAATGCTAAAAAGATTTGGAATGTTCTTTCAAAACAACTTCCAATATATGCGATATTCCATTCAGATCGCAAGAGCACAGATCAAGATGATGAAGCACAAAGTCCTATTAAAACAGCAATAAAGGAAGCTATAAAAGCAAAGGAAGATGAGTTGAAAATTATTTCAGACTACATTGAAAAGGAAGTATTAAACATTACCAATGATACGATAGAAAAAATAAAGGAAATTGATGCTGATTTAGCAGGAGAATTGAATCCTAGGTTTTCTAAACCAAATTGGCCTACGATTTTTAAGGTGAGTCTTACTGATGATGAATCAATTCCGATTAATAAAAGAGGAAGTGGAATTCGTCGTATGATTTTGCTGAATTTCTTCCGAGCTCAAGCGGAAAAACGTCTGAAGGCAGAGAGTGCTCCTGGTATTATATATGCGGTAGAAGAACCTGAAACAAGCCAGCACCCATCCAATCAGAAGTTATTATTAGAAGCTCTTCAAGAGTTATCTGAGCAGCTTGGATGCCAAGTGATCATTACTACTCATACACCGGTACTTGTAAAAAACCTTCCATTAAATTCTTTAATATTCGTATCTAAAGAAAATAGCCTTCAGAGGATTAATAGCAACGATGAAGAAACCTATCGAAAAATAGCAGACTCCTTGGGTGTAATACCTGATCATAATGTGAAGATATTTATAGGGGTTGAAGGAATCAATGATATTAATTTTCTATTAAATATGTCTCTTGTACTGAAGAGAGATAAATCTGAAATCGTTGATCTTAAAGTTCTTCAAGATAAGAATAGACTAATTTTTGTCCCATTAGGGGGATCAAACCTATCACATTGGACAAATAGATTAGATGGATTGAATATCCCAGAAATACATATTTACGATAGAGATGAAAAACCTCCTGCAATATCTTGCCATCAATCAGAATATGAGGAGGTAAATGCAAAAGAAAATGGTACTGCTTATCTTACAGAAAAGAGAGAAATGGAGAACTATATCCATGAAAATGCCATTAAAAATGTACTTAATATTGATATAATATCAAATGATTTCACTGATGTCCCTGAAGAAACCGCAAAAGCCTTACACATACTAAATGGTGGACAAGGAGAATGGAATGAATTGGATGAGAAAAAAAAGAAGAAGAAAATTAGTCAAGCAAAGAAAAGACTTAATAATGAAGTAGTTAAACATATGAATCTTCAACTTCTCAATGAAAAAGATCCTATGAATGAGATTTTAGGTTGGTTTAATAGAATTAAAGAAATAATTGATCAGGAAAATGCATGATGAAAATCAACAATCATGGACTAAAATATGAGGATCTGGTGATAAAGGATGCAGAGACCAAGAATTATTTCTTGAAATTCAAGGGTCTTGACCAATTTAAAGATGAGTTGAATAAAATATATGGGGATATTGTAATTGAGATTGGAAGCAATCCTTGATACTTAAATCTTATTATAGGGAATGAATCCCTGAATTATAGGGATAAATAGGAGGGTTTTATGAGCTACACAACTGGAGAAAAATCTGGAAAGGATAAGTACAAGTGTACCAAATGCAGGGAAATTGTGGTATTAGATGATACAACGGACACCTTGCATCCTTGCCTAACATGCGACAATACAGAATTTAAAAAGTAGGATAGGAGGGAAAAATGAATGAAATCTACTCAGTATTAGAAAGTTGGGAATCTGGAGCAAAAATGACCATTAAAATGGCTCAAGAAATTAATATGAATATTGATCAATTCATGAAAAAGGAACTTGAAGAAATTAATAAAATTATAGGGGAAATCCCTAACCTTACAAGTGAATCTATACTAATTTCAAATGAACCTATGTTAATTGACAAAACCCAAAGTTTTGCATTTGGACATAGAAAAATTGATAAAAGAAGGATGATGCAAATGAGCTCTAACTCTGCATTTGGATTAATTACAAGATTAGTCTCATTTACAAATGCAGGAATGGCAAGGTTACCATCAATTATTAGTAAGCTTGAAAACTGGGTTAATTATTTAAGAGCTACTACAAATTCTTTAGCAATGAAGATGGGAGCAAATGGGTTTAGCATTTCGATAGGTCTGCCTGTAGGGATATCAATTGGATTATCGTTTCCTATTTATGGGAATTCGGAGACGGTGGTGGGAAAAGTGGAAAAAATGGTGTAAATACTTATGATCAGGCGTGAGGGATTGAAAATTTGAAATTTTATCCGAAATGGCAACGATGAGCTTAACCAGTTTAAAGAAGAGCTGAACAAAGTATTTGAGAGTATTGAAATGGAATTGAAGGATTAAGGTAGGAGGAAAATATGGCAATATCAAAATGCGCAAAATGCGGAAGTACACTTTTTGAAGTTAAGGATGCAGCACCTCAAGGAAGTAGATTCAAAATTTCGTTTGTTCAATGTACTAGCTGTGGTACTGTTATTGGAGTGTTAGAATATTTTAATGCACCAAGTATTCTAATTAATCAAAATCGAGCAATTGAAAAAATTGCGAACAAACTTGGAATGCATATAAAATTAGAGCCTTAATTAGAAAGAAGAACGGTGAGTCGGAGAGATTGGGAACAGCAGATGCAAAAGCTGCAACATGGTGTAAATGGTATATCAGGAGAGAGATAAATTGGAGATCTCAGAGTTAATCCGAAGTTTCAGCGATGAGCTCAACCAGTTTAAGGATGAGTTGAACAAGATATTTGAGAATACTGATGGGGAACTGCAGAAATGATGGGGTAGAAATGAATAAAGACGAATTTACAAATTCAAGACTAGGCTACGCGAATAAGTGGGCTACTAGTTCGAAGGAACTGGATCGTGAGGGGCATTATGTTTGGATGGAGCTTATGATTAGGGAATATAGAAAAGTTCTAGAAATTGGTACGGGGGTGGGTAGAAGTACTAAAAAATTGATAGAAAATGGACATAAAGTAATCAGTATTGATGAAAATTTAGAATGTCTAACACAGGCAGAAAAAGAATTGAGCAATGCTGGATTTAATGTAATATTAATTAAGCGAGGAAATATTATTGTTACTAATGAGGGGTATTCTATTGAGTATGATAATATTGAAGTGAATTTGGATTCATACGATGTAATTCTTATAGAAGGAGATATTTATTCTGATGCTATTCTGGAATTCTGGCTAAAGACTATTAAACCTTTTGATGCAGTAATATGCTGGTTAATGGGTGTACAGAAGTTTAAGGATAAGGATTTATCCCTAAGAACTTATTCATTTAATTTGAAGACAAATCCAGGAAATTACAGACTTTTTATTCAAAATAGAGTATATGAACTAGCAGATAATTTGCTACGAACTAGCGGAATACTACAAATTGTTGATAGAGTAACAACAAAGGAATATGAAGTTCTTCTTTGTGATGCTCATCAGGCTCAAGCGAGTGTAACCTCGCTGGATGTTAAAAAAATTGATTTCCGATTATACACACATTCAAGTGAGGGGGTATTGTTAATGGATAATTATGGAGAATTGTCTTTTGGGCAAAATGATATTTATCTTGCTAGCATTATTTCGAGAAAAGAATAAGAGAAATAGGGAAAAAAGGTTCCAGGTCTGTCCGGGGCTACGGGGACGGTAGTCCAGATGTTTACATATAGCTACGGGATAAATGTCGAGAGTGCACAAATGGCGTAAGTGCTTATGGTCAGGGGAGAGGGATTGAAAAATTTAGCGTTAGTTCGAAATATTAATAATGAGCTTGACCAGTTTAAGGATGAGTTGAACAAGATATTTGAGAATATTGAAGGGGAACTGAAGAAATGAATGATAACATGAAATTCCTCTCAGAAATTATACTTGAAATTTTCGGCTCCAATTGCTACAATTTAACGGATCATCCTAGGCCTTGGAGACAAGGCTGAGAGGATTCAGAGTGGGTTGCTGTCGAGAGGGATCTAGGATGATTCACTGTGCTGCTAATGTATGTTTTTTGATCCGTATTGACTATATGAGTATCCGGATCAAAGTTTTTTCTTAAGGGGGGATTATGAATCTAACAGAGATCAGGAAAATTGCGCGGAAAAATGATGTAAAGGTAGTTAAAGGCATGAAAAAATGCGACATTATCAGAGCCCTTCAAAGAAAAGAAGGCAACTTCCCCTGCTATGGGCTAGCCATAAACGGTGAATGTGATCAGGCAGATTGTATGTGGCGTGCCGACTGTCTAAAGGAAAGCAGAAAATAGAGATTATTTCACAATGTGAGCGGGGACGGTGGATTTAAATAATGAACAATGACGCTTCGCAGTGCACAAGGCACAAGTGTACAAGGGGCAAGTGAAGCAGCACCGATACGATGAATATGTGAGTGTAGGGAGAATGTGTGAATAATAGAAGACTAAAACTAAAGAAGAATATTATTTTGGTGCTGTTTCTCTTTTCTTTAAATCTTCTAGGGTGCACTGGAGGACAGAAAATCACCGATGCCATGACCTCTTGGGTCGGCCACCATCAATCTGAACTGATCGCCGTCTGGGGTCCACCAGATAGGACGGATTCTGATGGAATGGATGGCAAAATTTTAATTTATGAGAAGTTTAGGATACTTGAGCAAACAAAGAAGAAAACCCATGTTGGAGAATCTGGTTATATTACTTATACTAAAGCCGAGAAAAGAGGATATACAGCAACAAGAATGTTTTATGTTAATTCAGAAGGAATAATATATTCTTGGCATTGGCATGGTTTGTAGCAACCACCGTCCCTGTTTTTATTCATTCAAATAATCAGGAATTCTGAGATATTCATTCCTCCGCCTTGAATAATTTGATCAATATCATATAATATTGCGGAGTATTAGATTAACATCGTGAACAATAAGAATAAAGATCACAGTTTAAGCCTTATTTCGATCAATGCGGCGCTTATTGCCGCGTTATGCCATGCTTTGTTTTTTTTGTTCTTTGCTTATATCTTACCTTATCCAAAATTGAGGATACTCCTCGGCGGTCATTTTTTCAAATTGCCTTATTTTTTCAACGAAAATTATTATCACAATATGTTGACAAAATTTATCATCGTGGGAATTCTCCTGTTAATTTTCGATATCGTGCTCTTTATCTATCGTTCCAAAGTAAGAGATTATCTAACACCATTTTTTAAGGAGTTTGGAAATTCCATCAAAATGTTTTTCGGGGCAATGATTGATAAGATTAAACAGGAGAACGGATTTCACATTCTCGCGTTTTTTCTGATCCTTCTTCTCGGGATCTTGATAAGGCTCAATTTTCTTTTTCAGCCGATGCGCTTTGACGAGGCCTTTACATTCCAGCATTTTGCCTCAAAACCGCTTTATATCGGACTGTCGTTCTATGAAGTCCCCAATAATCATCTCTTTCATACAATGCTGGTTCACATTATTTATTTGATCTTTGGAAATGAACCTTGGATCTTGCGATTGCCCGCTTTGATCGCAGGCATCCTGCTGATGCCTTTAACTTATTACAGCGCGCGGGCTTTTTTCAATAAGAATATCGGACTGATGTCTATGAGCCTTGTTTCCGCTTCCTCAATTCTTATTTTGTTCTCTACCTCTGCCCGGGGTTATACTGTATTTTTGCTGTTCTTTCTTATACTATTGATATTGAGTAAATACCTCTTTGAGAAAACCGACCGATGCAGATGGTTCTTGTTCTCTCTTTCTGCCACTTTGGGCGCATATACGATTCCCATAATGATCCTGCCGTATTCAGGTTTTATACTTTTTCTTTTTGCGTCGGTTCTGATTGATGAAGACTCCCACTCGGCAAGAAGGAAATTTAAGCATCTTATGGGTTCTGTAATAACTACAGGGGTTTTGACCCTGCTCTTTTATCTGCCCGTACTAATGGTCTCGGGCGTAAGATCACTTTTCGGAAATCATTTTCTTACAGCGGAATATTGGTCGCTTTCAAGTTATTTCGGATATTATTTCCAGAAGTTATGGGTGCAGTGGACTACCGACATACCGTTCGTTTTGATAATTCTTCTGATAATAGGTCTTTTTCTCTTACCATGGCTTGGAAAAGGCAAGTCGAAATTGAAGCTGTCGATCCTGCCGGGAATGCTTTTGGCAAGCATTCTGATCGTTTCTATATTCGGCTTTTTGGGCCCCGCGAGAATTTGGCTCTTTATGCTGATCCTCTTCATTATTTATTCCACGGCGGGCTTGTATTATCTTCTGATCTTCATTGTAAAAAATATCCGCTTAGCGTTGCCGAAGGTTAATATCACAGTTGTTTTCGCCGCTATTTCCATTATTCTCGCTTTTTCCGTTATTCCGATAATACTTCATACCCGGTCCCCCTATCATTTGGACGAGACCGGGACATTAAGGGATGCGAAGCAGATCACTATGATCTTGAAAGCTGAGCTTAGACAAGGGGATATGATCTTGAATTCGAACATCTCCCATGCCCCCCTTCACTACTATTTCGATAAATTGGAAGTTCCTGTAATCTACCTTTACGAGCAGGATATAAAGCCTGATAGATATTGGCTGGTCGTTAATAATAAATACAAGCAGAAGCCGGAAGATATGTTGAAGCAGAACGAGCTTGACCTAGTTGATGGCATCGCGAATGTGTTTGAATTGGTAAAAAAATTCACCTACTCAGACCTCTACACCATAGAGCGCCGATTTGTGAAAGAAGTTAAATCCCTGCCCATGAATACAGAAGGAAATTAACTATTTCAAAATCAGTACCGGAAAATTCTCAGACATGCGGCTTTGGCCTGTCTTTTTCAGCGATACCCAAGCGGGTCTTTTCTTCATAAGTATTTTAATATGTTGCGGATCCCTTCAGATTTTGCAATTCTTGTGTTTTTCTATTAAAATAATGAAAAATTCTTTCGGAATCACAAGCGTGGATATTTGCCTTGATATGGTATGCGCAATAGGGTATAATACAACAATAAAAAAAAGGTATGTTAATGAAGATCACAGTCTTTAAGAATTACGGTTATTGCTGGGGAGTTAAGCGTGCGGTGGATATTGCCGTAAAAGAGCTCAATGACTTGGAATCGGCGTATATTCTGGGCCCGATCATACACAATCCCAATACCAATGATAAGCTGAAGAAAGACGGCCTGAAGATAGTCAGTTCCCTTGCTGAAGTTCCCGATGGTTCTGTCTTTTTCTTTCCATCTCACGGTATCTCTAAAATAGACGAAGAGCTTGCGGTAAAAAAGAGCTTGAGAACAATTTCTCTCATCTGCCCTTTTGTTATCAAGATTGAGCAATTGGCAATTGATTATGAAAAAAAAGGATACAAAGTGATCATATACGGTGACCCCCTTCATACAGAGGTCAAGAGCATGGTATCCAGATTGAATAATGCTCAGGTGATTAAGGATGAAGAGGGTGTGAAAAGCCTGGAGCTTCACCCGAAGATGCTTTACATATCTCAATCCACTCAGAACAGAGATGTCTTTTATTCGATATTCTCAAGATTAGCGGCCGCCTTTGAGTGGCGTGAGCTTGTCGGAAGATTCACTATCTGTCAGGACACATTCGAGCGTCAGGACTGGATGGCTACCCATATCGCGGATTTTGAATTCTTCATTATTGTAGGCGGTCATCAATCCTCAAATACAAAAAAACTCGTGGAGATAGCGGATCTTCACAAAAAGAAAAGTGTTCATATTGAAAAATGGAACCCTTCCGTATGGGATATGGTCAAGGGCCTGAATAATATTGCTGTGATCTCCGGTACATCTACTAATAAAGAAGATGTGGACGAGGTCGTAAACGAGATCAAGGGGAGGTTAACCCAAGATGGAAATAACGCTGGTATCTATTACGCCTAAGGCGGAAAAGGTAATTGAAGAGGCCGCGCGTACCTCTTATCTTTCTTTTAACCGGATGGATGAGGATATTACTCCTTCCTTCATTCGAATGCTTATAAAGAACGGACATCATTCGGTTTTGGAGCACGCCTATGCCACTTTCAGGATCAAAGGCATTTCCAGAGCGAGCACTCATCAGCTAGTCCGTCACCGTATCGCTTCTTTCACACAGCAGTCGCAGCGCTATGTTGACGAAAAGAATTTTGTCTATATTACGCCCGATTCTGTTAAAAAGGATCCGGAAGCCCTCAAATTCTTTACCGAAACCATGGTGGAATTGAAAGATGTTTATACGAAATTAAGAAGCATGAAGATAAGGAAAGAGGACGCCCGGTATATACTTCCGAATGCGATCTCCTCCGAGATCGTGATCTCCGCGAATATGAGAGAATTCAGAAGGATATTTGAGCTTCGCTGTGAAAAAAAAGCTCAATGGGAGATCCGTCGCGCATGCCTGGATATGCTGAACCAGTTGAAAGAGCTCTGCCCAAATGTATTTTACGATATGAAAATAGATAATGACAAAGAGATCATGATCAAGGAGCAATAAGATGAAAGTATTGGTATTGAACTGTGGAAGTTCTTCCATTAAGTACCAGGTGCTCCAGATGCCGGATGAAACATTGATTATAAAGGGTATCATTGAGCGTATCGGCGAGATAGATTCGATAGTAGAAGCGAAGAACGCTCATCATAAGATAAAGGAGATCATGGCGGTAAAAAGCCATACCGAAGGGATCGAACAGGTACTGCAAATGATCGTCAGGCCGGAATTCAAAGCCCTGGAATCTGTTAATGAGATCGGAGCTATTGGTCACAGGATCGTTCATGGGGGAGAGAAGTTCTCCGCATCTACCGAGTTGACCGACTCCGCCATCAAAGCAGTTGAAGAAAATATTCCGCTGGCCCCCTTGCACAATCCCGCTAATCTAAAGGGTATAGTCGCCTGTAAGCAAGTTCTACCGAAAGTCCCGCAGATCGGCGTCTTTGATACCGCATTTCACCAGGGCCTTCCCAAATATGCTTATCTATATGCCATTCCGAACAAATACTATGAGAAGTACGGGATCAGAAGGTACGGATTCCATGGCACATCTCACAAATATGTTGCCCAAAGAACGGCGGAGATGCTTGGGAAGCCCATTGAAGATACCAGGATCGTTACCGCACATTTAGGCAACGGCGCTTCAGTAGCCGCTGTCAAAGGCGGGAGGTCAATAGACACATCGATGGGCTTTACTCCTCTCGAAGGCCTCATCATGGGCACACGCTCCGGTGATCTGGATCCAGCCATCCTGTGTTTTCTTCAGAAGAATGAGGGAATGAGCAGTGAAGATATTGATGTTCTACTGAATAAGCAATCCGGCATTATCGGACTTTATGGAAAATCAAATGATATGAGGCCGATAGAGGACGGCTACTTTGCGAAGAAGGAGCTGGAGACCCTTATCATGACGATGTATTCATACCGCCTGGCAAAATACATAGGATCATATATGGCCGTTATGGGTGGAATTGACGCCCTGACCTATACTGCAGGTGTTGGCGCAAACACACCTCCGTTGAGGTATATTATCGCCGAATTCATGAAAGGGCTCGGTTTCGGGATCGATGAAGAGCTTAACTTAAAGGTTATCCGTTACGGAAAAGAAGTAGATATTTCATCCGAAGACGCAACGGTCAAGACCTTTGTCATTCCCACGAACGAGGAATTGGCGATCGCAAGAGATACCTATTCACTTGTTACAGGAGTTTAAAATGAAGCGAATTATATTTATTGCAATTTCCTTAATTCTGATCTTCTCTTCAGGTTGTGAGAAAGGTGGAATGGAGCCGCGCGCCAATGGCAGTAAAGCGAAGAAAGTCAAGGTTGATGTAAGCGGGCCTGTACTGGATTTTTCCCAATTAGAGTATGACTTCGGCCAGATAAAGCCGGCGGAGAAAGTAAGGCACGATTTTAAATTTAGAAATACCGGCAAAAAGACCTTGAACATTATTAATATCCGTTCCTCCTGCGGCTGCACTACGGTGAAATTGCAAAAGCGCGAATATGCTCCCGGAGAAGAGGGAGTGATAACAGCAGCATTTGACCCGAAGAATTTCCAAGGCGACACAGTGAAGACTGTCTCAATAAAGTCAAATGACCCTTTGAGAGAAACAATAGTTCTGAAGATAAAGGCGCATATTCTGGTGGACATTATTGTTCGCCCGAAACTGCTGCATTTCAGAGATATGATAATAGGCCAGCCCCGCACTGTCAATATTACACTTCAGGGTGCCGAGATAGACAGATTTAAGATCAAAGAGGTCAAGGTCCCCGAGAGGTATCCCTTCTTTGAAACAAGTGTAGAAGAACTTACTAATTCCAAAAGGAGCATATACCATATCAAGGTCACATGCGCTCCTGACGCGAATTCCGCTGAAACCTTCTCCGACTATATAAGGATCTTTACGGATTCCAAGAAAAAGCCGGTAATTAATATACCTGTGCGTGGAAGCGTGAAGGGAGAGATCAACTATGCACCTTCCTCCGTCGCGGTGAATTTTTCAAAGGGAGCATTTATCAACAGTACTATCAGCATCAAATCACCGAATGTTTTTGAGATAGAAAACATTTCTTTCAAAGGTGAATCAGGTGCCTTGAAATACAAATTGATCACCCTTTCCGCAAGGCACAATTATTCGCTTCTGCTGTATACGGAAGAACCCTTGAACGAGACCATCAGGAGTACATTGATCATAAAGACCAGCAGTAAATTTCAAAGCGAGATCCGTATACCGGTAAATCTCGTTAAGAGGTAGGATGGGTTTTACTCACCTTCATCTTCATACGGAATTTTCGCTCCTTGACGGCGCGATCAAGATAAAGCGATTAGCGCAATATCTGAAGAAAAACAACTTCGATGCCTGTGCCATCACCGATCATGGAAATATGCACGGCGTCTTGACCTTTTACAATGAGATGCGGGCCGAAGGTATCAAGCCTATCATCGGGACGGAATTCTATTTGAACCCCGAGGATAACCGAATAAGCGAAACCAATAATTTTCACATGACCGTTCTCGCAAAGAATTTTCAGGGTTATCAGAATCTGTCGCTCTTGTCCTCTCTCTCGTATCAGCGTGATGAGAAGAGACGGCATTTTTACCGCAAGCCCAGAATAACTTTTCAGGACCTTCAAGAACATCATGAGGGCCTTGTCGTGCTTTCCGGATGCCTCGGCGGCAGTCTTGCCCAATTTGTTGTAAATGACAGAATTGATCTTGCGAAGGAATACATTACAGAAAAATATCTTCCACTCTTCGGCGAAGATTTCTACATTGAGATCATGCGGCACGGCATTGATGATGAGGAGACCGCGCTTAAGGGCTTGAGAGAGCTTTCCAAGGAATTTTCTATTCCAATGGTAGCTACGAATGACGCCCATTATCTTACCCGCGAAGAGGGAATTTTTCATAATATACTTCTCTCAATTCAAATGAAAAGGGATTTTACTGACAAGATAAATGATCTGGGCCAGAACCCCACTGAGGCTGATATCATGCGTATTATCAAGACCTTTGACCGCTCTTTGGGCCCGGAGCCGGAATTTTATGTCAAGACCGAAGAAGAAATGAGAAAAACATTTGCCGAATTTCAAGAAGCTGTTGATATTACATCTGATATAGCGGATAAATGTAACTTGGAACTACCCACTGACAGGCCTTGGGCAATGCCCGCATACGATCTTCCGGCCGGATACACGGAGAATGGCGCTTCAGCGGGATATTCAAAGCTTCTCAGAGAGATCTGTGAAGATAGTATCAAGGTAAAATACAAAGGCGCTTCCAAGGAAAAGCTGAACGAGGTGAAAGAACGCTTCGAGCATGAATTCAAGATAATTTCCGAGAAGAACTTTGCCCAATACTTTCTTATCGTCAGGGATTTTATTATATTTGCTCATGATTCCGACATACCCATCGGCCCCGGCCGAGGGTCGGTTGTCGGCTCTCTTGTGGCATACCTTTCGGATTTGATCGAGGTTGACCCACTTGAATACGACCTCCTTTTTGAAAGATTTCTTAATCCGGAAAGAACCAGCTTGCCCGATGTGGATCTGGATGTCTGCCAAGCCAGCCGCGATAAGCTGATCCAGCATATAAGAGACAGCTATAATAAGGGTTCGGCCAAACTTGAAGAGCAGCATGTGTGTCAGATCGCGACCTTTCAGGTAATGAAAACAAAACAGGTAATTCGGGACACCGGAAGGGTTCTCGGCATACCTTTGAGCTTAGTCGACAAAGTGTCAAAACTTATCAGCGGCACGGGCGAGGCCGAATTGGAAGATGCATTGAAGGTCGATCCCGCAATAGGCCGTGTTTTCGATGAAACATCTTTGACCAAATTGTGGCTGAAGGCCTCTAAGAGCCTTAAAGATCTTATTAGAAATAATAGTATTCACGCCGCCGGTGTTGTTATTTCTGATAAGCCGCTGGTTGAATATACGCCGCTTTTTTATTCATCCAACGGGGACCTGGTATCTCAATTTCAGATGACTGATATAGAGAACGCGAAGCTTGTAAAATGGGATATTCTCGGATTGAAAACCCTGACGGTCCTTCATGAGGCCTCTAAGTTGATAAATAAGGACCGTTCGGATTTTGTACTGAATGAGGTTTCTTTTGACGATAAAAAAACATATGAGATGCTGGCATCCGGAGATGTTCAGGGCGTGTTCCAAATGGAATCTTCTACCGGTATGGCAAATGTCATTAAAAGAATTAATCCCCAGAGATTAACTGATATTATCGGTGCCGGTGCCCTTTTCCGCCCTGGCCCGCTGCGCGCCGGCCTGGCAGATAAGTACATAGAGAATAAACGAATGTGGGAAGCCGGTGATAGCGCCAAGGTGAAGTCGGCGATACCATTTGATCTCGGAGATATACTTGATGATGCTTACGGGACCATGATCTTCCAGGAGCATATAATGAGGATCTCACAGCGTCTATGCGGTTTCAATCCGGTGGAAGCGGATGTTCTGCGAAAAGCCGTGGCAAAGAAAAAGGGCGACACTCTCATGAAAATGAAGAGCCAGTTCATTCAGGGTGCCATTGATAACGGCGCTTCCAAAAAGGATGTAGAGGAGCTCTGGGAACAGATAGAGAAATTCGCGGAATACGCATTCAATAAATCACATGCTACCGCCTATGCCTATTTATCGTATTGGACCGCGTATTTGAAAGCCAATTACCCCGTGGAATTTTTTACGGCTTTGATAAACAAAGAGAAGGATTTTGAGAAAAAGAATGTTTATTATGAGAACGCTTTTCATTTCTCCATAGACATTCTCCCTCCGGATGTAAGCAGGAGTTTTAATGATTTCGCCCCCGAAGGCGAAAATATCAGATACGGAATGGGCCATATAAAGGGTGTCTCGAGTAAATTTATCGCCGACCTTGTTGAAGAAAGAGAACAAAACGGCCTGTTCTCAGATATTTTCGATCTGATGAAGAGGGTCCCTCATGACAATCTTAACCGCGGCAATCTTGAAACTCTGATCAAAGTCGGTGCCTTTGACAGTCTGGGGGTAAACAGAAGCACTCTTTCTGACGGAATAGAGAAAATAATAGAGTATGGGAAAAAAGTGCGGCAGCAGGAAGCCAGCCGTCAAATGACATTATTCTCTTCCGGCAGCGGCAGTATAGACCCGTATGCCGATCTTAAGAATTTAAAGAGGGTCGAGGATTTTGAGACCACGGATAAATTGAGATATGAAAAAGAGTTTCTCGGATATTATTTCTCTTCACATCCGATATCGCAGTACCAGCATTACTTTGACTGGTTCCCTGTGAAGGAGATCATGTCGGTGGGCGAATTGGCAGACAGGGAAGAGGTGCACATAGTCGGAGTTCTGACGAAAGTGAAGAAGTGCTTCAATAAAAGAAAGGAAATATATCTGAAATTCATCGTTGAAGATCTCTCCGGTTCCGTAACATTGAATATCTATCACAGGAATTACAGGGAATTAAGTGATCAGCATGGTATGGAGCTTAAGGAATATTTCGACCAATTGATCTATACCCCGATGATCTTCCTTGTTGGGAGAGGTCTTGTCGAAGGGGAGCGTACTTGCCGCCGTTTCTATCAGGTGGAAGAGATCTGGGGGCTTTTTGACAAGGGGGTTATGATACGCATCCCTCACGACGATCTGAAAAAGGTGACCAATAACATTGGAGCCCTTAAGAGTTTCTTTGAAAAACATCAGGGACCCCTTCCAGTGAAAGTCGAGATTGAAAATACGCCGATTTATGGTAAAATAACCATAGACTTTGAAAAGAAGTACGGACTGAAGATAAGCAAGGAGGTTTATGAAGACTTTAAAAATAATTTTCCCGATCTTAATATTACTGCTATTTAGCTGCACTATCGCGGGCAGTACAGAATTCAAGATCATCAATTCTCCCACCGCTTTTTTACTTGAGAATTCAGAATTTTTTTCTCAATTGCAATTTGAGGACAATGGGAATATACGTTTCGAAGCCGAGATCGGCGCCTTCAATTGGATCGAAATGGGCATATCGATGCTTCTTGAGAACATCATCGGCAGTGATTCTGTGAGCGTGGATATCCCTCAGCCATATGTTGCCGTGAAATTGTTGACCCCTTCAATGGGCGCTCCGTTTTACATGAAGATAGGATGGGACGGAAAGGATATTCTACCTCAATATCCTGCCTCGCTGAGCTCCAGCCGCCGCGGTTTGTTCTTATCCGCGACCTGGCATTTTCAGGACGATAAGAAAGAGTATGGAACTATCACAACCGGGTTTCACAGTCCATTCATAGAGGAGAATTATATAGGGATTTACCTTTCCGCAAATCTTTATATGACAAAACTTCTCACATTGTATTTTGTTTTAGATGATGCTGCCGGATTTTTTATATCAGACACAGAACCATTTAATTGGACGGATTTTGTTCAGGGCGGCCCCGGAATAAAACTGAATATGAATAGAAACTGGGGGCTGGGCCTGCAGTTTCTCTTTGACGGCAGAGGCAACTTCTACCGTTACTTTTTTGTTCACTTTACCAGATGGTTATAGGGAGAAGATAATATGAGTTTTAAGGAATTGCCATTTGAAAAACCTTTGAAAGAAATACGGGAGAAGATCAATGCGCTTCAAAATTCTACTGATTCCAACTCGCCTGCCACAAAGGCGAAGATTGCCCGATTGGAAAAAAAGTTAAAAATCCAGTTTGAAAATATTTATAAAAAATTAGCCCCATCCGATGTGGTTAAAATAGCCCGTCATCCGGATCGTCCGTATACCATGGATTATATTAGAAATATCGGTGATGATTTTATAGAATTGCACGGCGACCGGCGATTCAAAGATGACCCCGCAATGGTAGGTGGTTTTATTACCATCGGCCCGCATAAGCTGATGATCATCGGCCAGGAAAAGGGAAGGGACATTGATGAAAAGCTTTATCGAAATTTCGGAAGTGCCAATCCCGAAGGTTACAGGAAGGCAATTCGGCTGATGAAAATAGCTGAGAAGTTCAACCTTCCGATCCTGACCTTTATAGACACGCAAGGCGCGTATCCGGGAATTGGCGCCGAGGAGAGAGGCCAGGCGGAAGCCATTGCCTACAATCTCAGGGAGATGTTTAAGCTTAAAACCAGAACGATGTCTATCGTATTGGGCGAAGGCGGTTCCGGCGGTGCCCTGGGAATCGGTGTCACGGACAAAATATTCATGCTGCAGTACGCCACTTATTCAGTTATCTCTCCCGAAGGCTGCGCCTCAATTCTCTTTCGGGATGTGAAAAAAGCGGATATTTCAGCAAAAGCCCTCAAACAAACATCCTCGGACCTTATGGGATTCGGTATAATCGACGGTATCATTCCAGAGCCGCCGGGCGGTGCCCACAATGATCCGAGTGAGATATACTCCACCCTAAAAAGTGTGATCATCGATGAATTTAATAAGTTAAAGAAACGCTCTGTAAATGTTCTGATGAAAAAGAGGCTCAATAAATACAGGAGTATCGGCGTTTACTCTGAGTGATCCCTTCGGAGGCAAATTTGAAAGAAAAGAAAATCGCTGTTTTGACTAGCGGGGGAGATTCTCCCGGAATGAATGCTGCAATAAGGTCGATCGTCCGCGTAGGCATTGATAACGGCTTGAAGGTCTATGGTGTGCGCTGCGGATATAAAGGTCTCTTCGAAGGGGATTACTGCCGTCTTTACTCAAAGGATGTTGCCGACAAGATCATGCTGGGCGGCACCTTTCTGGAAACATCCCGATTCCCCGGCCTGTATGAGGATGATATTCAGGCAGAGGTCGCCAGAAAGGTCAAGGAATTCGGATTTGGAGCGGTCTTTGTTATCGGCGGAAACGGTTCTTTGAGAGGCGCTCATGCTCTCTCTGCTCATGGTATGTCATCTATTGTACTCCCCGGCTCTATAGATAATGATATTGCCGGAACCGAGATCTCCATAGGCGTGGATACCGCCTTGAATACAATATTATTCGCAGTTGACCGGATCAAAGATACTGCTTCTTCACATGAGAGGACATTCATTGTCGAGGTCATGGGCCGGCATTCCGGCTGGCTCGCCCTGATGGGGGCTATTGCCACCGGTGCGGATGAGGCTATAATCCCGGAATGTACATTTGACCTGGACGCTCTTGTCAAGAAGATCGAAAAACGCCGTGAAGACGGCAAGAAGAACACGATCATTCTGGTTGCCGAAGGCGCGATGAGCGGTACTGTTTTGATGGAAAAACTACAGGGCAAGATACCTTATGAAGTACGCTTGACCATTCTTGGGCATATTCAGCGCGGTGGTTCTCCCACTGCGTATGACAGGATACTTGCTTCGCGTTTGGGGCGTTATGCGGTTGAGCAATATATGATGGGAAACAGAAATATCCTCGTTGGTTTTTCGGGGATCGTCCAGACGGTACTGCCTTTAGAAAGGGTGGTGAATATGGTCAAGCCCGCATCGACGGAGGACTTGAAGACGGTAAGGTATCTGTCCTTATGAAATATCAGATCCTGAAAGCCGGCCTTGAGGATATCCGCCATCTTCTCAGAAACGGGATCAAGGTAGATGAGGAGGTTGTGGATTATATGTCCTTGAAGGCGGTCGCCCTCCCTATATGGGTCAAATGTATCCCAACTCCGATCGCCCTGATCCTTAAGCAGGAAATGCTGTCGATCGGTGCCGACGCCGCCATTCCATCAACTTCCGTATCGAAGAGAAATGAATGTGAGGATATCCTGCTTCTAGGCAGCCTGCATCACTATAAAAAACTGAACAATAAACTCAAATGGCAGGTCATGGGACTTTCTGACCTGGGAGAACAGATATTAAGATCATCCGAGCATTTTGTGGCGGCATATTACCGGAATACAGGCATTATGGGAGTATTGAATCTGACGCCTGATTCATTTTATGACGGTGGGAAGAATACTTCTATCGAGAAGATGAAGGAGAAGGCATTAGAAATAGAGAAATATGCTGATATTATTGATATTGGTGCCGAATCTTCGCGGCCAGGCTCAGCACCCGTTTCCGCTCAGGAGCAGATCGCCCGCCTGACGCCGTTCTTTGAGATCAAGAAACGATTTGAGATACTAGTATCCTTGGATACGCGCGATCATGAAGTATTCCGCCATTTTAAGGACCGCATTGATATTCTGAATGATATTTCAGGTGTTTCGGATCAGGCTACCGTAGAACTATTGGCTGAAACGGAACATGATGTCGTGATCATGCATATGAAGGGCACGCCCGAGAATATGCAGGATAAGCCGGAATATGATGATGTTATTGATGAGATCCTGAATTATTTTGAGCAGAAGCTGCTTTTTTTCGAGAAATTGAATGTGAGAGCATCACGTATTATTCTTGATCCAGGTATCGGTTTCGGAAAGAAGTTTGAGGACAATATACGGATACTGAAGGAGATCGATGCCTTTAAACAATTCGGCAGCCGCATTATGATAGGGCATTCAAATAAATCATTCATGAAGGATATTTACAAGGAGAAATACGAAGAGAAAAGAGAGTTAGGCACACTCGGCATTGCCGCATATCTATTCATGAAAAAGATCGATATAATAAGGGTTCATGACACTTCCTCCGTAAGAAGTATTTTTCAGGCGCTGAATGCGCTGGACAAGTGATAAGGTACAAGGTACAAGGTACAGGGTACAATGGGCAATTAATAGATTGAACACAAAGAGATTCTTATCTCGGATGACTTCTCTCAACCTTGAACATTTCAACTTTTAAACAATCTTTTCCACATCACACGCCCACGAGAATAGAGGTATATTAATATACTGTACAAAAAACTTGACAATTGGGAATATTAGGATTATAATACAGTATCATTTTAGGAGGTGTGTAGTGAAGAAACCTATTCTTTTAGTTGCACTAATGCTGTTACTCAGCACGGTTTCTCTTTATGCTGGCACCACGGGTTCCATAATGGGCTTTGCCCTTGATCAGGATACCGGAGTGCCTATAGAGGATGTGAGAGTAACCATCGCCGAGATCGGTTTCTCTACGGGTACCGACGCCACAGGGCTTTTTATTTTTGCCGGCGTTCAGGTTGGGACTTATTCCCTGCTCGTGGAAAAACTCGGTTATCAGCCGGTTACAGTTGAAGAGCTTATTGTTTCGCTTGATCTTACCACAACGATCAGCGTTGAGCTCAAGTCCTCTCCAGTTGAGATCAAGACCCCGATCATCGTTCGAGCCGCAAGAACCCTTATCAACAGGGCGCAGACCGGCGCAGTGACAAAGATCGATCATAATCAGATCGTTGACATGTCATCTCGAGACATCTTCAGGGCTGCCCAGATCACTCCGGGTGCCGTCACTAATGAAGACGGCCAGATCAAGATCAGGGGTACAAGGGAAAATAACACGATCTTCCTCATGGACGGCCTGTCCATCATGGACCCGTTCCACAATACCTTCGGTGCTGTGGTCAGTGTCAAGGGAATTATGGGCGAAGTGGATGTTGTTACCGGTCAGTTTGATGCGGAGTACGGTAATGCCCTCGGTGGAGTCGTCAATACGGTTTCCCGTAATCCCGAAACAAAGAAGTACAAAGGTGAGTTTGCCATTGACACTGCCAATGCGCTTCCTGATGTACTTGGTAATGTTGAGAGATATCGGAAACTCGGTGAAGAGGAGTATAACTTCTCTCTTGAAGGTCCGGTACCGTTTATGCCTGACAATAAACTGGGCTTTCTGTTTGCGGGTCAGGTTTTTTTAGCTAATTCATCGACCTCTTCGGGTTATCAGAATGAGGACTATGAGGCATTCTATGAGTATCATTTGAAATTGGATTATAAGATATCACCTACCGATCGTCTTCAATTCCATTCAGAATTCGGCTATGCCTGGATCCGCTTGAAATACAGATTTGAGTCACTTGGATACACCGGATGGCCGATACATCATCAGAACAACCGTTACCATCACTTAATGTACAACAGGACAATTTCAAACGATACATTCTTCAAGCTGGCCCTTTCGTGGTTCCATTCGGGTATTGATTTCGGTAGCCACCTTATCGATACCGCAACGGGCGAGCCCTCTTATTATGAGGTAGAGCCTCTGGAACAGATGGGTACAGGCGATTATCCCGCGCATCAGCGCTCACGCCATTCCAGCACGGAGATCAGATTTGACCTTAACTCGAATGCTTTTAAAGATCATAGCATGAAGATAGGTTTTGATGTTCAAAGAATCCACACGGATCTTCTGTGGACAGTTTCCCTTTATGATCCCGCATATATAGATATGCTCGGATGGGATTTCATGTTTCCACAGTATTTCTATCTTGAGAACTGGATACATGAATATTATCAGACGAATGGTTTTGTTCAGGATTCCTGGACCGTTAACGATGCCATCTTAATTAATTACGGCCTCAGATTCGACCAATGGGGTTATCTGGAAAAAGAAAGTGTCAAGATCCAGCCCCGTCTGGGACTTAGTTATCAATTGAGTGATGCCACCGTCTTCCGCGCCAATGCTTCTATCAAGTATCAGGCACCCCCAGTGGGAGCCGTTTATGAGCAGGATAGTGGATATACATGGATCTACGGTGTTCCCTTTGACTGGGGTTCCCCGGAGATAGTTCCCGAGGGTTCAAAGGATATCGAAGCAGGCCTTCAGCAATCCTTCGGTGATGATTATGTCCTCGATCTTTCTATTTATAAGAAATGGCTTGATGATGTCGTTTCAACGCAGTACGACCCCGAAATTGAAAAAGAGGTTTACTCAAATATCGCCGAAGCCCATGTCGAGGGCTTTGAACTTACCTTCAGAAAGACCTTCAGTAATTTCTTTGAAGGCTGGATCACATATACGCTTATGGAAGCGCATGGAACGAATATGGCATATGACTGGTATGATTCATGGACCACTACTGACGATAATTACAATGTGGAGTATTATTTGGATTATGATCAGAGACATACTGCCAATATCAACCTCACATTTAAAACGGAGTGGGCCTTTGTAAACTTTATCTGGAGATACGGCTCCGGTTATCCCTATACTCCTCACGATACATATGAAGATGTGGGAAGGGACGGTCAAGGCCCTGATGATGCCGGATATCTCGGACCTGATATAGACGGTTCAGAAGGTGACGGTATTTATCAGGAAGGCGAACCCACATCCGCTACCGATGCGGCATCAGTATGGAATTCTGAGAGATACCCCTTCTATTCAAGGGCGGATCTCAAGGTCCGTTTCAGACTGCCTATCAATTGGTTCGGCGCCCAGTACTGGATGAACCTTACATGCAGAAATCTTTTTGATCATTTCAATCTCCGCGGCGCAGGTGGAAACAATGCAGGAGACATCAATCCTTACACCGGCGAGAAGTGGAGCTATGCTACGGGTGGAACCTCCAGAAGATACACCTGGGGCATTGAGCTTAAATTTTAAAGGAGCCGAAGATGAAGAAAACATTAGCAATAATTATTTTGATCTTGACTCCGATCCTTGTGTGTTCCGCTTACAATAATCTGGGAACATCCGCTTATACATTCCTTAACATCGATGCTTCGGTTAAGGCAGGCGGAATGGGCGGCGCATATGTCGCTATTCCCGGACTTGAAGGTCTTGCCTATAATATCGCCGCGGTTGGCGGACTTGAGAATTCCTCCCTTTCCTTTTCGTACATGAACTGGGCATTGGAAGGATCAAGCCTTAACAACCTTATCTTTGCTATCCCGCTCACGGATAACTATGTTTTGGGTATTCAATGGAAAGCCCTGAATTTCCCCTCCATCAAGAAATATGATGAGGACGGCTTTTTTCTGAGACAGGAATTTGTACCCAATGACAATATGGCGACCATTTCACTTACCACAGGTTTCGGAGAGAATATTGATTTCGGTATCGGTATCGGTGCGGTCAAAGAAAAAATAGACAGTTACGCGGCTACCGCGTATTTCGCCAATTTCGGCCTGATCTATGAACTTGACGCCCTGTGTGCCGGTATTTCCGCGAATTATATTCCAATAGTTGAAAAGGAACTCATTGAAGATGAGATGCCTTTGCCTACCACGATAAGACTCGGTGTCTCCTACGCTGTCAGCGAAGAGCTGCTCGTAGCGATGGATATCGAGAAACCCAATCATAATACCGTCATGTTCCATGCCGGCGTCCAGTACACTTGGGCGGAGATGGTTGATTTTCGTATCGGGTATAAGACCGGTTCATTAGAAGGATTTACACTTGGACTCGGTGCTCATAAAGAACTCCTTGAGAACTTTGTTATGGGTATTGATTACGCCTTCGGAACATCCGGTGATGATTTTGAGCTCTTGCACCGTTTCGGTGTGAGCATGGACTTTTAGGAGGTGGGAGTATGAAAAAGATATTAACATTACTCATTGTCTTGGCGTTCTCCATCCTGCCTTTTGCCGCAGACCGGCTGATCACTGAGCATTTGCTTATTACCGAGGTTTCCGTTTCGGGATCAGCAGGCATGAATGCGGAGTATGTAGAGATATACAATCCGACCACTTACGAGATCGACCTTAGCAATGTCTATCTGACAGATGCCACTTGGAGCGGTGGTCCGACCTATTATTATATGATAGTTCTTGGAGATGGCGGCGGCGGCGCTTCGGGTGACTTTAATGCTAAATTCCCCGCTGATGCCTCTATCGGTGCCGGAGAGTATCTTGTTGTCGCCATGGCGGGTGATGACTTCAATGACAGATTTGGTTTCGACGCTGATTATGAGCTTTTTGATACGGGTAATGCCGCTCCCGAAATGGTAGAGGCTACAGCCGGAAGCATCAATGATCAGGGCGGAATAACAGATTCCGGCGAAGTCATAGTGCTTTACTATTGGGACGGCATGACAGATCTTGTCAAAGACCTTGATTATTTTGTCTGGGGAGATAAGAATGAAGCAGTGGATAAGACCGGAGTATTTATTGATGGCCCTGATGCGGATACGGATGTGTCTACATATGCCAACGATATTACGATCGATTCTCAGACGGCATTCGAATCAATCAGTGGTGATGAAAGATTTTATTCTGCCACAAGAACTGATCTTACCGAGTCAACAGAGCTCAAGAATGTTGCGGGTAACGGCCAATGGGGAGACAATGAAATGTCGGAAGACCTTTCAGTGGCATTCGGATTTTATCTTCCTTCTCCCGGTGAAGCATACGACCCCGATACTCTCAAAGCGACTACGTATTTAGGATATGCTGAACTTCCTTCTTCCTTTGCTGAAGTTGAGACGGTTACTTTCCGTTTGTACCAGCCGGGAACACCGTATGACGACATCGCTTTCGGTACTAATGTTCTTGAAGAAACTGTTTCTGTTGCTAATGGTGTGGACCGCAGAATAAATATCATCTTTACCGGACTGACCGAGGGGGCGTCCTATGTCGCCTACGGATACAGAGCCGATGAGTATGTTACCAATTTCTACGGATGGTTCACGAATACTGTTTATGCAGGCAATCATGATTATATCTATATGTATGATAGAGTCACCGGATTTGCTCAGGAGCAGGTTTACAATACCACTACCTTTAATTTGGATTGGGATGATTATATGGACACTGATTCAGGTGACGCCGCGGACAGCTATCTCATCAAGATCTCTGACGGCAATACCATAATGAATTATGTATCTGCCACATCTGACCTTGACATCACTCTCTCAGAAGGAGTGTATGAGGCAGTGGTGCTGTCCTACAATTTAGGTGATGATGACTATTACGGCGCTTCACCTCTTGCCGAGATCACAGTGACTCATTTCATTGATAAGGTCGTAACGCTTGATCCTAATACGATCAAGGTCTATTATACGGCGAATCTTACGGATATCGGTGATTTCTACATCTATTCAGGTTATGCTCCTTATGCCGTGGAATTTTCCTCCGGCAATAATTGGGCGACATTTGTCTATTCGGACTTCGACTTTGGATGGGGAAGTGATTATACTATTGAGCAGTTCAATTTCGTAACTGAATATGGAACCTATGATGAAACCCAAACATTCACAGTGGAATCAAACTTCGGAGTGACCGGTGTTGATGCTACGGATGCCAATACCATAGTCATTGACTTCAGTGTAGATGTGGATCCCGCAACAGGTGCGGATACGGCAAATTATGGGATTTCACCATTACTCGCCGTCAGCGCGGCAGTGGTGTCCGGAAGTCAGGTTACATTGACGGTTGAAGATCTGGCCTACAATACGGACTATACTGTAACTGTTGCAGGTGTTCTGAGCGCGACCGATCTCAATCCGATCAACTCCGCGAACAGCGGTGTCGCAAGGATTGATGGAACAAGGATCACATTCGACAGTATTACTGTTCTTGGAATTGATTCCATTCTGCTTTCCTTCAGTGGAAATGTAGGGGCTCTTGCAGCTGATCCTGCCAATTATGATATTACACCAGTCGGACTCACGATCGCGGGTGTGGTGCCTTCGGGCTCCGGAGTTACTATGTATTTCACCGGAGATATTCCGCGCAGTATTACTTATACAGTTACAGCGAATATCAATGACGCGGTAGGAGTTGATATAGATGGCGCGAATGATGCTCAAACATTCCAGGATGCTGTTAATTATCCCAAGATTACGAAGGCGGAGATGATCGATGAGCAGACCATCAAGATATACTTCAATAAAGCGATGAATATCCTTGAAGCCGGCGATTCCTGGTATTATTTTGTATACGCGGCTGATTGGTCCCATTATTCATACGGTGGACTTGCTGTGTATGATCATGAAGAGTACTCAACGGTGCTGCATCTCTTGTTCCCGCTTGAGATGAACCGAGACGATTATTATGTCGAGGGCTGGGCGGGCTATATGTATGGCGACGACATTTACATACATGATACCAAAGGATATGATATTTCTCAGTCAGGTCAGCCTTATGCGGTCTTTAACACGAATATCGATGATCTGGAAATGGTTTATTCTTATCCATCTCCTGCGACAGGATCCTCTATTACCTTCGCCAATCTGGTGGGCAGTGGAACGATCTCTATCTATACGCTCAGTGGTGTGAAGATCAAGGATGTTGATTTTGACAACACATCTGACAAGAAAGTGGTAACTCTGGAGAATGATGCAGAGTACGATCTCAAATCAGGCGTGTATCTTTACAGGGTTGAGACCGATGCCGATGGCGCAGACGTCAAAACCGGTTCGTTCGCTATTATGAAATAGCATTTTCTGGGGGCGGCGGCTTAGCCGCCCCCGTTTCTTTTCTATAGTGATCTAATTCATAAATACTATTTGCAATAATCTATCCAATTTACTATAATATCAGTGTATTGTTTCATAAATACACTAGGCTTATTATCGGAGGTTTCAAATGATAAAAAGGTTTATAATGATGATGCTCTTAGGCGCATTGATACTGACTGGATGCGCTAAGGCAGGCGAAAACGCAGAGAAAGACCCCCTGAAAGAAAAGGGCACAGAAGCGGCTATTGAAAAGAATGAAGGGATCATCTTCTATACATCGCTTGAAGAGGCCAAGGCGGCGGCTGGCGGAGAGAAAAAATTCCTTTTTTTCAAAACAAAAGAAAAACCCATCATGATCGATCTATATACCGACTCGTGCGGATGGTGCAAGGAACTGGATAAAAATACTTTTTCCGATCCGACAGTTGCCGCTTATGTTCATAAGCATGTAATCCCGCTTAAAATACCGGCGGATAAAGATCCGTATTTCTCAAAGAAGTTCGAGGTTAAGTATTATCCGACAATACTCTTTATCGACAAAGATGAAAACGAGATAGACCGTTTATCCAGATATTATGGCCCGGAAGAATATCTTGATAAATTGAAGACATTTTTTGACGATGGCAAGACCTACGGAAATATGAAAAGCATATACGAAAACTCACCCGATGTTGACAATGCAGGGGATTATCTATACAGCCTGCATGAGCGGGGAATGTACGATGAAACTCTTGATGTCGCCAACTTTATTTTGAAGTCAGCACCGTCCGACACGAATGCGGTGTCGGTCAAATTCCAGGTCCTCTTCGGAAAACAGGAATTTAATAATGAAGAGCTTAAGAATGAATTCTTGAGTTTGGCGAAGATGATAGAAGAGGAGCTGGACACAAGGTATGCGTCGTTCAAGATATCTTACTGTCTTATCATTTCTTCATTTTATTACTCGGAGAAGGATTTCAGCAATACTTTGATCTATACTGATAAGTTGCTTTCATCTGAAGAAATTATAGAAAATCCCAGGCTGCTGCCGCGTGTCCGGCTCTTGAAGGTTAACTCACTGATAAGAAACGGCGATCTTGATGAATTAAAGGAATTTGCCGAAGATCTGGGTGAAAAAGAAGTCGCGGAGAATTTTATTCCCTGGGTTAAAAAACTGAAGGATCCGGATATGCTTATCAGATTCGGGAAATTTGAAGAAGCGGTCGGCAATATCCTGTCCCAAATAAATATCCTCTGGTCCCAAGGAAAGGATATCGAAACGGGTTCTACCGATCTGAACATACCGAATGATCCTGTTTCCGGCAAGAAACTGGTCTATCGGTGTAAATTGAACGAACAGAAAAGGCCTGAGGAGTTCATTATTAGAACCCCTTCTCCGGAAAAATACAATACAAAGGGTCTCTCTTTTGATATCAAGACCGGAAAATTGGTCATTGAATTGAAATAGGACTTGACATTTACGAAATATCAGATATAATAACTTTTCGCGTAGGGGAGTCGTCCAATGGCAAGACTCTGGATTCTGGTTCCAGCTATCGGGGTTCGAATCCCTGCTCCCCTGCCATTTTTACTTCAATTGAATTCGCTGGTGTAGCTCAGTTGGTAGAGCAGCTGATTCGTAATCAGCAGGTCAGCGGTTCAAATCCGCTCACCAGCTTACCAGTGTACTGTTCCATAAATACCATAACAATGGCTGATGCTATTTTGTTTTGTATTCAAGGCGCGAGGAACGCTGCATACCCACAGTGGTATGTAAGCGACAAGCAACGCAGAAGACAGAAAAAGAG
>JAGLWT010000016.1 GCA_023133295.1 bacterium | reverse complement strand
TATCACCATTTACATCTTTTTCAAGGGCATAAGGCGTCAGATCTACGGAAGAACCTGTTCCATTATAAATTTCAATTGCTTTATTAATAGCCGAGCCTTCAATGTACTCGGACATTATAAGATCGCTTGCGCAGCCGCCCACCGCTTCTGGGGTTACTGCTGTCGCCTCATCGGAAGAGGTCATGGCAAGAGGAACACAGTTCTTCGCGACGACCTTGTAGTAGTATGTAGTCCCGGAAGAAAGCGTTGAATCCGTATACAGGATCACTGAAAGATCCGACACTACCAAGGTTGCTGTTGCCGTATCTACGGGCGAAGTCTCACTTCTATACAGGTCATAGGTGATATCCGCGTTCTCAGCGTCCGTAGCGACATCCCAGGAAAGGTCTGCCGAAGAAGCTGTAGAATCGTCAACCGTGATATTGGAAACACCGCTTGATGCCCAGTCCGGTGGAGAAGTATCCCCGGTATCACATCCCACGGCAACGATATCGGCTGCATTTCGTGGGTTCAATCTATAACGGTCATATTCATAAAGAACAATACCGGTGACGGAAGAATAGTCATCACCGGATGACATGGAGACATTGTAGAAGGTATCATCCACATCCAATTCATTGGTGCCGGACTGATCCTTGATCCTCCAATTTCCGTTCACATCAGTGGAAGAACTCACGGTAACATCATAGAAGGTCATCAATACGCCTTCAAATGGCTCATTGCCTGCCGAACATGTAACTCCCGGTAATGAGCCGCCGAAATTCTCCACCGTATCCGTGGTGGCATTGTGAAGAGTGTTTCCGGTGCTGTTCACAGAATATGAGGTCACGGAAGTTAATTCCGTCAAGCCGAAGTATTCGTCAATGGTTCCCGTAACGGTGATCGAATCACCAACAGACGGGTTATTTACACCATCATATATCAATATACCGTGCCAACCGCCTGAATCTTCTTCTATAACATATCTTCCCGTACCGGCCGCTGATACTAAACCGCTAAGTGTTACAATATTGCTAAGTTCTGGGGAATCATAACATTCTGTTCCGACTACTGTTGCATATTGAACATCGTAAATAGTCAAAACCGCGGGGGTCGGTACCGTTACGCCGATCTCATCCGTCGCCGTCATTTCAAGAGGCACACAGTTCTTCGCGACCACCTTGTAATAATAGGTGGTACCAGAGGAAACAGTATTGTCGGTATATGTGACAGCTGTGCCGTTGGAAGAAACGAGTGTCGCCGTGGATGTATCCACGGGAGTTGTCTCGCTTCTGTAAAGATCGTATTTTATCGGTTCGGTGGTATTCTCCGAATCGGTCGCAACATCCCATGCAAGAGCGACACTGGATGTCGTGGAATTGGTCACCGCGATATTTGAGATACCGGATGATGCCCAATCGGGCGGAGTGGTATCTTCCGTATCACAAGAACCGCTGCCGGCGGCATCATAGTATATCTCGACAAATTCATTCGCGAATGCATCCGCATCCGAATATTCATTGATAACAACGCCAGCGGAAGAAGGTGAGCCGACACCGGAACCCGGTGTAGCATTAGCCTTATCAGAAGCTGTCCAGGAACCTGATAAGGTGCCGTCGTCGCCGGGATTGTTCCTTTCCGCGGTCTGGCCGCTCGCAAGGACAAGTCCGGTTATGCCGTCGATCAGGGTCGAGGTATCATCTTCAAGTTTAAATGTTTCATCGCCATTGATCTGCGGGCAGGCATTCGCTGAATTCAGGTAGACCACGTTAGCTGGCAATGAGACTCCCCATGCGGTTTCAAATGCGGCCTGTGTAGCATCTCGTCCGACGATAAGATATCCGCCCGCCGGGATCTTGGTGTCTGCGGGGAAGATATAATAGGCGCTATTATCTATCTGAGTTATTTTCCAGCCGGAAACATCGATCTCGGGAGGAGTACCTATCATGATCTCGAAAGTGTCAATCTCTGAATAGGGTCCGTCCGCCGAAATATTCAAGGTAAAGGTAATAATAGTTCCCACGGGACATCCCGCGTCAACAGAAAATGCATATGCTGTTGAGCAAGTGGAAGTACCGCCGGAGGTAATATCGGGATAATTTGAGGTGTTGCCGATAATAGTAATGTAAGTGCTTCCTGTTGAAAGAGTGGCGAAAACATTCGTTGCCGTACTGGTACCGCTGTTTCCAAGGTCAACAGACATCGAAACCGACTCACCCGGGTCAGCGACTCCGTCAGAATTACCCGATGAATCATCAATGACATTGGAAGAGTAAGACAGGGCGACAGGATCTGAAAGGACCAGGCCCTGAATGAACTCATCCCAATTATTTGTCGGCGCGATCAAAGTAGAATCATAGTAACCGTCATAATCCGAGGTTGAGTATGGATAATAGATACCCACACCATAACAGTCATATCCCGTTTCCGCGAAATTATTGGTCACGGCGCTGTTAATAACGGATCTCACATTTACCGCCTCATCCTTGACCGATTGCGGGATCGCCGCTGACTCAAGATTAAGGCATAGGTCATAAAGGTCTATCTGATCATCATAAGGAGATGAAGAATCAAGTTCAAACGTAGCCCCTCTCGCCGATAATATCTGTGTTGAATATGAGTTCAAAGCATATCTCAGCTCGATCGCGAGGTCATTTATCGCAGAGGTGAGTGTATCTGACCATGCAAGATCAACAGAGGACTGAGTATCTCCATTAGATCCGCCTTCTCCGTCAGCATAAGAATCGACAACAGCATTGGAAAGCTGAAGCGGAGTGAGGTTCCCATTAGCGACAGCAAGGTCATTCAAGAAAATGTCATATGACCATCCCTCAAGCCACTCGGACATCTCGGAGGCGACCATATAATCGAAATACGGCGCGGATTCCGCATTATTCTCCCACATCTGGTCAAGACAAACATCGTATCCGACGATGTCAAGTTTTGCACCATAATAAGAGTAAATATCACTGAATGCGGATCCCATTTCACCAAGAACGCCCGGAGTACCGGAAGTAAAGTAAATGTAATCATTACTGGTATCATCAGAAGAAGCGCCCTTATATGAAGCAAGATTATCTGAAACATTTCTCCAGCCGTCACCGTGATCCCAGATCACGAGCATATAATGCTGCGCGGGATAATTGTCATAGACCCACTCGGCAAAATCAACCAATGTCTGACCGTCACCCATATTGGCCTCGCCTATATCTGATACGGCATTGGCGGCATCGGGTGTCATTCCATTGGTAATATAGAATCTCTTGGTACTTGTCCAATCACCATAAGCGGTGCTATACCCGGATATTCTGTCAACCTGAGCAACAATGTTTATATTCGCGTCAGAACCGACTTGAGCCATTTCAAGGAAATCGTCCAGGCCGTCAGGCTCAAGATTATTATCGCAATTAAGATATACCGCGATCGTCCAATCCTTTCCTGAAAGAGTGGGAGTTCCGGAATCTTCATCTGTATTAGTGGTCTGCAGACCTGCGCAATTATATGCTTGAACCGTATAAAAATACTCAAGTCCATTCGTTAAGCCGGAATCATTATATGAAGTTGTGGTAAGTCCGGTATCGATCAAAGTCCCGACACCGGGAGTAAAATCAGCTGTTAAAGAACGGTATATTGCATAAAGAACAGGATTCTCAGGATCGGTGGCCGTATTCCATGTGATCTGGAGAGCACCGCCGGTTCCCGGATCGGTAACCGCTATCAGAGAATCTCCGCCGCCGAAAACAGGAGCGCTGACATCACCCATATCACAGGTGGCCGCAACTATATCGGATGCATCTCTGGGATTCAGTCTGTAACGGTCATATTCGTAAAGTATGACACCGGTAACCGAATCAAGCTGCTCGCCGAGTGTCATGGAAGCAGAATAAAATCTGTCGTCAACATCCAATTCATTGGTGCCGGACTGATCCTTGATCCTCCAGCGGCCGCTGGCATCAGTCGTAGAACTGACCTCTACATCATAGAAAGTCACTAAAACACCTTCATATGGCTCCTGGGTCGCACCGCAGGAAATGCCCGGAAGTGCGCCGCCATATGCCTCAACGGTCAATGTTGAAGCGCTATCTACTGTATTTCCTGTAGAGTTGACAGTATAAGAAGTGATCGTGGTCATTTCGGTCAGGCCGAAATATTCGTCCACGGTACCGGTAATGGTAACCGAATCGCCCCTTGTGGGAGTATTTACTGAATCATATACCAGAACACCGTGCCATGAACCTGAGGCTTCTTCAAGTATATATCTGCTGGTCCCGGTCGCGGAAACAATACCCGAAATGGTAACGACTTGGCCAAGGTAAGCGGAATCATAACATTCTGTGCCGACGCTAGCGGTGTATTGTACATCATAGATCGTAAGAGATGAGGGAGTCGGCACCGTTACACCGACCTCATCCGTTGCTGTCTTTTCAAGAGGTACACAGTTCTTCGCGACCACTTTGTAATAATAGGTGGTGCCTGAGGAAACCGTATTGTCGGTATATGTGACCGCGGTAGCATTAGAAGAAACCATTGTTGCCGTCGATGTATCCACAGGAGTGGTCTCGCTTCTGTAAAGGTCGTATTTTATCGGTTCTGTCGTATTCTCCGAATCAATCGCGACATCCCAGGCCAGCTCAACGCTGGAGGTCGTGGAATTTGTCACAGCGATATTCGATATGCCGGATGATGCCCAATCAGGGGGCGTTGTGTCATCTGTGTCACAAGAACCTGGACCGCAATCCATCGTATGCGCACCAAGATAACTTGTAGTATCTATTGCATAACCGT
>JAGLWT010000159.1 GCA_023133295.1 bacterium | reverse complement strand
AGGCTGGAGGCTAGAGGTTAGTTTGGATAAGAGATAGGCAAAGATGGATTCTTCGGTCGCTATCGCTCTTTCAGAATGACAGAATACAATGAAGAAGTGAACAATGAACAGTGAACAATTAGGGAATAAAAAACAGAGGAGATGGATCCTTCGCGGAAAAGCTCAGGATGACACGCAAGGGAGGACAGGTCAAGCCCTGTCCCTACAAGATGACGAATCCGGGTGTGAATATTGCTTTGTTTTCCTAACTTTACACCTCACACATCACACTTCACACTCAAAATGCGCCCTCAAGCGCATTTTGCATTTGCTTTTGTTGTCAGATTTTGATACAATGCCACTTTGATTGATATTATATAATCGGAGGATATTATGAAAAAAGACATCCATCCAAAATATGTTGAGTGTAATGTAAGTTGTGCCTGTGGAAGTACTTTTGTGACCAGGTCAACAAAGAAGGAGCTGAAAGTTGAAATATGTTCGGCATGTCACCCCTTCTTTACGGGTCAGCAGCGATTTGTTGACACTCAAGGAACTTTGGAAAAATTCAAGAAGAAATACAATCTCAAATAATTGCATATGAGTTTGGAAAATGTAATTTCCATACTCTTAGAGGAATTTAAAGAGATCGAAAAAAGGGTTTCACACCCTGAAGAGTTCTCTGATTCAAGCGAGTATGTGGAATTAACCAAGAAATACACTCGCATGAAGGAAGTTGCTGAGGTTTTTGAGAAATATTCTACCGTCGTCGGTAGGATCTCGGAATATGAGGATGCGATCTCCAAGAATGAAGATCCCGAAATGGTTGCTCTTTTGAAAGAGGAGCTTCCGGAGCTCGAAAGCAATAAAACCGCACTCCATCAAGTGCTGATCCTCAAAATAGTACCCCCGATAGCAGAAGATTCGAGGAATGCGATCATGGAGATCCGAGCCGGCACCGGCGGCGATGAAGCGGCATTATTTGCCGCGGAACTTCTTCGAATGTATACTAAATTCGCGGAAATGAATAAATGGAAAACAGAGGTATTGAGCTTCAGTGATACCGGAATGGGCGGCATTAAGGATGCCGTTGTCAAGATCAGCGGAAAGAACACATTCTCCTTTTTGAAATATGAGAGCGGTGTCCACAGAGTACAGCGCGTACCCGCTACCGAATCTCAGGGTCGCCTGCATACATCCGCGGTGACTGTCGCCGTTTTACCGGAAGCCAAGGATGTGGATGTTAAGATCAATAATGAAGACCTGAAAATAGATGTTTTCAGATCCTCAGGCCCGGGGGGACAGAGTGTCAATACAACTGATTCCGCGGTGCGTGTAACCCATGTACCTTCCGGAATCGTGGTGACCTGTCAGGATGAGAAATCCCAGATACAGAACAAGGCCAAGGCCATGATCATTCTTCGTACAAAACTTTATGAAGAGGAACAAAGAAAATTAGCAGCTGAGCGGGATTCCCTGAGAAGGTCCATGATCGGCTCTGGAGACCGTTCCGAAAAGATAAGGACATACAATTTCCCGCAGAACAGAATTACCGATCACAGGATAAAACTGACCCTGTATAAATTGGATATGTTCCTCGGCGGATACATCGAAGATATGATAGCTGCGCTTAGATTTGAGGATAATTTGAAGAAATTGGAAAAAATGGTGAAAAATGGATAATAAGATCTTAGAATTGATCAAGTATGGCGATGCCGCCCTGAAGGAAGCCGGTATTGAAAAGGGTAAGCTGGAAGCGGAGATGCTGCTCTGTCATGTTGTGAATAAGACAAGGATACAGCTCTACATCGACCTGAGCGGGTTTATTGCGCAGGAAAAGATAGATCAGTACAAATCATTGATCAAGGAAAGGATGCGCCGCAAACCCATGCAGTATATCCTGGGAACCGCTGCTTTTTACGGTTTGGAATTCATGGTGAATGAATCCGTATTGATCCCCCGTCCGGAAACGGAAACATTGGTCGAGCTCGCTTTGGAGCACATCAATAATCGTTTCGAAAGAATGCTCTCGGTACTTGATATCGGCACCGGCAGCGGCAATATAGCGGTCGCTATCGCCAAAAACTCAAATATTGTAGAAGTGTTCGCAATGGACAATAATGAGAAGAGCCTTGAAGTCGCCAAGCGCAATGCGGAAGAGAACGGCGTCAAGGGAAAAATACAATTCATGAATCGCTCTATTTATGATGATTATGAAGAATTGAAGACAACGATAGACGGCTATATTGATGTAATAGTTTCCAATCCCCCCTATATCGCGGATGATCAAGTGGAAAAACTCATGCCCGAAATCAGCCAATACGAGCCGCATTACGCATTGGCCGCCGGCGCAGACGGCCTGGAATTCATAAAGAAGATCATCCTTGTCTCAAATGGCCTCTTGAAGTATAACGGAGTCCTTATCGTGGAGATCGGAGATGATCAGAAAAGAGATGTCGAGGCATTCGCCTCAAGGTATTTCTCAATAGAATTCGCGAACGACCTAAACGGTGTTCCCAGATTCCTGATAGCGGAGAAAAGGGGCTGATGGATTCATTTCGCATCATCGGCGGACAGCCGTTATTCGGTCAATTAACGATCAGCGGCTCAAAGAATGCCGCTTTGCCGATAATCGCCGCTTCCCTTCTCTTCAAAGAAAAGGTCACACTTACAAATATTCCCGAACTCGCTGATATAAGGACAATGATCAAACTTCTGAATATTCTGGGTGCCGAAACAACATTTGAAAATAATCGGCTCACCATTGATCCTACTGATCTCAGAAGTGACCAGGCGCCTTATGAATTGGTGAAAACGATGCGTGCCTCAATATATGTTATGGGGCCGCTTTTGGCTACCAAGGGACATACGCGAGTCTCTTTTCCCGGCGGCTGTTCCCTGGGTGTACGCCCTATCGACATACACCTCAAGGGCTTTGAGAAATTAGGTGCCTCGATCGAGGTAAATGGCGGTGACATCGTCGGAAAGGCAAAATACCTGAAGGGTTCAGAGATAAATTTGGGCTTCCCGTCCGTAGGCGCCACATGCAATCTTATTATGGCGGCGGTTCTGGCTAAGGGCATTACGAAGATGAAGAACTTCGCCAAAGAGCCCGAGATCTGGGACCTTGTTGAGTTCCTTAACCGTTCCGGCGCGAAGATCATGAGAAAAGAAGAATACATTGAGATAGAAGGCGTAGAAGCTCTCAGCCCTATTGAATATTCTGTTATGCCGGACCGTATCGAGCTCGGGACATTAGGCGCCGCGGCGCTGATCACCGGTGGTGAGATCAAATTAAAATGGCAGCATTCCGATATTATTTCCTCCTTTCGAGAGAAACTTGAGGATATGGGGCATCATGTACATCTGGATGAAGAAGAAGGCATTTACACCTTTAAAGCTGGAAAGATGAAAGGGAATATCGATGTGAGAACATTGCCGTATCCCGGATTTCCAACCGACCTTCAGCCACTGCTTGGAGTATTACTGTCCTTAAATAAGGGAACCTCCCATATTCACGAGACCATATTTGAGAATCGCTTCATGTGGGTTCCCGAATTGGAAAGAATGGGCGCCGACATCCATAAAGAAGGCGAAAGTATAATTATCAATGGCGTGAAAACGCTTCAAGCCGCCCCGATCATGGCATCGGATATTCGAGCAGGAGCTTCCCTTGTTCTCGCCGCATTGGCAGCGAAGGGAGAGACAATTATTCGCCGAATCTATCATATTGACAGGGGCTATGAAAATCTGGAGAAGAAATTAAGTAGCGTAGGCGCAAAGATATTCAGGGAAAAGATATGAATTTCCAGAAGGCCCATGCAAAGGTCAATATGTACCTCGCCGTGGGTGAAGCTTTTCAAAATTTCCACCCGATAGAGTCCCTTCTCTGCCTGATCGAACTTTCTGATGAACTTACTTTCAAAAAAGCCTCATCAGGTTTTGACTTGAAGGTCTCCGGCCCGTATGCGAAAGATCTGAAAGGCAAGAATCTTTTGGAAAGGATATGGGAACACCTCAGCGGATCCATGCCTGAAATACCCGGCATCGAAATATCTTTAAAAAAGAACATACCTGTTTGCGGGGGCCTGGGCGGTGGCTCGTCCGACGCGGCCGTATTCCTTCGATACCTTCATTTGAATTTTCATCCGTTCGGCGAGATCAAGGAGCTTTTCAAATATGCCTACGATCTTGGAAAGGATATTCCCTTCTTTCTCACCGGCTGGTCCGCCGCCAATGTAACGGGTATTCAGAACAAGATCGAGTATTTTGATATGTCTTGCGGTGACGAACTCTTTCTCTTTATCCCTGAAAAGGGCGCTTTGACCTCAGAAGTGTTTAAGAATTTCGATCGTCAAAATTACGCTTCAGTATTGACAAGAAATGAAAAAATCAGTAAAATACAATTTATTTGCAATAATTGTTCATTTACTGAATTGGGAGAGGTGGGTTTCAATGATCTTGAGAACTCTTTTTTCAGCTTATGCCCCGAGTATAGTGAGACATTTGATCTGATCAAAGAAAACAGTTGGTTTGCGCGGCTCAGCGGAAGTGGGTCTACCATTTTCTTTATCCCCAAGAATAAAGATGTATTTTTAGATATGTTCGGCAAAGAACTCGCCAACAATTTGATAGAAACTAAAATGCTGGGGTGTAGCCAAGTGGAAAGGCAGTGGGTTTTGGTCCCGCCATTCGAGGGTTCGAGTCCTTCCACCCCAGCCAGAATATTGATATGAAGACAGCAGTGATATTGGCCGCAGGACTCGGCAAAAGGATGGGAGGTAACTCCCCGAAAGTATTGGCGGAGCTTAACGGCCGCACACTTATTTCTCATCTGATGCATTCCGTTGAGGGTTTTTTTCAGAGGATCATCGTGGTTGTGGGATTTAAGGGTGAGCTGGTAAAAGAAGAGGTTCTGTCTGAATTCCCCAATGTAGAATTCACCGAGCAGAAGGAGCAGCTGGGTACCGGGCATGCAGTTATGATGGCCCTGCCTATGCTGACAAAGAACTCTGAGGTGTACATTCTTAACGGGGATACGCCTCTGCTGAAAAGAAAGAGTCTTGAGGAGCTGGGTGAGACCCACAAGAGCATGAACAGTGACCTCACCGTAGGTTTATTACGGCTGGATGACCCGATGGGTTACGGTAGAGCGTTGGTGAACAATGGCCTTTTAGAGCGCATTGTTGAGGAACGCGACGCCGATGAAAATATTCGCAGTGTGCGCCTTGTTAACGGAGGTGTTTATCTGCTTGATGTTCCCGACTTGAAAGATGGCCTTTCAAGTATAGGGAATGATAATACTCAGAAAGAGTATTATCTCACCGATATTGTTTCGGTATTGAATGGTAAAGGAAAACGGGTTGCAGCCCATGTGTTTCCTGATAATTGGCAGCTTATGGGAGTGAATACCCCAGAGCAGTTGAAGGAATTGGAGAAGTATGTATAATAGTAAAGAACTCAGAGTATTTGGCGGAAATGCCAATCGGCCGCTAGCAAGCGATATCTGTTCGTATCTTGATATAGAACTTGCTCCGATCGAGATCCGTCATTTTTCCGATGGCGAAACCTTTGTCAAGATCAAGGACAATGTCAGGGGAATGGATTGTTTCGTAGTCCAGCCCACTTCTTCAGATGTGAACAGTAATCTGATGGAGCTTCTTATTATCATCGATGCCCTGAAGCGCGCATCCGCAGGCCGTATCACCGCGGTGATACCCTATTACGGATATGCAAGGCAGGACAGAAAAGACCAGCCGAGGGTGCCCATTACCGCTAAATTGGTCGCTGACCTGCTTACCGCAGCCGGCGCGCAGAGAATTATTACGATGGACCTTCATGTTGATCAGATACAGGGTTATTTCAATATTCCGGTCGACCATCTTTATGCCGCCCCAGTATTTATAGATAATTATCTCAGTAAAATAGATTTTGACCTGATGGTATCTCCCGACACCGGCGGAGTGGCGCGTACTCGAGCCATCGCGAAAAGAATGAAAAAGAGTATCGTAATAATCGATAAAAGAAGGCACAGTCCCAATCATAGTGAGGTATTGAATATTATAGGCGATGTCAAAGACAAAAGTCTTGTAATATACGATGATATCCTCGATACATGCGGTACTGTGATCAACTCATCCGATGCATTGCTGGCAGCTGGTGCCAAGGCGGTCAGGGTTGTAGGAGTTCATGGGGTACTCTCCAAGAACGCCTTTGAAAAATTGGATGCAAGCAACATACTTGAAATTGCCATTACCAATTCAATTGAACAGAAGAAAAGCTCCCGGAAATTGAAGGTATTCAATGTTTCATCACTAATAGGTGAAGCAATATTGAGAATACATACAAATACTTCCGTGAGTTCTCTCTTCGTATAGATATAAAGTATAGGAGTGCATGATGATAATAAAAGAATTAGCAGCACAAAAAAGGACAGACAAGGGAACCGCAAAGGTAAAAAGACTCCGAAAAACAGGCATGATCCCCGGAATAATCTACGGAAGGCATCTGGAATCGGCGATCCCCGTTACTGTTGAGAAGCAGGAATTTACCAATCTCATCAACAGAATAGAATGGGAGAGCAGTCTTATCAATCTGAACCTTGGAGGAACGGAGCAGGAAGTCATTCTGAAGAAGGTCGAATATGATACCTATAAGCACAATATTATTCACTTCGACATGTTCGCCATTAAGCGTGGTGAGAAGATCGATGTTAAGATACCTATTGTTCTGACGGGCGAAGCGATCGGCCTTGAGCATGGCGGTATTGTCGATCAGATGACAAAAGACCTGCATGTTAAGTGTTTACCGAAAGACCTTATTGACCATTTCATGGTTGATATAACCGCTCTTGATATGGGTGATTATATTAAGGTCCGGGACATTGATGCCGATCTTGAAAAGTTCGAAGTGCTTTCATCCCCGGATGAAACAGTGATCCTTATAGCGACACCTGCGAAGCTCATTGAGCCGACCACTGATGAGGAAGAATTGGAAGGTGAAGAAGGTGTTGAGGAAGGAGCCGAGGAAGAAACCGAAGGAACAGAAGAGGAAAAATAGGTGTTAGTGATAGGTTTGGGAAATCCCGGTCCTGAATACAGCAAAACCCGCCATAATGCGGGCTTTATGCTAGTCGATTCCATGGCCGGAGTAAAGAGACCAAAGAAGGTCTGCCGCGGTGAATTTTACAGCTCCGCCGGTAAGCTTTCAGGTTTTTTCAAGCCCATGACCTATATGAACCTGAGTGGTAAAGCAGTGAAATGTCTGGTGGAAAGGATGAGCATTCCATTAACGGAATTAGTAGTCTGCCACGATGATATGGACATCCCTCTCGGCGAGATCAAGGTGAAATTCGGCGGCGGTGCCGGAGGGCACAAGGGCATACTGTCCGTTTCCTCTGAATTAGGCAGCTCGGATTTTGCGAGAATACGCATAGGGATCTCAAAACCAGCAACCGGTGACCCTGCCGATTATGTTTTGGAGCCGTTCTCAGAAGAAGAGAAAGATATCTTTGATAAGGGATTGAAGCAGGCCGTTTCCGCAGTCCATGCCCTTGCGGCTAAAGGGGTTCCGACTGCGCAGACGATCTTTAATAGAAAATTGAAAAGTGAAACGAGTCAAGAAATTGATACAAATGTTTAGGAGGCTTTAATGGAACTGAGGAAATATGAAACAATGTTCATCCTTAGACCTACATTGACCGAAGAAGAGGTCAAGAAATTTATTGAGAGGATAAATAATCTGGTAACAGAGAATAAAGGCAAGATCGAAGAAGAACCAAAATACTTCAAGCGAAACCTTGCTTATGCTATTAAGAAGAACAGTTCGGGATACTACTTCGTTTTTAATTACGAGGTCCCTTCTGACTTTAATAAGATTTTGAGCGAATCTCTTAAGTATGACGAGGATGTATTGAGATATATGCCTGTCGTACAGGAATAGGAGAACCATTCATGGCATTCTATCTTAACAGAGTTATGCTCGGCGGAAATATTACCGCCGACCCGGAAGTGAGAGAGGTTACGAATAACAGGGTGTGCAATTTTACCCTTGCGGTGAACAGGACATATTATTCACATACCGGCGACACAACGGTGAAAAAGGAAGATACGGTATTTGTCCGGGTAACGGCATGGAACAAATTAGCGGATCAGCTGTCTAATTATATCAAAAAGGGCGCGAACCTTTTTGTCGAAGGCAGATTGACTTCGCGTCAATGGGCTACCGATGAAGGCAAGACCATAAATTATCTTGATGTTACCGCGGAAAAGATAACATTCGTTACCAGCAAAGGGAGAGACGGCAATTCCCAGGAGACCATCGCCAAAACTGAGGAGGACAATCACTCAGAGCCCGCGGCGACGAACGATTATGAAAATGAGATTGTCAATAAAGAAGGCGAAGAGGACACGAGTGACCTCTGGAGCAATGATTAACAGGGAGAAATAAGATGCTGAAAAAAAGAAAAAGATGTGTATTTTGCAGTAAGGGCGTCAAAGAGATAGATTACAAAGATGTTGATAACCTTAGAAATTTTGTTACCGAAAAGGGAAGAATATTACCCAGAAGGATCACCGGCGCGTGTTCTTTTCATCAGAGAAAACTTACCGTCGCAATAAAAAGAGCAAGACAGATGGC
Source organism: bacterium (assembly GCA_023133295.1). Lineage (GTDB taxonomy): Bacteria > AUK180 > AUK180 > AUK180 > AUK180 > JAGLWT01. The sequence continues at coordinate 13,983 of JAGLWT010000159.1, read as the reverse complement.
CCTTTTGCCATTTGATTCGACAGCCCATCTGAGGAGAATGAAGAAATGAAAGTAATAGTTGCTATCGCCCAGGACAATCTTGGGAACCGGGGAGATATTATTAACATCAAAGACGGGTACGCAAGAAATTACCTGATCCCCAGGGGCATTGTTCTGCCCTTTTCCAAGGGAAATATCAAGAAGTTGGATATGGAGAAGGCGGCATACAATAAACAAGTAAAAAAAGAGATCCTGGAAGCTGAGAATATTTCCGCCGCTCTTTCTCAGGTGTCATTATCCTTCGTAGAAAAGACACATAATGAGAACATGCTTTATGGCTCGATCTCCGAGAAGGATATCCATGAAAAACTTACAGAGCAGGGATTTTCTCTGGATAAGGATCAGATCATTTTAGGCGAGCATATCAAGGTTATCGGAGATCACACCGTTAATATTAAATTAAAAGGCGGAACTGAAGTGTCCATTAAGATCTCGGTAAGTCCAGAGGATCAGCCAGAGCCGAAGAAAACCCCGGCCGAAGAAGCCGCTGCTCCGGAAGCCGCCGCAGATCAGGACGAAGCTTCTTCCGCTTCCGTCGAGGAATTGGAAGAAGGTTCTCCCGAGCAGGAATAAACCGGGCCCATGGCCAAGAAAAAAGAGATCAAGAGTCATGTAAAACTATCAAGAGAAGTGCCCAGCAGTATAGAGGCTGAACAGGCGCTTCTCAGTTCGATCCTGATCAATAACGAGCTTTTCAAGGACATTATCAATCATATTCACAGCCCGGATTTTTTCTATTTGGAAAAACACAAGGTCGTTTATCAGTGCATGATTGACCTTCATAATGAAGGCAAGCAGCTGAATCCCATCAATGTGCTGGAAGAGCTCAAAAAGAATGACCTTGAGAGTAAATTGAACGAAGAAGAGATCTATGAGTTCATGGAATCACAATTTCTCGGGAGTACCTGGGACACATATGCCAAGATCATCAAGGAGAAATTCCTCTTTCGAAAGGTTATTCAGGAATGTTCGGAAATAATTGAAGAATCATTGCATGAGAAGAAACTAACTGCTGTTATAGACCATCTTTTCAGGAATTTTAATTTGATCTCTCAGGCGATCTCTTCTACGAAAGAGGAGTACAATTTACAAAATAAACTGATCGATTTTAAAAATGATATCGTTTCAAAGATCGAAAGCGGTTCTTTTAAACCGAATATCGTTCACACCGGATTTCAAAAATTGGACAAAAAGGTTGGCGGTGGCTTGTACCCGGGTTCTTATAATATTTTGGGAGCCCGTGCTTCAGTAGGAAAGACCTCATTCGCGCTTAATCTTATGCGCAATATGGCGATGGAAGGGAAAAACATCCTTTTCTTTTCATTAGAGCAGCCGGTAGAACAGATCATCGCGAGATTCCTGTCCATGACAATGGAAGTATCGTTCACATCCGCCATGTCGGGGGACCTTGCTCCGCTTGAGGATATGTACGGTGATCAGGTCGGGGAGGTCATCAATCACGCGATCGAGACCATAGGAAATTATGCCGATCGTATAAATATTATAGATAATTCCAAACTGGATATAAATGATATGAAAAATATCACCAGAAGATATGTAAAGGAAAAGGGTGTCGAGGTTGTGTTCATTGATTATTTGCAATTCATTAAATCGGCGGTAAGGGACACTAAATTGAGGGAAACAACCGATATTTCCCGAAGCCTTAAAGAACTCGCCTCGGAGGAGAAGGTTTCGCTATTTGTTTTATCGCAGCTTTCAAGAAGCATCGAACAATACGATAGAAAGGATAAATCTCCCAAACTTTCCGATCTAAGGGATTCGGGTGCTCTTGAACAGGATGCGGATGTCGTTATGTTCCTCTATCCCGCAGAGGATCAGACAGCAGGGAAACCAGGCGAGCCCGCGCCTACTGATTATCTTTCAAATCCCGAAGCGAGGATAAATGTTTCCATTGCCAAGAATCGTAATGGAGCAACCGGCGTCGTGCCGTTCATCTTTTTTAAATCCAGATTCACTTTCGAAGAAACAGAAAGTAATTGGTAATATATGGGGATACTAAAGTTATTTTACGAAAGATTCTTCAATCTTTTTGAGCAGGTAGGGAATATCACATTATTCACCGCAGATACCTTCAAATGGTTATTTAAGAAACCTTTCCGAAGACAATTAGTGGTCGAACAGATGGAAAAAATAGGGATACAGACCTTGCCGGTCGCCCTGCTCACATCTGCCTTCACCGGGATGATCTTCATCGTGCAATTGTATTTCTCTTTGAAGGAATTCGATCTGGAGCCTTTGTGCCCCCGTTCTCTGGGACTCACACTTATCAGGGAGCTTGCCCCGATCTTGTCCGGCTTGGTTATGGCCGGCCGTGTGGGTGCCGCGATCACGGCGGAGATAGGAACGATGAAGGTCACAAATCAGCTTGATGCTATTACCATCATGGGGATCAATCCGGTTCAATATCTGTCCGTACCCCGATTGATCGCTACATCTCTTGCAATGTTCGGTATTGTTGTAATGGCTAATTTTGTTGGAATTCTTGGCGGATACTTAGTCGGCACCACATTGCTTGATCTGAACAAGGCGACATTTATCGCCGAAACACTTAAATATATTGAATTAAAGGATTTCTTTGCCTCTGCCGGCAAAGGAATATTTTTCGGGATGATAATCTCAATGATCGGCTGTTGGCGCGGTTTTTATGTTAAAGGCGGCTCCAAGGGCGTTGGAAAGGCTACGATGGAATCTGTAGTTATTTCCATGATCCTTATTCTTGCGGCTGATTATGTATTGAATCTGATCATATGGTAGTATGGAAATATTAAGAGTAGAGAACCTTAGTAAGGCCTTTAAGAAGTTCAAGGTGATAGACGATATCAGTCTCTCGTTCGAGAAAAATGAAATATTCACTTTAATGGGCCAGAGCGGTACCGGAAAATCGGTGTTTTTAAAACTGGTACTCGGGTTGTTGAAACCTGACAGAGGACGCATCATTTTTCAAGGCGAAGACATAACGCATGCATCCGATCAGGCCTGGATAGAAATACGCAAAGAAATGGGAATGCTCTTTCAGAACGGCGCTCTTTTTGATTCCTTGAATGTCTTTGAAAATGTTTCCTTTCTGCTTACTGAGCATTTAAATATCTCGCATGAAGAGAAAGTGGAGCGGGTGTATAAACTCCTTATGGAAGTTGGCTTGAAGGGTATTGAAGAGCTTTATCCTTCTGAATTATCGGGAGGAATGCAGAAAAGGGTGGCCCTTGCACGGACTATCGCTTTGAACCCTGCCCTGCTCTTTTATGATGAGCCGATAACCGGATTGGACCCTATTACTGCCGCGGTCATTATCCGTCTGATCCGTGAATTGAACAAAAAGAATAAAATAACTTCAATAATAGTCAGCCACAGCATCAAGACCTCTCTGGAGATATCTGACCGGCTGGGCCTTCTGTACAGAGGTAAGCTTGTCGCATTGGAGGAAGCCGAAGATATTAAAAACAGTAAGAATAAATATTTGAAGCAGTTCATTGAAGGAAGCACCAAAGGCCCGATCGAGGTGTTCCTGGAGGAAACAGTATAATGGGAAAAGAGATAAAGATAGGATTGTTCGCGACATTCGTGATTATCGTAGTGGCATGGTTCATTATTACCATATCCAATTATCAGATTAAGAAGCGGAATTACAAGGTTTTAGTGGACTTTACATATGTGGGCGGACTGGATTCCGGAACTCCTGTCCGGCTTTCCGGCGTAAAGATCGGTTCGGTCGCCAAGGTCTATATTCACGATACGCATCCCAGGGTCCTTATGGAGATACAAAGGGGAATAAGGATCAATAAAGAGGCGCTGATATATATAAATTCACTCGGCATTATCGGAGAGGCGTATGTGGAGATCACCATCGGCGATCCCTCTGCGGGTTATTATGAGGAAAACGCTAAAGGTCTCATACTTACAGGAAGAGATGCCGTATCCATGGGAGATCTTATCTTCAATCTGAACGATTTTTCGTTGAAACTGGGTAAATTTGAAGAAACCATTATGCTGATAAATGAATCGCTGGATGGTTTGAATAAGGGTATGGGTGAGGCCTTTGCTCAAATTGACCGGCTTGTAAAGCCATTAGAGGGATCAACGGATGATATAGTTGATATGTTGAGCGACGCAAGATCGATGCTTTCAAAGTTCAATAAACTCCTGGATAACGACAATATTGACAATGCCATAGATAATCTGAGTCTTGCTGGAAAGAAGTTCAATCTGGTAATGGATCAGACGCTTCCCGCCATTGAAAAATTGAACAAAGGCGAAGGCACTCTCGGTAAGTTATTGAATGATGACAAGCTTCATAAGCGGCTTACATCTCTGTCCGAAGAGCTGGAAACCGCTTTGGCAAAAGGAAAGGAGCTGCAGTTCTGGTGGTATGGCGACCTTGTGTCGGATCGTGCGCTTTCCGCCTTTGACGGTAACCTCAATTTTGAATTTTATCCCGCTAAGAACAGATTTTATTCATTCGGGATTTCCAAAATAGGCAGCGGTGACGCGAAATTCAATGCAACCTTGAATGTGGTGCTGAACCGATTTGTTATTTCTGCGGGAATAGCAGAGGAAACTCCTGCGATCGGATTCGGATATAATTTTACCGAGCGGAGCCGTTTGCGGCTGGAAACCTTTAAATGGGATCAGGGTTTCAATGCACTTAATCTCAGAATATCTTTCCGGCAGTATATCAAATGGGCGGGGATCAATCTGACCTTTGACGACCTCATACATTCTCCTGCCGTAAAATTCGGCCTTTCAATACGATTCAGAGAAGAGGATTTCAAGTATCTGCTCGGCATTGCGATGTGATGAAGATAAAGAAACTTGAAGCCGCTTTAATAAACAAGATCGCCGCAGGTGAGGTCGTAGAACGCCCCGCCTCTGTGCTGAAAGAATTACTTGAAAACAGCATTGATGCAGGCGCAGACAGTATTTCAATACATATTGAAGAAGGCGGTACCAGGCTTATCCGGGTCGTAGATAATGGAGAAGGCATGGTGCCGGAGGATATGAATTCGGCATTTACGCGTTATGCCACGAGCAAGATAAAGAGCCTTGAAGACCTCGATGCGATCCATACTCTCGGATTTCGAGGCGAGGCCCTTCCCAGCATCGCCTCGGTTTCACGCATCGGTATTTTTTCAAAGACCCCTTCCTCGGAAAGCGGCAATTATATCGAGATGGCTGGGGGAAATATCATTGATCAACATGAAAGAGGCGGCCCGTCGGGAACAAATATTTCCGTGAAAGAACTTTTTTTTAATGTTCCCGGCAGAAAGAAATTCCTAAAATCCTCAAGAAGCGAATACCTGGAAATTCTGGATCATTTTTACAGTTTCGCGCTGATGTATCCTGAGATCAGATTCAGATTTTTCAATGAGGGAGTAGAGAAATGGTCATTCCCTCCAAGTTCTCTTGCCGAGCGTCTCGCATTGCTCTTTAAGGATATTACGGGAAAGGACCTTCTGGAAATCAGGCATGAAGGAGAGCAGGGAATGTCGCTCACGGGAGTTGTTTCAAAGCCTAGAATATTCAGAAAGAACAAAAAACGGCTTTATGTAAGTATGAACGGCCGGATGTTAAGAGATCCGAAGTTGATCTATTATCTTACTTCTGCCTATGAACCCTATATGATGAAGGGCACTTTCCCGGTAGGTATAATAAATCTGACCGTACCCGCATCTCATGTGGATGTAAATGTACATCCGAGAAAAACAGAGGTCCGCTTTCTTGCGGCCGCGCTGGTAAGAGATCTGATCTTCTACGGAGTATCTTCTGTATTGAAGGATGAAGTTGAGGTATTTACACCGGAGAGCACTGTATCTTTTTCAAGTACATCCCCCGGGTCAGTCCAATCTTCCTTGGACTTCAGTGGGTCGCTTTCTGAAATTACCGACCAGACACCTGCTCACATACCGCATCAGCGACTGGAATTATTCGGTGTCCCTGTCAGCTTTATCGGCAGAATAAAGGACACCTACCTTATTTTCAAGGGGCAGGATGAATTATACCTGATGGATCAGCATGCCGCTGATGAGCGTGTCCTTTTTGAGAAGATCAGAAAAGAAATGAAGCGTTCTGTGAAATTGTCACAGGAACTCCTGATCCCTTTCGAGCTGGACCGTGTTCTGGCGGACCATCATATAAAATTTCTGAGGAATGCGGGATTTGATATCTCTGAAGACGGTGACCGGATAACCGCGGTCCCTCCATGGCTGGCATTAAGATTTCCTCTTGACGGCATCGGAACATTGCTTGAGTCATTGGAAGAGGAGAACTTCTCATTCATGGACTGGGTAAAGGACCTTGCGTGCAAATCCGCCGTCAAGGGCGGTGATGATCTGTCTTTTGAGCTCATTTCTGAAATATTGAAGGACCTCGGCCTTTGTGAAAACCCGTATCAATGCCCTCACGGCCGGCCGACACTCATAAAATTTTCCTCAAAAGATCTCGAAAAAATGTTTAAAAGGACTTGAGCCTATTTCCCCCGAAGATCAGGGACATAACAAAGATAAAAACCAATGCGATGATTATCAACGGGCCTGTCGGCACCGAAAGGTAGAATGAGATGAAGAGTCCTGAAATAATCGCTATCAAAGAGAATACGACGGAGAGGATTATTTGACTTTTATAATTTCGTCCAAGTGCCACAGCCGCGGCTCCCGGTATTACAAAAAGAGCTGAGACAAGGATTATTCCGAGCAGCTTCAAAGAAAGCATTACGGTTATAGCAAGAAAGATATTGAATGTAAGCTCGAGCAATTTGACCTTAACACCTCTGAGCATCATATCTGTTCTATCGAAAGCAGAATAGATCAAAAGATTGAAGAACAGAAAGAAAAAGATCATATTAACAATGAAAAGGGGGAGATAAATAGTGATATCTGCGCCGGTTATTGAAAGGATGTCTCCGAAAAGAAAGGAAAATACATTTATGGTTGACTTATCGTTCAAGGAAATGGCGATAATACCGATTGCCATGGCAAACGGAAATAGTACGCCGACGGCAGTATCGGGGTCAATGCCGGATCTGTCGAGATAAGACAGTAATATGGCCATGAGCACGGCAAAGATCACCCCTGCCCAGAACGGTTGGAATCCCAAGAGTAGTCCAAGTGAGATCCCTCCAAATGCCGAGTGTGATATTCCAAGTGTGAAAAACGACATTTTCCTGACGACGATAAAGTATGAAAAAAGCCCCGCAAGAAGAGAGGTCAGCAATCCGGCTATCAATGCATTCTGGAAAAACACATAATGCAATGGAGAGTTCATTTTTCCTCTTTATGCTTTCTCACCACACGGTGGGGCGTGGAGGATCCGTGAAGAAGTATCTCAAGATGAGTTCCAAGATGCCTCTGCATCATCGGGCATGTCAGCGCCTCCTCTGGCTTGTCATGAACATCCATTCCTCCATGAACACAAAATATCGTTTTGGAAAGGGATGGGATGATGCTGAGATCATGAGTGACCATCATAATGGTCAAGCCATATCTTGAGTAAAGTTCTTCAAGGGTATTATAAAAAGAATCCCTGGCTTTCTCGTCAAATCCCGCATTAGGCTCATCAAGGATCAGCAGATGGGGTTTGGCCGCCAAGGCCCGGGCGATCAAAATTTTTTGTTTTTGTCCTCCGGATAATTCAAAGAATAAATGATCCTTAAACACGGTCATTCCAACCGCTTCAATGGCTTGGGATATATCGTCCGGAGAATGCAGCTTTGAAAAAACTCTTCCGGAGGTAAGAGAGAGTCTGATCAAACTTTCTACAGAGAGAGAAACTTCTCTGTTAAGAGAGGTCTCCTGAGGAACATAAGCCATTCTGATATTCTCATGATAGATCACTTCCCCTACGGTCGGATTCAATAAGCGCAGTATTATTCGCAATAGAGTGGTCTTTCCCGAGCCGTTCAATCCTATTACTCCGATGAAATCGCCCTTTTTTATTATTGCGCTGATATTACTCAGGATCATTGGGCCCTTTCTGTCATATGAGAAATCGATGTTCTTTAAAGTGATAAGCGGATCACCGGGCAATACTTTCATTTATTATCTCCAGATTATATAGTGAAAGATCGCTGTAGGATAGGGCCTCGGAGAAGTATCCGATAGGGTCCAGATAAATTATCCTCATTTGCGGAATCTGGGATCGAATATTTTCTATCGCCCCGGAGTCGATGCCTATTTCCCCGATGAATACGGGGTTCGGACTATTACTGAGAATATCGACGATCTCCTTCATTCTCTTGGAAGAAATGGAATCCGAATGTGCGCTATGCATATGGCCGAGAAGTTTCATCCCGTAATCCTCAGATAAATACCTCCATGCCGGGTGATAGGCGAAAAACTCCATTTCTGTCCTAAGGGCGAAGACCGTCAAATATTCTTCGTGGATCAAGATAAGCTCTTTGTCGAATTGCCTTGAATTTTTGCTGATCTGATCCGCATGCTCAGGAAAGTGTGCGATCAGGAATTCTGTCAAAGCTGGGAGTGCGTCAATAACTCTTTTCGGGGAGATCCAGAAATGCGGGTCAGCTCCATATTCGAGATCATTTCCTATGTAGACAGGAGGTATCTCTTCGGAAAAGATGAATGCGGCTCCACCTGAGGCTTCTTTGCCCAACCAGTCGTCAAGGTGCCAGCCGACTTTAATAAGCACCTTCGCCCGGGACAGATTCTTTTTGTCGTCGATGGTCATGGAATAATCATGGACAGAATTGCCCGCTTTCACCAGCGTAACGGCCTTTAACTGCTCAGGCAGGATCTGAGATACTATCAGATCAAGGGGCTTGATCGTCGATACAAGTGCGATATTCTGCTCAGGCCCTCCACAGGAAAGGGAAAGGGTCATTAGAATGAGAACCAAGGTGTATCTGCACATTGTCACACTGTAATTTTACACTGTCCTTGAGAAAAATTCAAGCGCAGCTTTATAAAGGGGAAATGTTAAGTGTATAGAATGCCGATATATTACCAAGATATAATGAGTTAGCGGCAATGAGCAGAGAGCGGATATGAGGTTTTTTTTATTGACTTAGAAAATTAAAAATGATATAATGCACAAAACAGGAGGCTTTAATGAAGCACTGGAAGATTTTAATATTAACAGTATTTATTATTGTTGGTATGGTTACCTACGCAGGAAATACAGGAGCGGTCAAAGGAATCGTTGTAGATGACAGTTCCGGAAATCCCGTGGTCGATGCTAAAGTGGTGATCGAACCTATTGGGCTTGAAACCGCTACCGATGAGAGAGGAGAATACTACTTCAGCGGCCTTCCGGTCGATATTTATTCCATAGCGGTAACCCACGTTAAATACAAACCGGTTATCAGGGAAGATATTATTATAACATCGGATTCAACATCAACAGAACCCCCGATCAGATTGGAAAGGGGCGCTGCTACTTCAGCGGTCATCATTGTTAAAGATACGAGAGTTGTGAAGATCCAAAGAGATAAGGGCGGTACCGATCATGTCCTTTCAGAGGCAGAGATCACCGATACTCCTATTTCCAGTTTCCAGAGAATAGTTCAAACCGTCCCTGGCGTTGTCGGCGAAGGCGGACAGCTTCATATTCGCGGCGGCCGTAGCGATGAGGTCAACTATATGGTTGACGGTATGACGATCAAGGATCCTGTTACGGGAACCTTCGGTGGAAATATCAATAACTGGGCCATTAAAGAGATCTCCGTGAAGACCGGTGGATTTTCCGCTGAATACGGCGGTGCACTTTCTGGTATCGTTAATGTCGTTACCAAAGAAGGCGGCAAAAAGTATTCGGGAAGATTCGCTTATTGGACAGGCAATCTTGTGTGGAAGGCCGCGGACCAGGGCGATGTCGATATAAACTGGGAATTGGGCGGGCCTATACCTGTTTTTAAGAAGACAAAGCGCGGACCATTGCTGACATTTTACACCTCGGGATCAAGCTTTACATCCGATCTGAAATGGCTGTCTGATACCAGATTCAACTATACACTGAAAGATGATGTAAGTTATGATTATGATTATATGCGTTATAATTGGCAGAACTTCAACGATACTTCTTCCAAATTGACCATGAAGATATCACCCAGGATGAAAGCCAAATTGGGCTATCAGTATTCCTGGGCATCGATCAAATACTTGGTCTCACGATCCTATGCCACTCCTACCGTAGAGCATCAGCCTACACAACGGCAGATGAACAATCAGGTTAACTTCGAATGGGCTCACACCATTTCCATGAACCTCTTCTATCAGATCTTCTTATACAGATTTCAGAACCAGATCATAGTTGGTGTCGGTGATAAAAAACCGGAGGAATATGAGTGGTCTTATGACCCCGATTCAAGAGATTACCCCGTGTATGAGGATAGAACCTCGACACAATACTCATTCAAAATAGACATAGTCAATCAACTTAACAAGATACATCAGATAAAAGCCGGTCTTCAGTATAATTACTATGACCTTCTGGAGAATTTCCAGACATATCCCGCCATTGAGGATTCCGCTTACAGGGATGCCTATCACAGGTTCATGGATGAGCAGGCGTTCTATGTCCTTGATTTCATGGATTGGGATCAGGATCTTGTAATGAATGTCGGGCTCAGATATGACAGAAGGCAATATGCCGGATCACAGTTCTCCCCAAGGGCGTTCCTTTCATTCGCCATCAATGACAGAACCAAATTCCGCTTTACTTACGGCATCTTCTATCAGCCGCCGGCGGCAATGTACGTTCTTCAGGAGAAGTATGAATCATATAAGGACCAGTCGAACAATCAGTATTTGCAGGCCGCTAACGCGGTCGCATTCGAATATGGTATCACATACCTTCTTTCGGATGTGCTGAAATTGGACATGGTCACCTATTATAAGAATACAAGCGACCTTATCAAGTTCGTTGCGGGAAATTCCCGTCTTAGCGGCAGCGACCGAGATATGCCCATGAATGTTGATCATTCCTATGCACAGGGTCTCGAGGTTCAGCTTACCAAGGGATTTGCGAATAATTATTATTGGAGACTTGCATACACCCTTTCCGACGCAAAGGGTACATCTTCAAATCCTTATATTTCCATAGATGTTCTGCCGCCGAAGGAATATCCCCTTGATTGGGATGTAACTCATAATGTTATACTTCAGGTCGGCTATGAAGGAAATAACGGTATCGGCGCTTCGGTTATCGGTTATTGGCATACCGGAATGCCTTATACCTCAGTTGATGGAAGTAAAAAGGGCCTGGTCAATGATGCAAGGTACCCTGACTATAAAAAAGTGGATCTGAGTTTGTGGAAGGCCTTTGACGGTATCAAATGGTTCGGTATGAAGTATAAATTATATTTAGAACTTACCAATGTTTTCGATACCAGAAATATTACAGGTGTTTATGCGGATGGGTCAGCGGCATTGTACAGTTCCCCTCAGCGTGCTAAAGCCGGTTTAACGGTTAGTTTTTAATTATTAATAAAATAAAGGAGTGACGAATGGGATTTCTATTAGAAAAATTTAAGCAAGGTGGCCCGATGATGTGGCCGCTTCTGCTCTTATCATTGCTTGCGTTATTCATTTTCTTTGAAAGAATGATCACTTATTATAAGAGAAAGATCAATACCAAAGAATTTTTGGGAATGATCATTGAGCTTCTGGAGAAGGATGATCTTGACAGCGCTCTTGATCTTTGTGAAAAAACCAACGGGCCAATTCCTGCGGTTCTTCATGAGGGCCTGACGAAATACAGCGACCTTCAGAAGATCTCTACACTGAAGGTGAAATCACAGGAAAAAAGAGACATGATCGAAAAGACGATGGAAGCCGCGGCAGCGGTCGAATTGTCCAGTCTTGAAAAAGGTCTCGTCTGGCTGGCAACTGTCGTTTCTTTGGCTCCTATTTTTGGGTTCCTTGGAACCGTTACCGGTATGATCGGCGCCTTCGGCACCATGGCGAGTGCGGGTCTTGGAGATCCTACTATTGTCGCCGGCGGTATTTCCGAAGCACTTGTCACAACAGCGACCGGCCTTATCATATCCGCTCCCGCTCTCATTATGTACAACTTTTTTGTAAACTTCCTGGATAGGTTCACAATGGATATTCAGGAGTCTTCAAGTGTACTGCTTGAGGTTCTGGAGGAAATGGAGTTGACCAAGTAATGAAGTTATCAAAGGGACTGAAGGCGAATACGCACATCCCTGATTCCGCCATGTCCGATATAGCCTTCCTGCTTATAATCTTCTTTATGATAACCACGGTCTTTAATAAAGATCAGGGCCTGGACCTTTCCCTTCCTCAAGCTACAAAGCCGGATACTTTGGAACAGACCGTTCTTCATGTTACCCTGCCCAAGGGAAATGACGGGACAACGGTGAGATTAGAGGGCAAAGATATTTATATTGAAGCACTTTCGGCGAATATTATGGTCGAGGGTTCAAAAAGAGCCAATCTATATGTGGTTCTCAAGGCCGACGAAAGTATTCCCTATGAGATCATAAAGAGTGTTCTCAACAGCATTCAGGAAGGGTATGTGAATAAGGTTGCCCTGGCCGTGGATTACAAGAAATAGGTGTAGGATGAAGGTAAAAACTAAATCAAAAGCTTCGACAGCGATACCAGCTTCTTCGATGTCCGATATCGCCTTTCTGCTTATAATCTTTTTTATGCTTACAACTGTATTTTCGCAGGAATCCGGTTTGAAATACGAGCTTCCCGATTCGGTAAAAGAGGTAACCCTCGATCAGAAGAATATTGAGATATATATAGACGCGTACGGTGTTGTCATGATGAATGATGCCGTCGTATCCCTGGATGAGGTTAAGACCACCGTTAAAACTACAAAGATGGTCCAAAAGGATGCATTTGTTGTGATCAAGGTTGATCCCAAGACCCCGTACAAATACCTCGTTGAGACCATTGACAGCGTCTTATTGGGCGGTATCGATAATATCGCCTTCCAGTCAACCGAAGAGAGCTATGAGGATTTCGACTACTCTAAAGAAGTAGGCATGGAATAAAGGAGTCGTATTATGATGATAGATGTAATAAAAAAGCGTCTGGAAACAGAGAGAAAATTTTCTCAGAAGACGACCCTTATTGCTTTGATCCTCGCGATCGTGGTCCATATTGGTCTATTCGTCGGTATCAGAGAGTTCAAGAAGGGCCCGAATAAATATAAGGCGGGAAAAAGAAAGATATTCAAACCCTTGAGATATACCATTCCGAAAAAGAAATTAGATAAGAAAATGAAGAAAACAAAGAATATCTACAAACCGCGAAAAAGGGCAATTCCGAAGGCAGTTCCGGATCCGAGAAAGGATGAAGAACCGATACCTGAAATTCCCGAGATCATGATCGATGAAGATACAACACCGCATAACTTAAGAGATATCGGTGCAATAATACCTCCCATGCTTGTAAAAAAGCATCCGGGTAATTACCCGCAGATCGCCAAGGAAATGGGCCTTGAAGGCGCGGTGAAAGTGGTCTGCACACTTGATAATAAAGGGCAGGTCAGAAAAGTGGCTCTGTTCAAAACTTCCGGCTCCGATATTCTTGACAAGGCCGCGATGAACGCCGCGAAGCTCTGTGTATTTACAGCTGCGATGCAGGGCGACACCGCCGTCGATGATATAGATGTCGAGCTTACTTATAAATATCTTTTGGAAGGGATCTCTGTAGAGACCTACTGATCCGATAATATCATCTTTGAATTGTCAATGTAAAATTGACAATTGAAAAAAGATTATTTGATGGAGTTTTGATCCATCTTTTCATTATTAACATATGCTTTTCTCACATCATTTCATGATGTTCAAAAAGAAAGATATATATATTATTTGATGGAGTTTTGATCCGTCTTTGTTCTCATGTCATTTTTTGCGATGATACTCACCACGGCCATCATTCATTAAAATCCCAAAACTCGCTCGCTTCACTTCACTCAGACAATTGGATATTTTCG
>JAGLWT010000158.1 GCA_023133295.1 bacterium | reverse complement strand
TCGTTGGAATTGCCTCAAATCTAAACATTCCATTGTCATCGCGCTTATGAATCAGAACACTATATTTGAATATGATCTTCATATACATACGACCAATTCGGATGGTGAGCTTTCGCTTGAAGCGCTCACTGAACATGCAATTGAATGCGGTTTGAGGGGGATTGCGATCACTGATCATGACGCTGTAGGCAGTAGAGAGCAGATGGAATTTGTTAATAATTCTCCTTTGGACATCATTCCCGGTATCGAATTTGCCACGGATATAGCCAATATGCACCTTGTCGCGTATATGAAAGATTGGAATAACTCTGCCCTTATGGGTTTTCTAAAAGAGCAGAGAGTTGCCCGTACCGCTGCTGCTGAGGAAACATTGAAAAGGGCTCTGGACCTCGGCATCGCGCTCGATTGGGATGTGCTTGTAAAGGATTATGCGAAGGATTCTCCTGTTGGCAGGCCGCATATTGCTAAATACCTTGTGGATAAAGGCCATGCAGAAACGGTTCCCGATGCCTTTGTGCGGTATCTTGGCAAAAACCGCCCGCTTTATGTGAGAAAGAAAAGATATCCGTTTGCCCGGATCATCGACTTGGCAAAAAATGAATTTAATATAATCATCGGCCTTGCGCATCCATACTTGATTGACGGCGATCCCGTCAGGATAAAAGAATTGATCAATGAATGCGTTGAGCTCGGTATTGATGGTATCGAAGTGCATTACTCAGGCCATACTGAACCGCAAATAAGGTATTTAGAGGAGATATGTTCAAAGCATGATCTTATAATGTTCGGTGGTTCGGATTTTCACGGCAGATCAATTAAACCAGATGTATCTCTGGGCGACGGCGGGGTCTTTCTGAAGGATTTTAATCTGCTCAAAGATGCTCTGCACCGGTTATAATACGGTGCTTCGCAGTGCACAAGTGCACCAGCGCACAAGAGCACATGAAGTATAGAGATTAAATGGAATTATAAAATTTCCATAATAGTTTGCCTACAGCTTTCCTTAGCTCTTGAAGTTTCTTCTGAGTATCTATATCAAAATATCCTAATCTTAGCGAAAAATCTATTAGGTATTCTGTTTCTGCAAGTGACCCCAATGAAATATTCAAAAAGTACTTGAATTCCTTTTTCCCTTGCCGTCCAAATCCTTCTACAATATTTGTTGGAACAGATAGTGCCGCTCTTCTCAATTGTGATGTAATACCGTAATTCTCTTCTTTCGGAAAATTCTTTGTAGCCAGATATACCTGGTATGCCATCTCATCCGCTTTCTGCCACACAATTAACTTTCTATATCCCACTTGCTTCATCCTTCCCTCTCCTCTTTACCTATCAGCTTGTGCTCGTCCTCTCTTGTACTCTTTCTCTCTTATTGCTTGTGCTCTTTTTCTCTTATTGCTTGTGTACTTGTCACTTGTGTGCCTGTGCTCTTTTTCTCTTATTGCTTGTGTACTTGTCACTTGTGTGCCTGTGCTCTTTTTCTCTTATTGCTTGTGCTCTTTTTCTCTTATTGCTTGTGTACTTGTCACTTGTGTGCCTGTGCTCTTTCTCTCTTATTGCTTGTGCTCTTTTTCTCTTCTTGCTTGTGCTCTTGTCACTTGTGCGCTTGTGCTCTGGGGCTACTGCCCCGCGTCCGCTTCTCGTTTCCACGCCAGATACGATACGATGTCCCAGATCAGATATCCCCAGGCTATATCTTTTTCAATGAATCCTTCCCAGATCTCCTTCACCTTGACATCATTTAGGAGCTCATCGTCTTTCAAGGTATTAGAGTAGATCAATTCTCGTGCCCAATCCTTCATCGGACCCTTCATCCATTGTATGACGGGTACACCGAATCCCATTTTCTTTCGTTTCAATAGTTTTGAGGGGATCATATCAAAGAGGATGTCCTTTAGGATATATTTTTGCTGACCTCTACGGTACTTCATCTCAGTCGGCAGGGAATAGGCAAATTCAACAATTCGATGGTCCAGAATGGGTACACGGACTTCCAGTCCTACCGCCATTGAAGCTCTGTCGACCTTGACCAATACATCATCAGGGAGATATGTATTCAGATCCATAAAGGATGCATTCCTAATGAAATTATTTTTCAAAAGGCATGGAAACCTTGTCTTGAATGTCCTGTCAGAATTGCGGTTCAGCCCGCGGATCATTTTATGAGGGTCTTTATTATGCGATATAAAATGTTCGTAGAACTCAGCCTCATTCCAGTTTGACAGCAGCCGTGCCGCAGTAGATACGCGATTACCCGGAATATGATCTCCCTTTGTCCCTCTGATACCGTTTAGAATGGATGCGGTGTGCTCCCGCAGAAATCCCGGTATGACGGATAATTGCCTTCTGGCCTTTGCCGCGATCCTGTACCGGTGATATCCCATGAAGAGCTCATCACCGCCGTCGCCTGATAGGGATACGGTGACCTTTTGCCTTGTTAATTTGGATACGAGGAATGTAGGGATCTGGGATGAATCGGAAAAAGGCTCATCGTATATTTTCGGCAATTCATAGATCACATCGAATGCCTCTTTTGGTGTGACGTAGAGTTCGGTATGATCGGTATCCAGATATTCAGCGATCCTTTTTGCGTACTCGGCTTCATTGTGGCTGTCTTCTTTGAAGCCAATAGTAAATGTCTTAACGCTTTTTGTCGTGGCCTCTTTCATCATTGCGGTAATAAGAGACGAATCGATACCTCCCGACAAGAAGGCACCTAATGGAACATGGGAGATCATTCTTTTCTCAACGCTGTCTTTAAGTAGGGCAGAAAGATGTTCCTTCGCCTGGTCATAAGAGCCCTGAAATTCACCGATGTCATAACAGGCTTTCCGCGGGGACCAGTAAACTGTCTGTTCAAAGGACAGGTCCTTGTTAAAGGTTAAAAAGGTTCCGGGCATTAATTTCTTCGTATTCTCATATATGGAATAGGGAGCGGGTATATAATTATGTCTGAAAAAAAGCCCCAAGGCCTCCTTTGAAATACGCTTTTCAAAACCCTTGAAAAAGGTCATCGGCTTCAGCTGAGATCCGAAGATCAGTACATTGTTTTGTATGGAGTAGTAAAGAGGCTTTATGCCGATCCTGTCCCTTGCCAGGGTTAATTTGCACATCTCTGCGTCCCAGAGAGCAAATGCGAACATACCGTTCAGTTTTTTCAAAGTCTTTTCAATTCCCCATTTCTCGATACCGTTGATCAGAACTTCAGTATCTGAATCTGACTTGAAAGTCAAAGAATATTCCCGTATCAATTCCTCTCGCAAATCGATATAATTGTAGATCTCTCCGTTGAAGGAAATGGTGTATCTTTCACTTTCGGATGACATGGGCTGTGCGCCATTTATAGAGAGGTCAAGGATCGAAAGCCGCCTGTGCCCGAGATAGATCCCAGCGTCCTTGTTCGTGAAGCTACCCACGGCATCCGGCCCTCTATGCGCGATCGCCCGCGTCATCTGCTTCAAATTCGCGCTTTGATCCTCTTGGTAGTTCTTAGTAAAGAACCCTGTTATGCCGCACATCAGCTGCCATCTCCGGTATTAAGAAAAACAAATTGATTATTTCCGTGGCCGCCGCCGGCGGTGATGAACTTTTCCAATTTGAATCCAAGTATTCGGTAAAATTCAAATATCTCTTCCGGCCGAGCGACCTCAAAGGGATACCCTCCGATCCAATCAATATAATCTGTAAATTTGCTCATACCCCTGTCCTCCTTATATTTTTTCCAGTATTTGAACGGCAGAGGATTCTGCAGCTTCACCAGCCGAATTAGCAATGCCTTTGCCTCCACGAAGAAGATCAGCGGAAGCCAGATCAAAAAGCGTAGAAATCCCGGACATCTATTGTACAATTTTTTCACAAAGGTCCACCTCCTGCTTTTTCCACCCTGGTCATTATATATGGCAATAAAGAGCATTCCGTTTTTCCTAACCGGAAAAACGACATTTTTCAACGCCTTTTTCATGTCGCCTGTGTGATGAAGGACTCCCCAGGAATAAACGATATCCCATTTCCCAAGGTCTTTCATGTATCCCGCATCCAATACACTGGCCTCTTCCACCGTCCAGGATGTATCATTGGAATAAAATCTGTTTTTTAATTCTCCGGTACATGCCACACTGTATGGATCAAAGTCAAAGGAGTGTACCTCTTTCGCGCCCAGTCTTTTCGCGGCAAGTGAAAAAAGCCCGCTTCCCGAACCGCAGTCCAGAAATGTCTTTCCATCCAGAGTTTCTATACCCAGCATCTGCTTCAATGATTCTTCCGCAATTCCTATACGTCCTTCATTTATCAGTTTTAGAAATTGCTGCCAGTTCTTTCCGAATTTAAAACGCCCTTCATCAAGGGGGACAATCATGTGATCACTCCTGTAAATAATCAGACAGCAATATTATATCAAATATTTTCATTACTTCCTTCCTTTCTCGAAACGCATATAATATATGGAGAAAAGACTTTATTTGGCGGCATGATCGGAAAAAGTGTCTCGAATATCCACAGTAATAAAGAGATCGCGGTTATTATTGCGGTAAGTAATTTATGAAATATCCTGGGTTTCTCATCTCCGAAGTGAACAACGTGTATATTCGAATTGAACAAATAATCACAGAAAAGTATTTTCATCCTCGGAATAATATTTATTTTCTTAAAAGACCGTCTGTCATACGGGACATGCATATCAAATATCTTCTTGGAAAGCATCCTCTGGAAAACACCGTTAATACCTGACAGATTTGGGATAAATGTAATCAAAATCCCGCCAGGTCTTAAAAAGCTGCTGAAAGTATTTAGAACCTCATTCCCATTCGTATAGTGTTCGACCACCCCAAAACTAATGACGATATCAAAGGAATTTCTAAGATATTCCGGTGCAGAAAAAAAATCCGTCTTAATGATTCTTCCCGGGATGTTCTCTGAGCTGAGCATCTTGCGTGATAATTCACAACCGATTTCGGAGTAGTCAATACCGGTTACATTGAAGTTGAAATATTTTGCAAAGTACGTGAGCCATATCGAGTCCGCACAGCCGATCTCCAGAAGATCGGTTCCTTCAACATTATGCTCTTTAAAGAACTTCTGGAAGAAGACATGGTACTTCCGATAAATATAATTCCTTATCCCTCCATTAAGTGGTCCCAACCGATTTTTAGATTTACTGCTCTTCCACAGGGTATCCCAGTACCCCCGTCCGGCTTTATCTGTGCCCATCCGTTTCCCTACTATTATCGAAAATTGATCCTATTGACCTTCCGCTTATCTTCATGCTTATTATGAATATTCCGATGAACGCGGCAGTAAAAACAGCAAATCTTACTGAATAAGACGCGATATTCCCCAATAGGATAAGTGCTGTTATCGATAGGACAATTGTCACCACAGTACTTGCTGTGTATTTTCTACTCAGCGTGATCTTGTATTTCAACAATACAAAGGACATTATGAATATTACTGATATCAGATATACGAAAGAAGTCGAGAGTGCTATTCCGGCAATCCCGAAAAACCTTATGAATACAATATTCAGGACAATGTTTGAAATTAGATTTATGATCGCTCCGTACATCAGTATCCTGTTCCCGAGTTTAACAGAGATCAGCCGTACACCAAGGATGCCGAGTACATAACTTGGGATCATGAAACTATAGAAGCGTTGAATATTACTTACGATTGCGGTATCAGCTGCTCCGAAAGCCCCTTTTTGAAATATTATCGTAACTATGGGCCGGGAAAAAAGGAATACGAAACTCATTAGGGCAAGAGATATGGATAGAGACACTATAAAGTAAAGATTAAATGTATTTTTTATTCCCTCATCGTCTTTATTCGCCTCCTGTTCAGAAAAATACGGCAGAATGGCATTCGAAAAAGCAAGAGTCAGAAGACCCGCGGCAAGGGCTATCACTTGATATCCGTATCCCAGCGCAGCCACGCTTCCCACCGGCAGCATTGCCGCCATTGCCCGGTCAACAACGATAGTGCTGCCCATAAGAAGCGCCCCTGCGACCATAGGGCAGTATTGATTAATGACTTTTTTTAGAGGCTCGTTGTATTTCCAACCGAATTTCAACCGGAGTTTCTCCCTGTTCAAGCCAAATATCAAGATCAACATATTCAGAATACTTCCCAAAAGAATGCCGTATACAAGAGAATATATCCCAAGATGTCTATTAAATAAATATATGAAGATAATCGATAATACTGGAATGAAAACAGGTGATATCGCTACGAGTGTAAATTTCTTGGATGAATTTAATATACCGTTCCAAATGGAAATAACACCGTTAATGAGAAGAAGAGGTAATAAAAGGATCAATATCTTTCTGGTGAGCAGGAGTTTTTCATGGGAAAAACCGGATGCGAGCAATGGGAGATAATATTCAGATGTCAACCATAGAATCAAAGCGATCGTCGCTAAAATAATAATAGTAAATGTCATTATGCTCGAAAAAAGATTCTGTGCACCTGCTCGGCCAAGTTCGGCCTTTGTTTTTATATAAGTTGGAATCAAAGCGGCATTGAAGGATCCGCTGATAAGATTGACGAAAAAAGCCGGCACCATCATGGCGATAAGAAAAACATCCAGTTCATCTCCTCTTCCGAAGAAATTCGCGATTGCTACTTCACGAAACAGGGAGAACGCTTTAACTACTATCGTCAATGTCAAAATTAGAAATGACGCCTTGAAGATTTTCCTGTTGATAGAATCCATAGGGAATTATATCATTTTGCGATAAATATACAAAAACAGCAATATGTTTTAAATATAAATAGGTGTCCCCTTCGCAAAAGCACGATTTAGGTTTGATCTTAGTGAAAATAATTGACAATGAATAGCAAGTGAACCCAGTGACCCAGTTTCCCAGGGCCAAGTAGGTAAAGAAAAAAGAAACACATCCGTAAGCGAAAAATCATTATTTCGTATTTATCCTTAATTTACCCGTAACAGATATAGAACGCCGGAGCGAAGTAAGATATGGGACACGTCGTACCTAAGGACAGTGAACAATTATGAGATAAAATAGACACATATCTGTCATTCTGAAGGAGTCTTAGCGACCGAAGAATCCATTTCCTTTCTTCTCTCCACCTTTTAACTTTGAACCTTGAACTTTTGAACAATCTTCTCTGAACCTCACACGGAAACATTCTTCACACATCTTTGAATGTAATTCCCGCTTCCTTATCCGTCATTCCCGACTCTGTTCAGAATCCCTTTGGTGTTTGCTTCTTGTGTTTTCCCTCACTATTCATTATTCACTTTTCACTATTCATTATGCTTATGCCTATCACCCTATCAACCTACAACCCGGCCATCTATTTCCCCACTTTACACTTCACGCCTCACACTTCACACTTTCTTTTGCACTTGTTACTTGTGCCCTTTTGCGCATCTGCATCTTGAAGATGGGCGCAAAAAATTGTATAATAACACATGCGATGCGGGCGACATTCAAACATCATTACTCTGATCCTGATAATTGCCGTATTCGGCAGTTGTGCAAAATCCACAAGTCGTGAATGGGTTTCAGAAAAATACGACTTACGGCAAACAGGATACTATCCGATTTCACCAGGAAAACCACAGGATATTTCAAATCTTACTATAAAGAATATCACTATTCCCGGGGCCGCCGCTCTATTCGCTCCATATATTCTTTCTGAAGGCGGCATATACCATCACATTGTATCGAGTTTTCAATGTGTACAAATAGAAACAGCAAAAAGCAATTATCAAATTCAGAATCGAAGCACCATAAGCGCAAGAAAGATACAAGACCGAATATACATCCTTTGCGAAGATCATTGTAAGGGCATTGAAATTTGCAATTCTAAGGGTGAGCTGATCAAAAGATTAGAAACGGGCCCGTTGGATGTCAAGAAAGGTGAGCTCCTTGAAATAAACGGAGAAATTAAAGCGATCTTGGCAATGGGATCGCAATACATGCCCAAGAGCAATGAAGACAGGCAGTTGAGAATGTATGATCTTTCATCGGGTAAGCTTGAGTGGTCTCAAAATGTGGCATCCAATCCAATGCATCTTTATATATACGATGTAAATCAAGATGGCGAAGAGGAGATACTTCTATCTACACATTCCGTAACAAATTCTGTTCTAAAAGATGGTTTTTCAGATTTCTGCACATCGGTTTTCTGTTTCAGTAATTCAGGACAGCTATATTGGGATATCTCAATTCCGAAGGTATTCTCCGAGAGTATGGCAAGGATGCATAATACCGGTAAAGTAATTGTATTAAATAGAGACACATATTTCAGAAAGTGGAGCCGTCTCACGATTGTGGAACCATTGACAGGCGAAATCATCAGACAAAAGGAATTTTCCTTCAGCATGTCAAATGATATGCTTCTTTATGATACTGATGGTGATGGTATAGAAGAAATACTATTGGGAACCATGGATAATGAGTTCATGATCTTTGATATTAACCTCAATATAATAAAAAGGAAAAAATTCAAAAGAGCAGTCACAGGAAAAGTTACAGAATCCACTTTAAAGATATATGTGGTAAATGATCTAAATACCGATGGGTACGCCGAGTACTTATGTGTTCTGAGCGATTCTGTCCTGAAGGCAAAAGACCCATGCTTAAACGAAGTTGCTCAGCGCAAGATCCGTCTGATGATCTTGAATGACGATCTTGAGATTATAAGAGAAATGGATTTGGATCGCTTGCCGGGATATGTTCTCGTTACAGATATTTTTTCTCCCGGATCAAATCAAATATGGATATATTAATCTCATAATGAGAATATGGCCCTATGCTCTTGCGAGTATAGTGAGGTATATTGGGGATTAAGGTCGGCTTGATTATTGAATGTGAACTAAAGTGAAAAAGATATTTATTGTTTTATCTTTACTTATCTCGATAATTATTTTTGCAGAAACCCAACTGCCTCTTTCAAAAGCAGCGATTGATCTGCAAGATGAGGTGCCGCTTTGTGCCCTGTCCATTCCCAGAGCTGATTCCGGCATTTCCGATATATTCATTTCAATGCGCTCAAAGAAATTGTTTCGGGTCAGTTATACCGGCCAGATACTTGAAAAGCATGAGTTGCCGGAAATAATCATGGCAATGGAGTATGATCCTGCCGAAAAGCTTCTGTATGGCCTGAGCAAAAGTACACTTTACCTTCTGTATAAGGACGGCCGGGTGAAAACTAAGATCAGAATTCCCATTGATTATAATAAAGAAGTTCTCATTGCAAAGCTGCGAATATCTCCAGGATATGTTTTTGCAACATACAAGGATCAATTGTTCATTTATTCAGAATCAGACAAAAAGATATATAAATATACAATCGGGGCTGATCTCATTTCTCTTTTTTATTCGGAGAAGCTCAAAAAATTGTTTTTCTCAACCAGATCTAATCTCTACTTGTGGCAAGCAGATAGCGATACCCGGAAATTGACTGATTTTTTGGAAACAAACATCGACACCAAGATAAAAGCACTCTTTTCAGATAAGCGCATAAAGGAGTATTACTGGGACTCCATTGAAGATAATATTCAGATATTTTCAGAAGAGAAATTACTTTTCATTCATCAATTAACAGGAAGCCAAGAGTACGAGGTACTTGAGATCGATGCAGATGATCAAAAATGCGATATTCTCTTTTCAGGCAAAGGAATGGTGAATTCCTTTAGGATAAGGGAAAAAGATATTGTACTCGGAATCGGTAATGATATTGATGAGAACGGCAACGCTTCTATGAAAAATGGAAAAGTACTATATTTATCCTATGAAGGAAATCTGATAAAGGAGATCCCTCTTTCACAACCGGTTCACAGGATAGATACTTTCAATGGCTTTATTATCTCCCGCGTAGCGGGCTTTGGAATATATACTTTCTCGGATACTTATTATCAGGTGGTGTACAGTAATAATTATATGCATTCCTTTCATATCATGTTCAAATCCGATCTTAACGGTGACGGTGATGAAGACCTTTTTATGACGGGATACAATATGATTCGAGGCGGTTCGACCCTTGCGATGATCTATATCAATGAAAGCGCGAAGATCTCTTTACAGATAGACAAAGAAAAAGATGAGATCGCATTGTCCTGTAAAAAGAAAGAATATTCCAAGGCAAAGGATGCGGTCTTAAGAAAGATCCGGCTGATGCGGCTCATGGGCGAGGATGCGCGGGAAGAATACGGGCATATCAACAAGATAAATGCAATGATTAAAAGGGAGCTGGCCCTGAATTTCATGATCAAGGCATTTCTAATACTTCTGGCATTTTGTATAATTGCATTTATTCTCCGTAAGCATCTCGTGATACTGATTCTATATCTGCGCTACTTCCTATCCTGGGTATTTTACAAGATGCTTTTTCATGTCGCAAAGGACAAGGCATCTCTTGAAGAGGATTTTCTGGAAAGAGCCGACAGAGAATTCATCCATGAACTACCCAAGAAGACGATAACACTGCGCCTGCTTATCACCAGATTGGAAGAAGAGAAACTTCCTCTCAAAATGTTCATAGGTAATTTGAAAGAGATAGGGGACCTTATTATCCGATTCGGCCCCGGCATCGAATGTATATTTAAGATCAATAATCTTGACTATTCCGGAAAACTCCTGCTTAATTCATATACTCAGTTTCTTAAAATAATCTCATCTCGCGGGTATAAAAATATGGAAGAAGCGGTGATATTGATCAAAACCGTTGAAGATCTGGTCGGACAAACCATCAAGAAAAAATATTTTGAGCTTCTGCACAGTTTGGAAGATGTCCTTTTTTCCGCATTCAGAGATATTAAGAATGAATTAACGGCGCGTGATTATGAATTAGATCTTGAAAAACATATTACTTCTGATGGGTTTTCAAAGGAACCTATTTATTATGAGAGCAGCTTTAATTTTCTAAGGCGCTTTATTTTCAATCTATTAAGAAATGCCACTGATGCTGTGATATCCGACGATAAATCCCGGAGCAGGATACAACTGACAGGTGAGCCGGCAGATAAATCGTATATTATCGTAGTTGAAGATAACGGTATCGGAATACCCGATGACCGCATAAATTTGATCTCGCGCATCGGTTATTCGACCAAGGGTGAGCTTGGGATGGGTCTTGGTATAACAAAAAGCAAATTATTAAAATTGAAAACCAAGTTCAGCTGTGATTTTTCAATTGAATCAAAGCCCGGCAAAGGCACTCGGGTTATTTTGAAGTTCAAACAGGAGATCTTATGAGAATTCTTGTCATAGACGACGGCAATGACATCTATAATTTTTGTAGCCAGTTCATTCGCGAAAAAGTGAAATGTGCACACTTTACAAATTATCACGATGCCCATAACTTTGTGAAAAAGAGTAAGGTCGATGTGATATTGGTGGATAAGGTTTTCAATATTGAGGAGAAGGATCTTATAAATATTTCGAAAAACCATAAGATCGAAGGATATGCGATCGCGGAAAGAATAAAAAAGGAACATTCCGAAATCCCGATTATTATGATATCTGTCCATGCTCCGGGGGAAACTGCGCAAAAGACCCTGGAGCTCGGTATTGACGACTTCATCGAATGGGAAGCCCTTTCGTTGGATCCTGAAATTCTAATAAGGAGAATTAAGAAACTGCTTGGCGCTGCCGATCCCGCGGAATCCAATAAAGCAAAGATGGAGTTCAAAGAACTTGGTATTGTCGGCAACGGCAAATTAATGAAAAGCATCATGGCAAGGGTGAAAAAAATCGCCCAAGAAGATACGCACATTCTCTTTACAGGCGAGACGGGTGTGGGAAAAGATATGATCGCTAATGCAGTGCATTATTTCTCAGGCAGGAAAGATTATCCGTTTATTGATCTTAACCTTTCAGCAATCCCTGAAACCCTTGTCGAGGATGAGATATTCGGTCATGAAAAGGGTGCCTTTACCGATGCCAAGGCGGAAAAAAAATCAGTCCTTGAGATAGCCGGAGGCGGTACTGTGCTCTTTAATGAGATAGGCGATCTCAACCTTCAGGTACAGGTAAAGATACTGAAGCTTATTGAGAGTAAGGCCTTCACGCGAATAGGTGGCACAAAAGAAATAAAGACCAATGCCCGCTTTATATTCGCGACAAACAAAGAACTCAAAGATATGGTGGCAAGAGGACTGTTCAGAAAAGACCTTTATTACAGGATCTCCACTAATGTCATCTCCATTCCTCCCCTCAGAGAAAGAAAAGAAGATATTCCAGAGATAGTGTATTATGCGGTAAAAGATCGCAAAAAGAAGATTACGAATGATGCCATAGATTATTTGAAAAAGCAAAAATGGGAAGGCAATATCCGGCAGTTGAAGAGCGTCATAGAAAGTACAGCCATACTTTGTGATAAAGTCATTACGGTGAGAAGCATTGTCAGCGCGCATCAGCAGCACATTCTCCAGCCTGTCGATCAATTCAGTGGCAGCGTCGCGGGCCTGGATATCGAACTTTCTTCAGAAATGTCTCTCAAAGACCTGGAAAAGGCGTACATCGCGAAGGTACTGCAAAATTGTGACTGGTTCGTTGAACCGGCGGAAAAGATCCTGAAGATCTCTCGTGCTTCATTGTACCGCAAGATCAAGGAATATGACTTGAAAGGAAAAATCCGTGGATATTCTCAGAAATAGAATGTTGTTCTCAAAATCATAAACATTTTTGAAATCTTAAAGACATTTCCCCCAATATCCCGGTAATTACTTTTAGCATAGATTTTGCAAGGTTCCTTACTGTGTAAAAACATAGGAGGTTTTGTGAAAAAACACACAGTTTTGATGTTTTTGGCTTTGTTTATGGTTCTATATAGTGCATCAACTTACGATATGAATCCTGAACCTCGAGTAACCGCTATCAGGGTGTATGAAAAGCACAACCAACCCGACTATCAAGTGGGTGTTGATATAACAACTAGAAATAGCCATGTTTATATTTCTGGAGAATATAGGGATGCAGAAGGAAATATTCATAAATTAGAACTTATACATGCTACAAGAAATATGTCTTTTGGAAAGAATACAAAAATGTTATGGGGTACAAGTGATTCTTACTATGTTCCCAAAACTGCTAAGGAAATGCGATTCTTTTTGTGGGATAGTAGTTCAAAGCGAAACGAGATATACTACACTCCATGGATAGAAATAAAAGTGGATAACAATCTGTGGGATTATGGAATGCATCCAAATCACCCATTTAATAGAAGGAAGAGGTAATAAAGGACGCGTATTTACTGTCAAAGAAATGGATATCATTTGGAAGAGAAATAGACTCAACTGGATGGCTATATGTGACGAAAATCGTTCAGAACTGCTAAAATATTCAGTAATATGATCAGAAAATATGCATGGAACAAAAGCTTGATGAATAGGTCGTATGGTAAATCAGTATTTAGTAAGCACATATTTTTCATGATTTTCTTGATCTTTTGCTTTGACCGCTGTGCCGAACTTGAAAGAATTGGACGCATAGCATATGTAATAATGAACACAGCCGACATTCTTAGTATACCAGCTTTGAAAAGGAGTTGAACCAGATTGAATATCATTGGGATATGAAAAATAATGATGGAGAAGAAATAAAGTCCGGTGTATATATTTACATTGTCGAAAATGACAATGGTGAAAGAAAAACCGGGAAGATTGCGGTGATAGGATAGAGGAGAATATTTATGAAGAAAACGACAATAATCATTATTTTGACTATGCTGCTAATTACATGTATTACATTGCTGGGATGTTCAGACAAAAATATAACAACCCCGGAAGATCCTGATCCTCAATGTAATCATGCAACAACATGGATTAGATTTTGGGGTGATGTGTATGATAAGAATACAGAAAACTTGATAAACGGAGTAAATGTTTCTGTTAAGGATTACAATGATGCAGATTTTAGATTAGTAACAACTTCTGGTGACTGGACTACGGGTAGTTTCTCTCACGATGAAGTAGTTGATACTGTTGATTACTGGGATTATTGGAATGGCACCGACGTCGATATAAAATTTGAAAAATCCGGCTATATAACAAAAATTATCACTAAACACATTTATGGAATAAGTTGTGATGAAATCAGAACCTTTAATTGGTTTACTGCCATGAATGATGAGCAGATTTATATGAATCCGCAATGAAGAGGGTATAGATTGTGGGATTAAAATACAGGAGGAGATATGAAGAAAGCTTTCGCATTGATTTTGTTTGGCATAGTTATTTTGATGCTAATAAGTTGTTCGAGTGATGACGCAACTTTTGTTGTAAAAAATACCGAAACACCATGGAATGAACAGGGGCAACCTATTTGTACAATATCAATTGATGATGATGTGTTGGGGGGTGTAGGAGCTGGCAAATCAACTACTTTCTCATTAGATCAGGGTTCGCGTAGAGTCCATTTTTATTATAGTTATTCATACCAATACACAGAAACAATCTATTTTGGATCTGGGGATAAGATAACTTATAATGTTAGCTATGGTGGAGTAACCCCAGCAAAAGCTTCAATGAAGTTATACTAATAAGGAGGATCTTTATGAAAAAGATTGTTTTATTTGTTATTATCGGAATAAGTATTGTTTGTTTTTCTACAACTGACTACAGTCATATTCGGTCAAAAAAATCTCCAATGATTTCCTGTGGGTTGTCTTTTATTTTTCCAGGTCTAGGGCATCTTTACAATCAGGAGTATTTAAAATCAGGAATTGTTGCGGGATGTTTTGTTCTTGGTATAGTATTTTCATCATTAAATTCACAAGCATCTGCAACGGGTGATCAGTATATTTCTGGAATTTTCACTTGGGTGTTCGGAGTTGGAGCTTGGTTGTATGGAATCATCGATGCTCCGATTAGCTCTATTAGGATTAATAAATACATAAGTCGTAGATATGGCCACCTATTTGAAAGTAACTGGGATAATATGACTCTTGGATTTGATGCGAGTCATTGCCCAAATAAGGTGCAATTAAGTCTTACTTTGCATCTATAATCACATTAGCAATTTTGACTTGTTTGAAGCGGATGATTTTTGTGAAACAATAATAAGAAAAAACGTAACTAGGAAGAACTATGAAAAGAATAATTCTTGTATTTGTGGTACTTGTGAGCGTATTACTCTATGCATCTCAGATCACGGTTGCCGTATTGAATTTCAAGGCAAATACTGGAGATGAAGAGAGAGATGCAGCGTTGATCTATGCAACTACGGATATTATCATTTCAGATCTGACTGATATGAAGGAACTACTTGTAATTGAAATAGCGAGCATAAATGAAATTCATTGTGATGGCAAAGATGAGAATGGCAATTATGTTGTTCCCTGAGCATATTATTTGATCATAAAGATTGGGGATAAGATCACGAGAAGAAGAATAGGAGTTGTGAGATGAAAAAACGAACATTATTACTATTTCTTTTAATAGGGATATTTTGTATCACTATTTATTCGGAAAATTGGGAAAGGACATATCTTTCTGAGGTAAATAACGAATTGTGGCTATCTGCATTCTCTGGAGGGAGAACCTTTAGTTCTCCATTTATGACAGACATCAATAATGACGGGAGAGTAGAGCTATTTGTTGGTGGTTCTGATGGTAAAATACATTATTTTGAAGATTCTGCTACACAGGGAGATCAGATTTTGTGTATTGTTAGCGAAGAGTATGGATCAATTGATATAGGTGATCGATCTGTTCCCTTTTTCTGTGATATAGATGGAGATAATGATATGGATCTATTTATCGGGAAGCACGATGGGACAATAAGTTTTTACAGAAATGATGGAACAACCACTGCTCCATCTTGGACTGAAATAAGCTCTACTTATAATGGAATTGATGTAGGTTTCTTGTCGTGTCCTTCATTTATAGATATAGATGGGGACAATGATCTTGATATGTTTATAGGAGAAAGTAGTGGAAATATTAATTTTTATCGTAATGATGGATCTTCATCATCTCCGGCTTGGTCATATGTAACTAATAATTATAATTCTATTGATGTTGGGAGCTATTCGTTCCCTTGCTTCTATGATATAGATTGTGATGATGATTATGATCTATTTATTGGAAAGCTAGATGGTCAGATATCCTTTTATGAGAACACCGGGAGTTCAAATAGTCCAAATTGGCTATTGATTTCTTCAAACTATTCATCCATTGATGTAGGTTATTTTAGCTATCTAAGTGTGTATGATGTTGATCAAGATCAAAAAGCAGAGCTTTATATTGGGTGTACTCAGGGTAATATATCTCAATATATAAATACTGGAACTGTTGCAAATCCATCTTGGAGCCTTGTTACAAATAACTATGCAAAAACTATAGACTATATTAGTTCAAGCAATCCATCTCTTTGTGATATTGACGCCGATGGTGATTATGATATGTTTATTGGTGCGAACATGGGGCATATCAATTATTTTAGGAATGATGGAAATATTTCAGCCCCAGCTTGGACTTTTATAACATCAAATTACAATTCAATAAATGTAGGTAATTTTGCTGCTCCTGTTTTCATAGATATCGATAATGATGGAGATCAAGATATGTTCTGTGGAAATTTACTCGGCAATATATATTTCTACCGGAATGATGGAAATATTTCAGCCCCAGCTTGGACTTTTATAACATCAAATTACAATTCCATAGATGTAGGGTTATGTGCTGTTCCGGCATTCTGTGATATTGATAATGATGGTGATTTTGACATGTTTGTTGGTGAAGATAGTGGTCAGATTAGTTATTATAATAATGATGGAACCTCATCTGTTCCTTCTTGGACACTAGTTACAACATCATATAATTTAATTACCTTATCTGGCAATTCTGCACCAGCTTTTTGTGATAAAGATAATGATGGTGATTTTGATATGTTTGTGGGTGAAGAAAATGGTCAGTTTAGTTATTATGTTAACAATGGAACTTCATTTGTTCCTTCTTGGACACTAGTCACAACATCCTACAATTCGATTGATATTGGCAGTCATGCTACGCCCGTGTTCTGTGATATTGATGCAGATGGTGATTTTGATATGTTTGTGGGTGAGCATTCAGGGGGAATTAATTGGTGGAATGATGTTGGTGATTTTTCCATTTCAGGAACAATAAACGATGGGGTATTACCAATAGAAAATGTAAGTGTTTATCTTGAAAAAAATGGGAATTCCTATAAATACACCTTCACAGATACGAGTGGGAATTACGAGTTTAGTAATCTTGACCAAGGAAGTAATTATACAGTTGTGCCTTCGCATCCTGAATATCTATTCACACCGTTAGAGTATAATTATTTAGATTTACCTACAAACATAATAGATGCTGATTTTACTGGGACATTTAATACATGGAAAATATCAGGAGTGATTACAGATGGAACTGATCCTGTGCCTGATGTCAATGTTGAACTAAGTGGAGGCTCAACATCTTCACTAAAAACCTCTTCCACGGGATATTATGAATTCACAGATCTTAATGCAGGAGCAACATATATTATTACTCCCCATAGAGAGCCATGGATTTTTACTCCTACGAGTAGAATATATGCAGATTTGGGTAATGATGTATTGGATGCTACTTTTACAGGGACATTAAATGTTAAGAAGTGGACGATAGGTGTTTATCTATGTGCGGATAATAACCTTGAATATGCCGCCTTAGATGATTTTATGGAGATGTCAAAGATCGGATCGGATGAAAATATGAACATTGTTGTTCAATTTGACAGAGTGCCCGGATACTCAAGTGATTATGGAAATTGGGAAACATGCAAAAGATTCTATGTCAATAAAAATATGACTCCAGAAGGTGAAAATGCCATTTCTGATATTGGAGAAGCCGATATGGGAGACGGTCAGACCCTTGAGGATTTCGGCAAATGGGTTTATGACGATTTCCCTGCGGATCATTATTGCATGATAATCTGGGACCACGGTGACGGATGGAGAAGCAGAGACATAAACTCATATTTCGATAAAGGAGCTTGTTCCGATGACACAAACGGCAGTTATTTGTACTTCACTACAGGAGAAATACCGACTGCGCTGTCCAATGTGATATCATATTCAGGAGGTGCTAAATGGGATATTATTGGCTTTGATGTCTGTTTGGACCAGATGTGGGAGAATAACAACGCTTGCGCACCGTATTTCAACTATTTTGTAGCTTCCGAGATGAGTGAATGGGGAGAAGGTTGGAGTTACTGGTATTTTCTTCAGAAACTTCAAAGCTATAATGGTAATTTGACGGGTCAACAATTAGCGAACTATATTGTGGAAGCATATGCAAATGGTGACGGGAATTACTGCGGAGGTACAAACAATGTTTCCACGCCTTCTTGTACGGGAGACACATTGTCTTCAATCGATTTAAATAAAATCTCTGATTTGAATAACGCTATTAATTCATTTTCTGTTCATCTAATGAATGCAAATGAAAATGGTTACTCTACGGAAATTGATAATGCGCGAAACTCTTGTTTTGAATTAGATGACTTTTATTACGATGATCAGATCGACCTTTATGATTTTTGTGAGCAAATTGAAGCAAGATCTCTTCCAGCGGGTCTTAAGGATGCATCTTCCTTGGTGCGGACAGAAATTCTAAATGTCACCACTTCAAATTTTTCTGACTCAGGAAACCGCTGCTATGGGATAGGTATTTATCACACGGGTACAGCCTCTTCTTATGATACAAATTACAACAATACATCTATTGCTATACCTTCTTTATGGGATGATTATCTTAAAGGTAGCTCTTCTCCTATTAATCTGAAAATATATGAAGTTGAATATCTTGAATCCCAAGGAAATGATAATGGCATTATTGAGGTCGGGGAAATAATCGACTTAACCTTCTCAATCGAGAATTCTGGAGCAGATGCTGCGGAAAGTGTATCCGCAACATTATCATGTACCAGTCCAAACATAATAATCTTATCAGCCATTTCATCCTACCCGAATATTGCTGCAAGTGAAACAAAGATATCAAATAGCCCTTATAAGATTGAAGTCAAGAATACTCTGAATGAGAGCGAAACAATATATTTTGACTTAATGATAGATTCAAACGGGATAATATTTTCAGATTCTTTTTCATTAAATATAGAGCCAAAAATACAGGATCTTTCTCAGGTCAATGTTTATCCAAACCCCTGCTATAATAATGAAGTAATAGTATTTGAGAATATTCCAGAACATACCAATATCAAAATATACGATATTAGCGGCGTAGAGGTTTACGAGCATCTAACTGATTCAGAAAGAGCCTATGAATGGAACATGAAGAACAATGATGGAGAAAAAATTTCAGCTGGAGTTTACATCTATATTATTGAGAATGACAAAGGCGAAAGGAAAATCTGCAAATTTGCAATAATAAAATAGAGGAGGCATGATGATCAAAAGATTAATTTTATTCATATTTGTAATGATTTCAAGCTTACCTTTTGCAATTCCATTTACTCTGTATGATACACCACCATTGATGGCTACAAGTGAAGCGGATATGGAGTTTGGGGATATTGACGGAGATGGAGATTTAGACTTTGTAATGATTGCCTTAGACGGGTCAACAAAACTATATACTAATGATGTTTCGGGAAATTTTAACAACAAGCAAACTCTAAATTCCGGAAATTCTCATTTAGTATTAGGTGATATCGACAATGATCAGGACTTGGATTTGATTGTGAATGGGTACAACGGCTCCTCTCACATTACAAGTATCTTTAAAAATGATGGCACGGGTGCTATGGCTGAGTATTCTGCCGGGATGCTGTCCCCCTCATTAGGGGACATCGTTATGAATGATTTCAATAACGATGGTGCCCTTGATATTATATTGACCGATCAGTTCAGTTGGGAAACAAAACTGTTTCTGAATGATGGCAGCGGTAATTTTATTGAGGAAAGCTCCGGGCAGATAACTGGCGCCGATATGTACGAAGCAATCAGCGTTGGAGATCTTGATAATGACGATGACCTTGATATTGTATTTGGGAATAAAATATACATGAATGATGGTTTGGGGAACTTTACTCACATTGCTTCCCTTTCCGGTTGGGATTCCTCCGCACTTGGTGATCTTGATGGTGATGGTGATTTAGATATTGTTATTGTAGGTGACTCTATGGGGGAAGTGAGTAAAATCTATATTAATGACGGTGCAGGAAGTTTTAATGAAACAAATATCGGATTATTAGAGCCCTTGGCTGGGGGAGCACAATATTGTTCCGTTGCCCTTGGTGATCTTGATAATGACGGGGATCTGGATATTGTTATTTCTGGATCGGGTGCCAGCTATGACCCAGAACATTTTACCGGCGTATATCTTAATGATGGTGTAGGAAACTTTTCCTACTATGATACTTCTGATATATTTCAGGCGGACGATGCTTCAATAGCATTTGGTGATATTGATGGTGATGGAGATTTGGATTTCATCATCTCGGGAGTAAATCCTTCCCCGACTTCTGCAACAAAAATCTACAGAAACGATGAAATAAATACAAACAACGAACCAGAGATTCCTGGTCATGTGTATTGCGAAAGCATTGGCGGTAAATGGAGTTTATTTTGGAATCCTTCGCTTGATGATCACTCTCCTCAGAATATGATGCGATATCAGATTGCAGTCAGCACCGGTACTTCCGGTGATTACAACTATCAGAGCAGTGCTATACAGTATCCAAGGGGGCAGGCAAATATAGGGAATGTCAAAAGAAGCGATGAGTGCCTATTCCAAACAAGTATCCCTTTCGGAACCCAGATGTATTGGAAACTTGGCAGTATGGATACCTGTTTTAAATTCTCCGGATATAGCAGTGAATTAGCTTCTTCTTCGGTAATCCAGAATACACCCACGAGCCTTGTTGTTCAAAGTAATACTGCGACTTCAATAGAACTTATATGGAGTGATAACTCTTCAAATGAAGACGGATTCATTCTTCAGAGAAAGGAAATTGATTCTCCAAGGTGGATAACAGTATTATCAGTTTCGGAAAATACAGAAGGCGCAGTGGATGGAAATTTAGATTCAGGGAGCACATATTTTTACCGCGTCCGCAGTTTTATTGGAAATACTGCTTCAGGCGTTTCCAATGAAATACGTGATGAAACATTAAATGCCTATTCCATAAGCGGGGTGATAATGGATGGAATGGACCCTGTGGTTGAGGTAAGGGTTGATCTTTCCGGGGATTCTTCCTCATATACTCTAACCGATGATCTGGGTGAGTATTCATTCGATGGGCTTTCTGAAGGCGGTACCTATGTTGTTACGGCATTGAAAACAGATTATATATTTGTTCCTGTTGCTCATACTTATTCAAATTTTGCTGATAATATCGTAAATACAAATTTTATCGGAACGAAGAACTATTCTGAAAACCTTGAAAATATTCTCGTCTATCCTAATCCGGTTGATAAAAATCAAATGGAAAATGTAATCTTCGCAAACCTCACCGAAAATTGTAATATCAAAGTATACGCGATTTCGGGTGAACTAGTCTTTGAAAAGGAGCTGAACCAAATTGAATATTCGTGGAACATGAAGAACAATGATGGAGAAGAAATAAAGTCCGGTGTATATATTTATGTCATCGAAAATGATAAGGGTGAAAGAAAAACCGGGAAGATCGCGGTTGTGAGATAAGAAGAAGAATATATGGAAAAAGTTTACAAGCGGTAGAAAGCAGTTATTTTCAATACGAGAAGAATCACCAAAAGGGAGAAAAGATATGACACTCCAATTTGTTATCATATCATTCAGAATGCAAAAGGTTGTGAACTTACTTAATCTGCTTTTAAAGCACCCTGGGCATTGATCAGTTCCTTTGGGACTTCTTTGGGGTTCATTTTTTGAATGGAAAAAGCCTCATTTACATCATTTATAGATTTACTCAGATTCACAGTCAATGTATACCAATCTTCAGTGTTAGAGGAATCCAGATATCCATCGAATTCAGGGCAGTACCGATTATAATGAGTGGTTTGACCGCAGTTTTCCAACTCATATCCACTTTCACCAGAGTAGAGATAAACCTTTATGTAATAGGTGCCGGAATCCAAACTCCCATCTATCTGTTCCCAATAACTGCTTCCCGATGTAGAGCTATCTATGCAAGAATATGAAGAATTGTATAATGCAAGATCGATATCTCCACTATAGTTGAATACTGCTTGGATCCAATAATAATACCTCATTACAACATATGTTGTTGCTGATGAAGATACAGAATCCTCTCCATCTGACACAATACATGTGATGGTTTTTGAACCTCCTGAGGGAGGGTAGTAGTCAACGGTTGCATAATCATCTGCGGGAAAATCCCAGTCGTAAGATAGCGAATCTCCATCTGGATCCTCTGCATTACAAGTTACTCTTGCTCCTTCATAAGAAATAATTGTTGAAGGTACTGAAATTCCACTAATGTGTGGAGAGGTATTTTCCAGCT
Organism: bacterium; assembly: GCA_023133295.1. Taxonomy (GTDB): domain Bacteria; phylum AUK180; class AUK180; order AUK180; family AUK180; genus JAGLWT01. Next base: position 22,235 of record JAGLWT010000158.1, on the reverse strand, counting down.
TGCATGAAGTCAGAAGTATTATAGCTATCGCTAATACGGCAATGGGACTTAGGTTAATTACTTTTTTTAGCAAATCATTCATTTTGTTTCCCTCCGAAGTTTTTGAACCCCACTTTTTCCATTAAAAGGATGATTTGTATGCATTCCATTTTCACCTCTATCTTTGGAGTATAATTCCATTTTGAGTTACTTAACCAAAAGAGTCATTTCCTTTTCAGACTTTTGAATATAGTAGGTTCTCTTCATTTCTTATTTCTACTAACCAATTACTCTTTTTGTAGCATCAAGCCAACCTGTAGTAGCTAATTGAGTCTCCATATGATAGCCCATGTCTTTGCAATACTTGCAATATCTTCCTTTGGACCCATTATGGCAATTTTTTTTGAAGACTTTTTTCTCCCACAAAGAGATGATGACTTTTTTTGCCGAAGCTGGGATGGTGAACTGGTGGTTGCCGGATCCTTGAATGGTCTTAGCATCAATATTAATCTCATTTCCCTTTTTATCTATGTAGCTGCAACCTAGGTATTTTTGTCCTTTAATCTCACTCACTTGAACATTGATTATAGTAATCACATTACCATAAGATTTCCCAGGCATCAGTGTTAGAACTGAAACACTTGCACTGAAAACTACCTGCGTTACTGAGACAAATAACAGAAAAATCAAAGCTGCAATAATTTTATTTCTCATAAAGTACCTCCGATGTTACATCTCCAAATAGTATGCCATGTGAAAGTGGCGAATATACTTGAAAATAAATTTGCCGACTATATTACCATTCTCATAAATGGAATGTAATATCAAAAAGATACCTGAATTTAGAGATTATTAAAACTATTTACCCAATATCTGTTAGAATGAAGAGAGCTATGTTAAATTTATATGGTTTTATTAAACATAACAGTTGGTGAACGAGTGATAAATATATTCAAGGTTACGATTAATTCTTGACATAGCTTGCACTACTCTGTTAGCCATTCAAGCAATATCTCGCCGGCTTTTTTATTATCTCGGAAATCAATATTCTTATCGTGAAGGATATTGCCTTCATTTCTATACCCAATGCCCCCTCCCCCCGTGGCGAAATTTGAGATGAATAAATACTTTCCTTTCCCCACTGTTCCTTCTATGGATAATTTCCTTTTGTCACCGGACTTGTTCGTGGTTTCAGTATATTTCTGATCTGCATTCAATGCAGCGAAATATGTCATTATAGCAAGGTATTCAGGATATGATTCCTTTGATCCTATCATAAGCCCTTTCCATTTGTTCCAGAAGATTTCTCCAGGTTTAACCATAGTTCTGGTTTTCCGGGCATTGGATGTAATATATTCTTTACCAACATATAGCGAAAACAGGTTATGAAGATCTTCATTGAAGTCCTTCATTCTTGGTAAAGTGAAGAATGCTAAATTTCCCCCCGCTTTAACAAAAGAATATAATTTGGAAAGTAAATTACTGCTGATTCCGGCATATCCCTTGTGGTTTCCACCACCACCTCCGCCAAATATAATGATTGCGGAGTATTTATCATTTGAAATTTCGTATTTTGCTTTACTACCGGTTGCAAGATCTATCCTGACATTATATTTTACCGCAAGTTCACATAGGGACATATAATTCAATCCATCCCAATGCGTCATTCGATCGATAAGAAGAATCCTCTTGCTATTTGCAGCTTTTGGAAAAACATACAAAGATAACACTACCACGATAATTGATAAAAGCATTGCTTTTTTCATGCATCCTCCTATTTGAGATTGAGTAAATATCAATTAGTGTGCCAAAATGATTATTCGAATATAGCCACCAGTAATTTCTTACAGGACATTACCAACTTCAAAATTAATAATGGAATCCAAATATGGGAATGTAGGAAAAGATGCGCGGACAATAAATCTTGATTCTTTCGGGAAAAATTATGGAACAGGTTTACTCTGCTCAATAATAAGGGGATTATTATGAGCAAGATTGACAAGATGATTAAAAAGATTCTCAATAATAGAACCGTATTCTCACAAATTGCTGTTGCTCAGAAATGGTGCCTTAATAAATCTCGTTATATACGCAATCTCATTGTGGTACAAATGTTGAATATTATTTTCAGCGGTACACTTCATAGGAGGTTAATATGAAGAAAATTTCAACTATCTTCCTTGCTTTTGTCGTAGTTATTATTCTACTGTTTTCGGCATGCAAAAATGACACGGACACACCTTTTGATCCTGATCCGAAGCCGGACCCTAAAATTAAAATTCTTTATGCGTCAAAGGAATCCGGAGACTACAATATCTATATTATGGATATTGATGGAGGAAATAAAATCCAATTGACAGATGATTACGGAAGCGGACCAGCAATTTCGCCTGATAAAGCGAAAATCGCATATACAATACATGTCTCTACTCCAACAGTAAGCGCTGCAATCGGATTAATGGATATTGATGGCTCAAATAAAAAGAGATTAACTTATAAAAATTCTGGTTCACCCGCATGGGCTCCCGATGGGGATTATATCTATTATGATACTTCTGGTGAAATCTGGAAGATAAAATCCGATGGGACAAATGACACAAAAATCCTTTCAGCTTCAAAGGCTAATGGCTCGCAGATAAGCCACGATAATCTCTATATCTATTTCAATAGTGATCCCAATTGGACCCCAAATGATACTATTAATAGAGCGGATATTGATGGAAGTAATCTAACAAACATTTTAGAAAGTGATGGTGTTGCGGATTATGCCCTTGGAACAAGGCGGCTGAATTCCGATAGTACGAAAATGCTTCTCTCTACATCTGAAAATGGCGCGGGATATAATGATCCACTCAACATATATGAACTTGATATATCAGGAAGTAGTAAAACTCCGATTTTCACTCGGAGTGGTAATGAAAGTTACAAATGTGGCGCGTATTATAGTAGCGATACAAAGATAATATTCATCTATTCAGCTGATTATACAGTCTCAGATTCATATGATATCTGGATTGCTGATTCAGATGGGAGCAATATGACACAAATCACTAACAATGGCTACGATGAGCTTTATCCGATTATTATTGAATAGACTTATCTAGATTTAGAAACCAATTGCAGATCACCAATTACTTTTTCGTTGATCTTAACTATGGCGTTGCGAATACTTTCCATTCTCAAAATGATATTATTTGATGATCCTGGTGAAGGAATAGGCGAGTGTGAAAGGAATAAGGATGGCACAATAGATGTACCTCTCTCTGCATGGCATTCCATATATTTAAAGACAGTTTCTGTAATCAGTGCAAAAAATTAGTCAATCACCCTTTGTCAGTAAAAGTCATTTTACGAGTGCCTGCACATCGTAAATATCCTGAAATATTATTAATTTGCATCAACTGATCCGTTTCTATTCCGTTTTCTTAAATTTTGATGTTATTTCCCTGAAGAATTCTTCTTTGCTGTCAACATGTCTATTAATGACATTCTTGATATCCGCAACGGTTATATTCCCGGCAATATCATTGATTATGTCACGGATCTTCTCATTAATCTCTTTACTGACTGTAATGCTGTCTAAATCCTTAAGGATCTCATGTAATCTCACTATGTCGTTCTTGTGCTTTTTGATATCGCTTGAATTGACTTTTTCACCATTTTCCTTTCGCCGTTTATTATCTTTCCATGCAAAGGCTTTCAGGATTATCAGCGCAAGAGGTGAAGAAACGGGTATACTTTCTATAAGTACGAAATTTTCGCTTACGGTATTGTAAAGGTCTTCCTCCATGATAATTGCGGATAAATGGGAGTCTTCATCCTTATCCAAGGGCATGTACTTGGCATCAGGAAAACCTGGAGCGTCGAATTTGCTTTTTGAAAATAATTCTATCATGAAAGGGAATCCTTCTTCCTTCGGCAACTTGAATCGATAGTAATGATACTTGTCATCTTTCTGGTATATCTCATAGCTACCATCTGAAACAAACCTGTAGAATTGCCTTCTGAATTCATCATTGTCTGTTCCATCTAATGTTGTAATGATTATGTCTATATCCTTTGTTTTCCTGAACCCCATACCTTCGGTTTCGAAAAGCATCTCACAGGCGGAACCTCCTATTACGATGAAATTGCCTGCATAATCCCTGAAATAGTCTTTGAATTTTTCCAAACCGACTATCATACTGCTCTCCTGAGGGTGTCTTCGATCGCCTTCTGGATCCTTTCGTCTTTATCGTGTCTGAAAGTAAGATAAAGAGAAACCGGATCAACGGTCTTTCCATCGGGTGAAAGCAAAACCGGATCGTATTTCCAAATCTGAAGATAAAAATACTTTTCAGGGAATTCATATGGGTTCCATTTCTTGAGATCTTCCAATTCTGGGGATTTGTAAAATACAGCATAAGCTTCATCTCTTCTTCCAGAAGCAATGTCGGAATAAACCGACAGAGCAGATATTCCTGCAAGATACTTATCATGCAGTCTGTCCGGTGAAATAAATAATCTCATTTCCTTGGTCACAGGATTTATCATTACAGGCAATGCCTTTCGCAGGATCTTCTTTTTGCTTTCAGGGAACTGTATCCTCTTCCGTTTAGTACCTTTGATTGAGCACAATCCAATTTGATTGAGTTCTCGAATAGCTCTACTTACGGTCATCAGGGAATATGGCTTGAATTTGATATTAAGATGTTTTGTCTCCCCAAAGATACTATTTAGCACTTCCCCCACTGTCATTCCGCTAAGATCCTGTCTCAATAAATGCCAAAGAAGAACGAATTGAGTGGCAGGCTTGAGTTTGCTTTTCATAATTGGTTCAATATTGTAGTTTTCTCTCAGATCGATCATCATTTCCGGGATGTACATCTGTTTGCCCGGAATTATAAAGCCGACCTTGTACTTTATCAATCTTAATCTGTTATAAGAAGTCATATTGTTTCTCAAGATAATGATCTCCCGCTTAAGCTTCTTTCTCAAAATACTTATATGTTCATAGATCTCAAAAGGTGTGAAATGAGGACCCTTTTCCTCGATCATGATAAGATCATTTCCCTGTATCCTCAGGGAATGAAAACCGAAAAGCCCACGCAGATGATAGTTGATTGTACCGAGGATATTCTTTTGAAGAGGACAAATCTCTATCCTGATTCCTATTATATCGTAAATGTAATCGATCACTTCTGTTATATCCACTTTATTCTCCATAACATAACGATGAATTATAACATACTATATGTTAGAATGCAAGTAAATGTTAATGCGATTGAATTTCCTGAGATTATTCCGGATCTTCAAGATATTCTCATTATGACACTCATTAATTGAAGAGCACTCAAATATGTCCTATGTGTAAGCAATTAGGCTTGGCATAGAATCTGTAAATCCCCTTGTATGGTATTCCATATATTTAAAGACAGTTTCTGTAATCAGTGCAAAAAACTCTTTATTCCCGTTAAGAAACAGCAGGTATGCGGGTATTGCGGCGGGATAATTGAGGACATCGTTCCCATGGTGGATGAGATGGCGGATGATATGCGCGCATTGAAGAGGTATCATAGCTCTTATATACCACCACAATACGGGTGCTGTTCTTCCTCGGATGAGTTCCTGCTCTTTGTTTATCAAATGTTCGATGTATATGAAAGAGATTTCAACGGATCTCCTTTTGAGGCATTTCTAACATCGTTTCTGAATGACATTCCATTCGGTGAAAATCTCTATTTGAGAAAAAATATCAAAGAACTTGCTCTGGCGTTGCATGAAAAACTACGATGACTTTCCAAACAAGAAAAATTGCCCGGTGTATGCCTCCGGTCGCGCTGCTTCTCTATTGTTTGAGATGCTGTTGTATGATAGAATTCAGCAAGAAAGAAATTTTACTATGTTCGTATGTTCGTATATACGAACATACGGGAGGAGGACGAAATGTTAAAGGAAACTGAAAAGAGGGCATTGATGCTTTTCAAGATACTGGGTAATTCCACAAGGTATCTTATCATTAGAAGTCTGTATGAGGGTGAAAAGAATGTTTCGCGGCTATGTGAGATCACCAATAAGAAAAGCACTACTGTTTCAAAGCATCTGCTTATATTAAAGGAACTTGATATAGTTTCGTACAGAACCGAAGAAAACAAAGTCTTCTACAGATTGAAGAAGGCGGATGTGGTGAAAGTAATCGATACTGCCGTGAAATGCATGGAAAGAAACAAAAGATGATATGTGAAGTACCTTTTGTTAGCGATCGGATCATTGCTATGTTCGTATGTTCGTATATACGAACATACGGGAAGGGTTAAAATTATTATGATAACACTGGCCAATGGCACAAAGCGGGAAGAAGATTAAAATGAAGAAAGAGCCAAAGAAATCAAGACTATTTCTTTTTGTATTGCTTGCGCTCACGATACTGTTTTCCGGGTATATGTGGGGTAAGAATGCCTTTGATGATCACATGGAGAAGGCTGAGAAGGATCACTATAAGAAGTGGTCAAAAAGTAACAAAAGGCATAGAGACCTTTTTATGGAGTTCTACAAAGTCACAAAACCCCATTGCGGAGATCAGTTCCCTCATATAAAAAGCATGGCTGAACTTGAAAAGGTAATTTCCAGCAACAAAAAAGTGATCATCGAAATTTCGTCCCAAGGCTGTCTGTGGTGTGTGCTGGCATACTTCAAGCTTCTTGGACTTTCAAAAATAGATGAGTTCAAGAGCATTTCATTTTACTATATTGAAACTGGGGAATTTGATAAATCGCAATATGATATTTTTGAGAGCAAATACGAGATCAACGGAGTTCCAAAAATTCTGTATTTTGTGAATGGAGAATTAACGGCTCGCGGGGAAGGGTATAATAAGAACCTCAAGAATATTGTGAGGGAATGGGTGACGAGTGCACAAGAGCACAAGTGACAAGTGCACACGAGACAAATAAGTGCACCAGAGCACAATAGGACGATGAATAATTATCATTCAAGGAAAGGAGAAGATTGAAATGAAGAAGGGAACGAAGGAAAATACTTTAAGAAGAATACTCGTAATCATTTTGGCTCTGTCGGTCCTATACTCGCTGGCAGTATTTTTATATAACAAGGATGTCCATAAAAAGATCTACAAAGCTGTTTATCCGAAGCTGTATCCAAAGAGATATAAGCGCAAGAAGCTGCGTGCCGAAGCGATGGCGAGGGTAATGAAAATCTATAGAAGCGATGAAATGAAAGCATATAAAAATAGGGTATTCCCAACAAAGAGGACGGATTTATTGTAGTGAAAACAGTGAAAGAACTGCGACAGGTAATAGAGGGCAATGAAAAAGTTTTTGTACAATACAGTGGAAGGGGATGTTTCTGGTGTGAGCTCGCATCATATCACATATCAGAGCTTTTGAAAAAAGACGAATGGCGGGATAAATTCAACAATTTTACTATGGTATACTGTAACGGAGGATCATCCGAAGAATATATACAGTACAGAAGAGAGCACAAGATTGACGGTGTTCCCGCATTTGAGACATATGAAAACGGGATATTGAAGGTATTTAAGAGTGGTTACTCCCGTTTTGTCGGCGGCTTTGAAAACAAATTGAATGACCTTCTGGAGTGGAATGAATAGAATAATGAATGGCCAAGGAGAGGCAGTGAAATATGAAACTATTTAAAAAGCGTGATGTTTATGGTATGGGAATTGTTTTAATCCTCTATATCACGGTAGGGCTCATTTTTGGTTATATGCCGTGGGATATGAAACTGATGAAGGAATTCAGGGGGATGTTGAAAGAGGATCATCTGAATTTTGTAATGTCTTCTACTACTACCTGTGGGCCGTGTAGACTTCTGAAGAAGAATATATTGGAGAATGCAGAATTTCAAAAGAGAAATCCGAAAATTCACAGTGTTGTCTTTAATGTCATGGACGGGAAGATTCGAATGAAGAAAAACTACGAGATCGTGAAGCTTCTTATGAAACGCAGGCTACTGGACAGTGATGCTTTAATGTGTTTCCCCACTTATTCAATTATTATATTTGATGGCCTGCGTTTGAAAAAAGTCTATGAAAGCGGAGGATATGGTCCCAATACTGCAAAAACGCTTGAGGAGCAATCTCTGATCATAATGAAGCGGAAGGGTCCCTGTCAGGAATTCTATATTTCTCTTCTACGGAGAGCTCGTTTGGAACGAAAACTTGCCAAAGAGAAAATCGAAATTGAAAAATAGTAAGGTAAAAAAGTCAAGGAGGATATAATGATGAAGAAGTTATGTGTCGCAATTGTTGTTATCTTAGCTTTGTTTCTTATTTCCTGCGAATCGCAAAGGAAAGCAAAACCCATTAAAGTAAAGTTGACAGTAACGGATACGGATGGAAGGGTGCCGGAGATGTTTCATGTGCAGATAATGAGAGGGCAGAAAGAGTTTACCTACAGGCCCCAATATGTAAGCAAAGGCGACAGCCAGGTTGAAATAGTCCTTAAGGAAAAGGGGTTGTGGTATGTTGCCGTGATATCACCGGATCACTCATATTTGAGATTTCCTCTTATTCAGGAAAACATTGAGGAAGGGGAAGAGATACATATTGTCTTATCACCACATAAATACAAAGAAAAAATGGATGAGCTCTTCATCATTATGGGTCGCCCTGACAATATGCAAAAGATGAATGATGAAGGCGATGGTGTCTTCAGTTATGAATTCAAGTATGAGGATGAAAGAGAAAGAAAAAGTGCGAGATATCAGGTCATGGGCCTATTTGATTTCGAGCAGTATATTGCCGGGAACGATTATGATAGTTTATTCCCTGACAGCGGCGGAGATTACACCTCAATTGTCGAGCTTAAGGATAATTACAGAAAGATCATCATTGATACAAAGAAACTGTATCGGCCGAAAAATGACTCGAAAGAATCTGTGAAATTCATTAAATCCAAATTTCATAACGAATTGAATGACATATATAGAAGGTCATTTGAACTTTGGGTCAGCATAATTCATATGAAGGATGAACCGGAAGATGAAGAAACCGCGCGAAAAGTGTTGATGGAAATTATCGATCCGCTGCTTGAATATCTGAAAGCCACTTATTCAACAGAGAAGGGTGAATTGAGCTCATTTGCCGCAATTCAGTACTATGAGAATAAAGATAAATTTGGTGCTTTTTATGAAATTGATCCGGTGGAGGCAAAGGAATTATGGGATAAGATCGGAGTATCTTCTGTTTGTTATTCAGCTATTGAGGGTTTGCCTGCGCGTCTGGCGAAACAGGCGGGGGATCTCTCCTTGATATATACAAACAGAGGCAAGTTCTACAATAAAGAGATAGAAGGTTTGGCGCTCTGCTATGCATCCTATTATTACCGCCAAGCGGCGAAGATCAAGGAATCGGAAGAATTATTAGATCTGCTTATGGATAATTATAGAAAGAATCCTGTGGTTGCGAGGATAATAATGAAAGTCATACCTGGTCTGGGAAAAGGTGATGCGGTCCCTGAATTTTCTTATAAGGATTTTATCACGAAGAAAAAGATCTCAAATGAAACATTGAAAGGTAAGTATTACATTATTGATTTCTGGGCTACCTGGTGCGGTCCCTGCATCGGGGATACACCGCATCTTCAAAAAGCATATGAGAAATATAAGGATAAATTGAATATATTGAGTATCTCGCTGGATCGGGATCCAAAAAAGCTAAAGACTTATCTTGAAAAAGAGAAACTTCCCTGGAATCACGCATTTATGAAAGATGGGTTTCAGGAGCCTTTTGTTATAAAATTCAGGGTTTCCGGTATTCCCACCCCCGTTCTTGTCGACCCCGAAGGGAAAATAGTTACATTTGGCGGGCTGAGGGGCGAACGGCTCCTTGAGACATTGGAAGCGGAGTTTAATCCGGAGAAGGCCAGTGCAACAGAAACAAGTGCACAAGAGGCAAAAAATAGTGAATAGTGAATAATGAAAAATGAATAGTGAAGTACAACCAAAGAAGTAAATACCAGATGGATCTTTAGTTGCACTCAAGATGACAGCCCATGCTAATTTCCCTTTCTTAACTAAACTCTATTTAATATTTCTCAACTTGTAATTTTGAACTTATTAATCACGCATATCAACTCTTAACTTGGTATCTCTAAGCACATATGTTATAATTTCGTATGAGCAAAGATTTCAGCGTGATGCTGTTGACATTTTCCTTAGGCGGCGGCGGCACGGAAAGGGTTTTGATAAGATTGTCGCGAGAGTTCAGGAAACTCGGAATGGATGTCTCTGTGGCGGTATTTTCACACGAGGATGATTACGGTGTTTCCAATGAGCTTTCGCCTTCGGTAATTGGTGGATATACAAGAAATCCGCTGATGAAACCGTTCGTCAGAGAGCGGCGTATCAAGGAGTTACGCGAATTGTTTAAAAAGAACTCCTGCGATATCATTCTCTCATTCGGCGAGCCGGCGAATACCGTGGCAGCATTAAGCGGCCTTCCGACTGTTCTCAGTGTAAGAAATCATATGAGCGTAAAGAACCGCAGTATGGGCATAACAGGCCTTCTGAAAAATTATATTATCCGAAAAAGTTATCCGATGGCAAAGCAGATAATCTGCCTTTCACGCTCTATGAAAGAAGACCTGATCAATAAATACTCGATTCAAGGAGATATGATCTCAGTGATCCATAATCCGATCGACCTTGAGCAAATGAGGAAAACTCCTGCCCCTAGGGATGAGAAAAGACATATAATGACACTTGGCAGCTTGACCGGGCAGAAGAATCACAAACTCTTATTGCGATCATTTGCCGAAGTAAATAAACCAGGACTTAAGCTTATTATTGCCGGAAAGGGGCCTCTGGAAAAACGATTGAAAGCTCTTGCAAAGACCTTGGGTATTGCCGATAGGGTTGAATTCCCCGGGTGGGTAAAAGACCCTTTTTCTCTGATCAGAGGAAGCCTCTTTACCTTACTTACGAGCGATTATGAGGGGTGCCCCAATGTAATGATCGAATCAATGGCGCTGGGCGTGCCGGTGATCTCAACGCCTCTGTGCGGAGCCGCGCAAGAGCTTCTGGGCGGTGAATGCGCGCGTGCTTCAAATAGTGACTATAAGATCTGCGGTTCCGGATTGGTCTGTGAAAGTTCTCTTACCGCTTTTTCCGAAGCGATCTCGGCTCTTTACGACGATGTTCAATTGAGACAAAAACTCTCCAAGCAGGCAATGCAGCGTGCCCGTGATTTTGACGCGGGAAAGATCGCCGGTGAATATGCAGAGATCTTGGACCGGGCTCTCAAATGAAATTAAGAGTTCTACACATACTTTCCTCCTTGGACGGCGGCGGTGTTGAGACGATGCTAAAGCGCTTTATTATAAATTCACGCGGGCGATTCGATCACGGCATTCTCATCATCAATAAAAAAGGCCGCCACTGGGACGATCTCGCTTCTCTGGATATCTGGATGCAAGATGCTTCCCGCAAGGGTAAATTCGATCTCTTTCTACCTGCCAAGATCGCCCGTAAGTGCGCATTGTTCAAGCCGGATATCATACAGGGCTATGCGCTGGTCGGTAATATGTGGGCGCGTATCGGTAATCTTTTCAATAATTATCCGATAATTACATATGAAAGAGGTACCGCCGCGGTGCATGGAAACCTTTTGAACGCCATTGACCGCCTTTTGTCCTTCAGGGAAGAACTCCGTCTCTGTAATTCGAGAATTTCTGAGATATTGACAAAGAAAAGGGTGAAGATAAGAAATACGAGGATCATTGAGAATTTTATCTATATTCCCGATGTTGATCTTGCGGGTGAAAAACCGGTAAAGCCGACATTTGTATGGACAGGACGATTGGAGTGGAAAAGAGGAGCGCATCTTCTTCCCGCGCTCGCTGTCCGCTTGAAGGAAGTTCTTGGTGATTACAAATTGATCGTATTAGGGGACGGATCATTAAGATGTACGATAGAGAGTGAGATAAAAGCCGCTGAAGTTGCTTCTTATGTGAACTTCCTGGGCAATGTAGATGAACCATGGGAGTATTATTCTGAAGCTCATGCGGGAATATTTCTGAATCTTACGGAAAGCTTCGGCAATGGTGCGGCGGAGATGCTTGCGATCGGACTTCCTATTGCCGCTCCACGATGTGACAATTATGTGGAGCTGGTCAAGGATGAGTCCAATGGTATCCTTTACGCAAAAACCACTGAGAGCTCATTCAGGTTCTGGAATGTTATAAATTCTTTGGTGGTATCTGGCGGCGATCCGGATATTGATGCCGCTGCCGCGGCATTGAAAAGGATCTTTGAAGAGAATATCAGTTTTCAAAAAGCTGCAAAAGGGCTTGTTTGCGATTATTCCCGCCTTTCTCCGCAGAGGTACTCAGATGAGCTTGAAACGATCTATCTGTCTTTACTTTCTCAAAGCAAAAAGGTAAAATAAACAGTGAAGAAAAAAGGGATATTATTAATCGCGGCAATGATCTTAGCAATGGGTGTCTTCGCCGGAGATATCCCGCAATACATAGGTTTTGTCACAGACAACGCCTCCATTTTCACGCATCGCGAGATCTCGAGTCTGGAAAAGGCGCTAAGTGAGCTGGAATCAGAAACGGGTATTGAATTCGCTATTCTAACCGTTGAATCACTTGATGAAGAAGATATAGATACCTTCCGTCAGGATGTTTTTAACAGTTGGGGTATAGGCAAAGAAGGCGCTGATAACGGCCTGCTTCTGGTCATTTCAGAGCAGGATAGAAAATACGGGATGGAAATAGGATACGGCCTTGAAGGCCAGATTAACGATTCCTACACCGGCCGCATTATGAGGGAATTATTTCCTGAGAACTTCCGTTCGGGGAATTATTACGAAGGCGTTTACGCCCTGATCAACACAATATATGATCGGATAAAAGGAGAGCCATACGATGAGAATATCCCGGTTGCCGATGGAAAGAAAAGCAAACCCCTCAGATTCTCCAGTTTTGCGATCTTTATCTTTATCTTTATTCTCATGGTATTGAACGGCATCTTCGCAAAATTTAAGCCCGGGATAAGATTTCTCATTAATTTCGTTGTTATATTCTTTTTCTCATTTTTCATCGGTGGCCCCATCTTTATACGGCTGATCATTAGCGCGGTGATCGCTTTGGCAGCATTAGCGGAAGGCGGCAATAATACTAGAAGAAGGGGTCATTTTTATTCAAATTACGATAGCGGTTTTGGCGGGTCCAGTGGTGGTTTCGGTGGTTTCGGCGGCGGATCCAGCGGCGGCGGCGGTGCCTCGGGCAGTTGGTAGGAGCATACAATGATCTCAAAACAGAAAGTAAATATTTATTTGCAGAATTTTATTGAAAGGATAGAAAAAGACGGCCTTTTGGAAGAAGTGGAATTCATCTTCACCTACGGCTCCACCACATCGGGAGTGGAGTATGTCCCCAATATCAATGTCGGGATAATCGTTACTCACCTCTCCGGTGCAGATCTGAAGAAATGGCAGAAGACCATAAGGTATATGGTGAAAAAGGGCAAGACCATGCCCCTACTGATGCCTGTTTCGGAATTTCTCGGCTCCGCAGATGTGTTCCCGATCGAATATCTGGATATGAAGTTAAGACATTTCAAATTATACGGCAAGGATGTTCTTGGAGATCTGGAGCTTGATCTGTCCAATATCCGGCTTCGGCTTGAAGAGGAGCTTCGCGCCAAGTATGTCAGAATGAGAGAGATCTTTCTTTCCCCACACAGCAAAACGCTCTTGAAAAGAGTCCTTTCTAAAGCGCTTTCCTCCCTGAATATACTATTAAAAGCGATGGTTTTTATACAACTCAATAAGGACCCGAAGGCCTTTAACGGCTTGCTGTCCGGAAAGGATCCGCAAACGGTTATCCGGGAATTTTCGGGAAAAGAGATGTATGAATTTCTGAAATTGAATAATGGTCTCGATCTCGTAAAACTATCATCGTTCTATGACTTGAAATACAATAATAATAAAATAGAGATCGACGACAAGTCATTTATTGAGGTGATAGATGAATGGGCGCGGCTGGTAGAATTTATTGATAAGGAGAAAATATGAAAACAAGAAAGGGTAATGCGCTTTGGGTGATCATCGTCTTGATCGTTATTGTGCTTCTGGGAGTTCTTTGGGTCGCAGGCATTTACAATAAAATAGTTTCCTTGGATGAGTCAGTGAATAAAACCGTTTCAGAGATAGATAATCAGCTTCAGCGCCGCGCCGATCTGATCCCTAATCTCATAAGCACGGTCAAAGGGTATATGGAGCATGAGAAGGAGATCTTTGTCAGCATCGCGGATGCCAGACAGATGATGATCACCGCAAAGTCCATGGGCGAGAAAATCCAGGCCAACGGACAATTGCAAAGCGCATTAGGCCGGCTTTTTGCGATCGCGGAGAACTATCCCGATCTGAAGGCCAATGAAACTTTTTTGAATCTGATGGATGAGCTTTCAGGCACCGAGAACCGTATCGCGGTGGCAAGAAAAAGATACAATGGCTCGCTAGAAAAGTATAATATTTCAGTACGCACCTTTCCCGGAGTCATGATCGCACGATTCTTCAATTTTCAGATCAAGGAGGATTATTTCAAAGCTCCCGAAGCGGCCAAAGAGGTACCCAAGGTAGTGTTTGATAAATAGAAGCCTTTAGAGAAATTGACAATTGACAATTGACAATTGACAATTGCAAAAGAAAGTGTGAAGTGTGAAGTGGGAAAATACAATGAAGAGTAACGCTACGCAGAGCACAAGCGACAAGTGCAGAGGTTAATAAGAGAAATGGACAATGGACAATTGACAATTGACAATTATAAGATAGAGCACAAAAAGTTTTTTATTCCGGATAATTTTTCTCAACTTGTGCTCTTGTCACTTGTGCTCCTATCACCCATTGTCAAGTTATTTATGAAACAGTACACTAGAGTCAAGTTTTGATCAATATTTTATTTTTCGCGCTCACGCTGATCCTGTATAATTTTGCACTATTTGTATTTTTTCTAATTTCTTTTCCCCTCTGCTGTATCTTTCTTTTCAATTCCCGCACCCGGGACTATTTTAATAGATTTTCCATACCCCGGCAGACCGGCAG
The DNA here is from genome assembly GCA_023133295.1 of bacterium. GTDB lineage: Bacteria > AUK180 > AUK180 > AUK180 > AUK180 > JAGLWT01. Next base: position 7,186 of record JAGLWT010000158.1, on the reverse strand, counting down.
TACGCTGGTGCACGGCGCTTCGGTCGGTGAGCATTCAGGGACATTACCATTAAAAGATCGGTTCAATGAGCCGGTATTCAGCGTGAACACATCTACGGGATTGAAGAAATTGCGAGGCAATGGAGTTGAGGCCCTATTTATGCCCTGGGACCTGCTGCCACTTTCATTGATCCTTGCGTCAAGATTCAAGGAATTCTATTATACCGAAAGCGAATTAAACCCTAATCTCATTTTTCTCGCTTATTTACTGGGAAAGAAACAGCGTATCTTCAATCTTCGTTTTTCAGAGAAGAAAATGAGATATTATCAGATGGCCTCCTTTTTCTACCGTCGTCTTTTCAACTTCCTTAACGCTTCCTTTACAAAAGATTTATATGAGCAAGCAAAGGCGGAGAAATTACAGATAAGAACTTCTGTTATAGGAAATACGAAATACACCGGCCTGTGTTTGAGTAAAAAAGATCTTCGGCGTGATGTGATATTGTTTGCCTCGACACATCTATCAGACGAGGAAATGATCTCGCGCTTTCTTTCCAAAGAATTTCTTGAAGGGAAGATCATTATTATCGCGCCCCGTCATATAGGCCGCTGTCAGGAAGTTTTTAAGAGATTCGCTACTTTTTCTCCGGAGATATTCAGCACTCCGGAGGATTTGTCCTCATCCAAACTTTATATTGTTACCACAATGGGCCGTCTCAACGATCTCTATCCGAGATCTTATATCACTTTCATAGGCGGTAGCTTTAAGCAAGAGGTGGGCGGGCATAACCCCGTGGAGCCCGCAAGTTTTGGGTCAAAGGTGCTCATGGGTCCGGAATACGGTAATTTCAGGTCTGAGGTTTCAATATTGAAGAAACAAGGAATCCTGAATATTGTGAGTGATTTTACAGAAGAAAAATTCTCTGATACGCCGATTCCCCGCGACAATTATTCAAAAGCCTTGGAGGAACTTTCTCCGGCTGAAGCGGCCCTTTCGAAGCTATTTTCGGTGTAAGTGCTCTGATCCATAAAATGAGGTTAGAGGCTAGAGGTTGGAGGTTGGTGAAGAAAAAAAAAGCACATCCGTAACCGAAAAATCAATATTTCGTATTTATCATTAATTTACCCGTAGCAAATTTAGTGTTCTGATTCATAAATACGGTGACAATGGAATGCTTAGGTTTGAGGCAATTCCAACAATAAATGCAGTCTGAAGTGTGAGGCGTAAAGTGGTAACCAGGATGAAATAAAACTGGATCCCACGGTCGCAAGCTCCCTCTGGATGACATTCTCCTCTTCTTCATTTCCCCACTTGTGCTCTTGTCACTTGTGCACCTGTGCTCTGCGAAGCCTGTCCCATATCTTACTTCGCTCCAGCGTTCTACTTTGTTTACGGAATATTCTAATGGGCTAATCGAAATAGTGTTTTTCCGGTTACGGCTGAGTTTCTTTTTCCACTTTGTACATCGTACCTCGCACCTCGTACTGTTTTTATCACTAAGCAAAGAATTTTATCAAATGAAATATTCCGGCACAGAGCAATGCTGCCAGTGGTACTGTCAGGAACCAGGAAAGAAAGATGGCCCCGAGTACCTTGAGATTGATGGATCCGATGCCCCTTGCCAGCCCCACACCGGTAACCGCTCCAACGGAAATATGCGTGGAGGATAGCGGTATACCTAATCGTGACCCCAGGAGGACCGTTGTTGCTGCTGAAAATTCGGCGGCAAAACCCCTGGAGGGAGTTATTTCCGTTATTCGCTTGCCGATGGTTTCCATGACCCGATGACCCATTGTAACGATACCCACGACCATTCCGAATGAACCGAGAAGGAGCAGCCATAAAGGTACATCGGCGCTCGCTGTGAGGGTCCCGGTGGCTGTTATCGTAATTATAGCCGCTATCGGCCCGATCGCATTCGCGACATCATTTGCTCCATGGGCAAAGCATTCGTAAGACGCGGAGATCACATGAAGGATCTTTGAGAAGCTCTCGACATCTTCCACCTGATCTTCAGAGGGTTCTTTCTTGTACAGATAGAAGATCGAAACAGCCATGGCGATCACCCCTATCAATATTGAAATGATCAATGCCGGCACAAAGCCCAGATCTAGTTTAAGGTTTTTCAAACCCTTGTAGATAGTTGCCAGCGTAAGCACAAATCCGACGATGAATACAAAGACCGGCGCGATGCGCTTAAAGCGGTAAAAGGGTTCATCATGATTATAGATGAAGTATTTGAAGATATTGAAAATGATAAAACTTATTATCGCTCCGATGATCGGGGAAAAGATCCACGAGAGCGTGATTATGCCGACGAATCCCCAATGTATCGCCTTGGCCCCATATGCCGCAAGGCCGAATCCTAACATGGCCCCGATGATCGCGTGAGTTGTGGAAATAGGTAATTTCAGCAGGGTCGCGAGGGTGATCCATATGCCGGCCGCGATAATAACGGCGAACATCCCATAGACAAATATCTCGGGGGAGCTTTGAAAAAATGAAAAATCCACGATATTTCCCTTAATGGTCTTGACCACATGTCCGCCTACCAGTAGGGCTCCGAGAAATTCAAATACTACTGCAAGTATGACAGCGTTCTTATATGAAATAGATCCGGCGGAGACAGAGGTCCCCATATTGTTTCCTACATCGTTCGCTCCGATGTTCCAAGCTATGTAGAATCCCACTAAAATTATAAGAATAGTCATGTCGTTTTTTCTATTTTGCGATCATTCTTTTGATTCTGTCGGCCCCGTTTTCAAGGCTGTCGGTGATCCTGTTCATGATGGTCACTAATTTGGACAAAAACATTATTTCAACGGGGGATAATCGATCTTCGGCATTAAATATCAACTTGCCGAATTGATGCTGCAATTCGTCCACGATTTTTTCGCAGCGGGCGATCTTTTTTATTTCATCCGGTATGCTTCTTTTATATCGAGGGGCACGATTAGCTTTCTGGAACCGAATAAATTCAAGAAGAAGAGAATCATAATGATCCAGTGCTTGCCGGCTTGTGGAGAGAATGCTGTCCAGTATTGCCATCTCCTGTTCTCCCGGCTTGAAGTTCTTGAAATCCAGAAATTTGATAACATCTTCCGCGGCGTCCGCAATGGAGTCCTGTATCTTGATGAGAGAAAGAATATCTTCTTTTCTCATTGATGACATCAGGGATGTGGTCACTATCAGATTCACTCTGCCTTTGAGCCGGTCCGCGTCGTGTTCAAGCTTATCTATATCATCCAGCGCAACTCCATTCCCGGCTTTCCAGGATGTAAAATTTACTTCAAGTGTGTCAAAAGTCTTCTTCACCACATCAAAATGTTCCCTGATAAGTCCCATCGGACTCTCTTTAAAAAGCTGGAAAAATCCCCACATAATAATCCTCGTTAAAAGTTTGCTGAAATATTTTACCATCTATACCGTTTAAGTCAAGGACCTTTATTCAAATTGCAGCATATGGTATAATACCGTACGAAGGTGTAAATGAAAAGATCCATTATTGTTCACGGCGGCGCGGGATATATCAAGGACCTGCCCGCTCACAAAAAGGGTGTCGAGCATGCGGTCAGGGCAGGATGGGAAGCCCTGGAAAACGGCGCAAGCGCTCAAAATGCGGTGAAAACCGCCATCCTGATACTCGAAGACGATCCGGCATTCGATTCGGGATACGGAAGCTATCTTGACCTTAAGGGTGATATTTCGGTGGACGCGTCAATAATGCTGTCAAACGGGAATTCCGGCGCATGTAGCAATGTTTCTTCTTTGCGGCATCCGATCGAACTCGCGATAAAGATCATGGAAGAGACGGATCATCTGCTAATAGTCGGGGCGGGAGCGGACGCACTTGCCCGAAGATGGGGGATGAAACCGGAGGATCTGCGAACGGAAAAAGAAATAATTAAACATAAAAAACTTCTGAAGATCATATCCGGCAAAGCCGCTTCGGATGAGAAAGAGTATTACACGAAGTTAAGGCCATTCAGAGACCTTTCGGATACGGTGGGCTGTGTTGCCATGGATGATACCGGCGCCTTCGCGGTGGGGCTTTCCACCGGCGGCATGCGCGGCCGTCTTCCGGGTAGGATCGGAGACACTCCCGTACTGGGAAGCGGTTTTTACGCCGGCCCGTCGGGCGCTGTCGCCGCTACCGGCCATGGAGAGAAAATAATGCGCCATGTTTCAAGTTATGAGATATATAGAGGGATAGAAGCAGAAGGCCTGAAGGCTTCCTTGCAGGGATTTTTGGCCAGGAGCGATATTCGTGATCTTGATATCGGGTTTATCGGCCTTGACAAAGACGGGGAGCCTGTCTGGGGACATAATAGCGCGCATATGTCCTGGGCATATATACGGGATGGAAATTATGACATTTTTAAATGAAACCGGGCAAATGTTCGCACAATTCAAATTCATCCTGCCGGTTGTGCTTGTATTGGCCGGGCTTTTCGCCCTCTCTCTGATGACCGCTATCTCCGGTTTTAAAAAGAAACATTACTTAAAAGGCCTGGTCAGGGCGACCTCCTCCTTATTGATCCTGCTGATCCTCTTTGTTATCGCCGGCCTGTGTACGACACTGTTGAAATATCGGATATTATCCAGAAAATTTCCGGTAGCGACCCTTAAGATCACCCCGATCCCCGGGGGTTTTGTTTACAATCACTATTCAAAGGATAAAAATATTCCTTCTTTTCACAGAAAATTCAAAGGCGAGCGCTTCATGGTGGAGGGCTTGTTCATTGACTTCAAGGAGGGGCTTGAGATAATCGGGCTGAAGCCGATATTCCAACTGACTGCGGTCCGTTCGACTGACGATAACGGCAGTGTTATCGAGGAACTGCTCTTTCATGAGGACTTGAAAAGGATTAAGTATCTCGCCAAGAACTTTGAAAAACTCTTTGTTTTTGAAAAGGTTTACTTCTCCGCGGCATCTCAGTACAAAAGAGAAGATGATGCCTATTGGGAATTAAAATATTCCACAGATGCTCTCTTTCTTCAATTGAACGATTAAAGGGCATAGATATTGCAATATATTGACAGCAAATGAAACGAATAACTGTTTTTCTCATCCTTATTCTTGCCTTGCTCTTTCTCGGCGCGGAAGAGCTGAAGGTCTACTTCGCTGATGTAGGACAGGGCGACGGAACGGTCGTCATAACCCCGTCAGGGAAGACGGTGGTGCTCGACTGTAATAGCGGGCATCAGAGTACGCTCGCGTCCATTCTGCAGGAAAATGGACATTTCGGTTCAATCGACTATATTGTCCTGTCGCATTATCATTCGGATCATTACGGTGGATTGGATGAATTGATATCCGGCGGGTATAATGTGACCGGCGGATGTTATGACAGGGGAAATACTCAGTACGCCGACAGCAATTCGGTCCCAAGCTCCTGGCAAAGTGCGGCGTCCAGCACCACAGCAGGAAGGAAGACCGCCGTTTTAGGCGATATCATTGATTTTGAGGACGGTGTTACGATGACATTTGTATGCGCCAACGGCGAGGTAATGGGAGGAAATTCAGTGGATCCGGATTCTTTGGACGAGAACGGCCTCTCGCTGGGCGTATTGATAGAATATCATAATTTCGATCTGTATATCGGCGGAGACCTCACGGATTCTGTAGAGAAGATATTGGGTCCGGTCATGGGGGATGTCGATGTGTGCCGGGTGAACCATCATGGGTCGCGTACGAGTTCGGACCCTATATTTTTAAATGCGGTCTCCCCCGAGGTCTCGGTGATATCTCTTGGCTCTAAATATAATCATCCTCACGGAGAAGTACTTTCAGATCTGGATAATGTCAATAGTGTTATTTATCAGACAGAGTACAATGAGGCAGGTTCCTATCTTCAGGATTCCCTGAGCCTTATCGCTGAAGGAAATATATTTTTAACGACCGACGGCTGCAGGTATATCATAAACGGCGGTGACTTGACCGAGGTAATATATGATTGTGATGTTCACTGTACGCATGATGTCAATCCGCCTCTCTTTGACGGACTTGACGCTATTACCGACCTTGGAAATGGCGGAGAATTGATACTTTCATGGGCTTCTGCTTCGGATACTGATAATTCCACACCGATCACTTATAATATCTATATGTCTGACTCTTCCGGCGGTCAGAATTTCTCCGCACCCTCTTATGATACAAGAAACGAGAGCTATACCGTAAAAAGCCTTGTGCCGGGAACAGAATATTTCTTCGTGGTGCGCTCCGAGGATTATTATGAGAATGAGGACGCGAATCTGATCGAATTGTCCGCCGTGCCGTTATCGGATATCCGGCCGCCGGTCTTTTCAGGCCTTGCTTCTGCTTCTTCCAATGGAAATCTGGGAGAGATACAGCTGTACTGGTCAGCCGCCTCCGATAATTCGCCGCCGGTTTCTTATCGTATCTACAGGGCACTTACTTCCATCGCTATCGATTATGTCACACCCCATGCCGTAGCGTCCGGCACCGGTTATACAGATACGCTATTGCCGATCGGCCAGACATATTATTATGCGGTCAGAGCGGTTGACAATATCGGACTCAGCGACACGAATACGGTGATACTTTCCGCCGCTGCTTCCGGAGACACTGTCGCGCCTGAATTCAATGGATTGACCGCCGTATTCTCTACTTCGAACGGAGGGGAATTGCTCCTGACTTGGCAGGCCGCTGATGAGAATTCCGATACGGTCTCATATTCGATCTACAGGTCCTCATATTCTATGGGGCAGAATTTCTCTTCTCCGCTGGGGACAACAACGGCATTGAAATATTATGATCGTGCTCTGCCGTGGGGAAAGGATTATTATTACATTGTAAGGGCATTTGACGATTCAGGCAATCATGACACCAATACGGTGGAGAAAAGCGGCTTTGTGTCGTATTATATTGCCGAGACGGCCCCTATTGAGGTATTTCCCAATCCCGCTGTCACGCGCAAGAGCTTCTTTGTGGATTGGGCCAATGAGATCAATGATATTCAGATATTGGATATTTCCGGAGTCGATCATTATTCCGAACGCTATCTTATCGAGCGCAGCTCCAATGGCTTTGAATATGACCTTAGAGGACTTTCCTCGGGTGTATATATCATTTTGTTAAAAAGCCGTCATGAAACTGCATGGGCGAAATTCGCACATATAAAGTAGTATGCTTCGCAGTACCGAAGCGTTCAAGGTTCAAAGGTTCAAAAGTTGACCTCACTG
>JAGLWT010000157.1 GCA_023133295.1 bacterium | reverse complement strand
AGCAGAGAAAAGAGAGTAGAAAAAAGCGAATAGAAGGAAAAGAGCAACTGCTCAGGAGAAGAATCTCCTTATGCAATTTATTTCTCTCTCTTCATATTTTAACCTCGAACCTCTATCCCCTATCCTCCATTTATGGATCAGAACATTAGAACCGAAGCCGGAACATTGATAGCAATGCCTTGTAGATCTCGGTTTTGGAGATCTTCGTGAATCCGAATTTCCTATCAATAAAAATTATCGGGATCTCCGTAATTCTGGCTCCCGCCTGCCTCATTTTGTAAAGCATTTCATATAAGAATGAGTACCCCTGAGATCTTATGGCGGAGTAATTGATCTTCTCCAATAATTTGGTCCTGATACATCGGTATCCGGAAGTGGAATCTTTAACCCTGGTCTTTAATATCAGGCGCAAAAGGAGATTGGCTGCCGCGCTCATTAATTTTCTGTGAACGGGCCAATTCTTAATTCCTCCGCCTTTCACATAGCGGGATCCGACAACGGCATCAGAGTTTTGCAGCGCAAGGATCATATCGGGGATTACTTCCGGGTCATGGGAGAAATCGCTGTCCATTGTTATGATAAAATTAAAACCCATGGAAATTGCCTGCTTCATGCCATGAATGTAAGCAGCTCCCAATCCCAGCTTTTTTTCTCTGCTGATCAGGTGCAGGTTTTTGAATACTTTCTGTTTCTGTATGACCACTTCTGCTGTATTATCCGGAGAATTGTCGTCTATAACTATTATCGTAAGTTCTTGAGATATATCGCGTATCTTGTCTATCAATCCGCCGATATTTTCCCTTTCTTCATATGTTGGTATAAGGATCGCTCCCTGTTCAGCTTTCATTCTTTCCCCATTTACAATATCTTGTCAGATATGCTGTTGCGCTAATGATCAGGAAGGGTTCCAAAGGCATTCTATATCTGGTCTTACCCGCTACCAGTCCATACACTAGGAGAAAAAAGATGAAGATCACAAATGAGAAAGCGATCAGGGGCTCTTTTCTGATACTGGACAATGAGAGCAGAAATAGTATTATAACAGGAAGGTATATAACACCATAGCCTATGCGAAAAAGAAATTCCGCGGGCGCAAACCCTCCGGAAAGCCCCGCTCTGGGCATTGGTTTTAATAATTCCCATATTCTCCCTGCTGCTCTTTTAAAAAATAGGAAGGGATGTGATATTATTTGTTTGACCGCGAGTTTTGAGTAGTATTTACTTCTGCCGATCTCATCCATATTTGAGAATGCCTCAAGATCGAATTTTTCGGGTTGTGTATACCCTTTTCCGGTCACTGCGCCCTCGTGATTCTCCCAGTATAGCGATATCCCGCCTTCGGTTGACACAGGAGTGTAATGATCCAGCACGATCATGTTCCTGATCCCCCATGGAAGCGTGAAGAGAATGAACGCTGCTGTCATGACGGCCGTCTTTTTGAATGATGCAAATTTGAATATCAGGGCTCCAATAATAATGAATAATGGAAGGAAAAAGGCGAAACTCTTTGTAAGGGCCGCCATTGCGAAGAACAGGCCGCTGAATATCACAGCAATGACACTATCTTCCTTCTTCTTGAAAGTCAACAGAAAGTATGTGCCGAGAATCAGGTATGCGGAGAAGGTGCATTCGGTCAAAATAGCGGATGTGTAGTAAATAGATGAGGGAAATACCGCCCAAATCAATGCTCCGAGAAATGCGCCTTTTCTGCCAAGGGAATTATCCAGGATCTCATAAATGAGAAATATCGACAGAAGAGAAAGCAGTATTTGGAAGATCTTCACCCAAGTGAAAGAATGAGGAATATTACCTAGCAAATATATCGTCAAAGGATACGCAGGCGGCCGATAAGCTCTTACGGCCAGGCCATCCTTTTGTGTGGCGCGGAACTCCCCTTCCTGGGAAAGATTCTGCGCGAATTCCATATATTGGAGGGAATCTGAATATCTGAGCTTATTTCCGTATGCAAAAGCAAAAAACACCCGCAGGAGCGCGGCAAGAATGAAGATGAAGGTCAGCGCCTTACTTTTTTCTCGCCACCACATCCATTAACCCCATTCCTCTAAGGAGGATATTTTCTTTTTTATGAAGTGAAAGAAACGCCTTGAATATCCAGATAATAAAACCGCCGTCTGTCCGAAAGAACGATTTGATCCTGTTTAGAAAGTATTTCTTTGAAATATATCTTCTGTGCACCCTTATCTTCACTATCTCAAATCCGGCATTTTCAAGGATACGCCTGATCGTCGTTCTGGAAAAATATACCGGATGCATCTGCATCAGGAAGGGATATCTCCCTCGAAGTATTCTAAATGAGAAACTCCCCGCGTCAACGGTGGATATGAAAAGATATCCACCTCTTTTCAATACCTTGAAGATATGAGAAAGCTCAAGAGCCGGATAATTGTAATGTTCAAAAACATCCCAGAGGCATACTGCATCGAAGGCCTCATTCCGCTCATCGGATATTTTCTCCAAGGGTTCATTGAATATTTTTGCCGCTACTTTTTGTGATGCAATGCTCGAGGCCCATTTAGAAAGCTCCAGGCCTCTAGCAGAATAACCCTCCTTCTCAAGCATTGAGAGAAAGATCCCCGTATATGATCCGATCTCAAAGACCTTTGCATTTTTATTAAGATAATTTTTCAAAAGTTCTAAATATGAATTAAAGGTGAGCCGTCTTTCGTTTTCTTTCTCAAGGTATATCGGGTCTTCAGTCTCTTTGTAAAGCTTTATAAGCTGCTTCTGTTCTATGATCGGGAATTGATAGATCATGCCGCAGGTTCGGCACTTGTAGATATCATAATATTCCGCCAATCCCTCGGATGTGCAATTAAATGAGATGGTATTAGACCCTTTCCCGGCAGTTGCCTTGTATAGAAGCTTTCTATTGGAAGAATCGCATAAGGGGCAATTTCTGATATCTGCAACCATGATAAAAGATTTTACAATATTTTTTAATGTAGAGCAAGCGGGAGGGCAGACGCCCTCCCGGTGTTATGAAATTATCTTATCTGATAAGATAGGTTAAAGCGATCTTATGGGTCATGGTCCTCGCGATATCTATATTTCCCGTACCGCTCGTCAACGCACCCATCGGAAGCAGGGTTTTGATGAAGTTGGGATCGTTCTCGTCGAGGTATGTTCCAACGGTCAGCTTGTAATTCAATGAAATGCCGTCAGCAATATCATAGAAGAAAGAGAAGATAAATGCATTATTGGAAAGCCCCAAGAGATTTGACATACTGGTTTCACTTTCACTTTGAGTGTAAACAGGGCTGGAAGACCATGCGTACTGCTCTTGTAGCATGCTGCCTGAAACATTCAATCTCTGATAGCCGATGTTTACCCTTACGGTATCTGAAAGTTTGAAAACACCACCGGAGCGGAATATCCAGATGAAGCCTTTGAGTGACATATTCCCGGTGATTTCCTGGCCATCAGGAGGAGGGGAGGTGTAAGTAACCATGTCAATCCCTCCGGAAGGGAGCATGACAAGAAAGTCAGCCGCCAATTCAAAGAACTTATCCCTGAACCAGAATCCCGGCGCGATATTGATAAGGTTTACATAGCCGTTGATCGCCGGTGGAAATTTCATTGTTGCGTATTCCATCTCCACTTCCGGAACAAAATGATCGAATACAAAGGCGAGCCCGAGTGTGAGCTTCGGGCTGGAAATGAGCCTTACAATACCGTTGAGCCTGAAGCCGTTATAGGTGATATGCGTACGGGGATAATTATCAAGGTCATCTGTCCAGTACTCTTCCAATGCTGAACCGTTCCATTGTTTGTTAGAGGTCTCTCTCGCGGTTGCGGAAAGATTTGACATCTGGAATGAAAGCCCGCCTATGAGCTTATTAAGATGAAAGATAAGTCCCGCGCCGAATTGTATTTCGCTGATCCCGATTTCCATTTCACGTTCCCAGTTGCCTGTAATTCCATTCTCATCTTTTGTGATACTTGATTCAAAATTGGTAAAGGTCTCATTAAAAAGATTGAACATGAGGCCGACGCCCATCATTTCTGAAAAAGCGAAGCCGATCTTAAGGCCTAGGTCAATTGGAAAACCATTCTTCAGCGAGACCTCATCATCATCGCTCCACCAATCGGTATTCGGTGCGGTCAGATCATAATCCCGATACTCGTTATTGGTGGTCTTGACGACTTGAATAGGAGCGGCGAATCTCAGGGATGCCGCCAACGGCCCGAATCTCATCCTGCCCTTAAGAACAGGCTTGATACCGGTCATTTTGTCCTTCATCTCGTATTCATTGTCATTGGTTGCGCCCGTTGAGTTATAGTAGCAGTAATATTCATAGTATTTCGTGGTATTTGAACTATAATCAAAGTCAAGCTTGAACTCACCGCCTCCGGGATAAAAAGCCGCTGCCGCGGGAAGGAATTCCGCGTCATTCCAAGGGTCTCTTACCGCAACGGATGCACCGCCGAGATCGCCGGTGTCCGCAAATGTTCCTGCAACAAAGAAAAGTGCGAGAACTAAAATAAGCAATTTTTTCATAGTGCCTCCATAGCGTTCTAATCAAACAACTGTCTCATTATAATACATATCCGCAGGAAAATCAAATTATTGCCTATCCGCGCAATCACGCGCAATCAATTAATTGACTGAAAGAGAACCTTTTGATAAAATAAACAATGGGCAAAAAACTTGCTATCTACCTGATCGGAATGTTGGTTTATCTTATTCCTTATGGTGAGAGCACATTCTTCCAAGGCTTTTCCAATTATCTGATGCGATCTCAGGAGCACCGCCAGTGGAAATCATCTATAGAAAAGGCCCCTTTTGAAAGAAAAGAGATAAAAAGCGCCAGTCTTCCTCATTTTTCATATGAGGCAAGGATGAAGAAATACAGCGGGGTATTTGATATCTCCGATGTCGAGATCGAGTATCTCAATCTCTCCTTTGATGCCGACATCAATCTCTCCAGAAACATTGAGACCTCTTTCACCCTTGTGCAGAATGTTTATTCAGGAGAAAAGATATACGATACGCTCCGCTTGCACGATCTTAAGTTAATTTCATTGAAGATACAAGGTGATGGTGTGCAGCTGAATGTATTTTCTGAGTATGTGAAGGCCCTGCAGAGGGTCAAAAAGGCATTCCTGCTCTGGAAGATGAAAGAGAATGAGCGGAAGCAGATCGGGCAGGAGGCGAAGGCAGCCTCGCTCAGCCATTCATCAAGATCCGCAAAATACAGAATACTTCACCTTCAAGAACGGATCAATAACAAGGAGGGGAAATTTTATTTTCTGCAATATGGCCAATTAGAGAGAGAGTTTCTGAAAAGTAGCGGCATTCCGAATTTACCTGATATCCCAGGCGAATTCAATTTCTCAGATGTTCCTGATACTCTTTCGCCGGCGATCGGTCTTTTAGAAAATGAGCTGAACGCTCTTGAAATAAAGCAGCGATTGAACAGTGATGATTTTAAACCCACCATAGACCTGTTCTTTACTTACGGGCTTAATGATAATGATCTTTGGATCTTTGAAGACGGATATATCGCGGGAATGATATTTAAGTGGAATATCTTCGACGGCTTTCTTCATAAAAGCAGAAATCTGCAATTGGAAAAAGACAAGGAGCTTATTAGGCAGCGGCTTCAGGAAAAAAGGGAGGATGCTCTTATACGCTCCGGGGAGATAAGAGATCTGCTTATTGACCTGCAGTGCATCATAGGTGACACTTCGGAAATAATTGAGATCATGAATTCGCAATTAGAAGATAAACGAAATGAACTCAAAAATGCCGAGATCTCTATGAAGGAGTTCCTGGCCATCGAACACAGATTGCTTGAGTATGAGCTTCTTCTTGCGGAAAAGCAGGAGAATTATCTCCTTTTGGTGTGTGAGTATCTGTCCTTAAACGGTTTTAAGGGCAGTTTGGAGAGTTATTTCAATGAGTAAGACTTCAATAATATGGATTACTGCCATATTGGCTATAATTGTTCTGAGTGCCTTATTCTTTCCCCGCGCGAAGATGGAAGTGTATATGCAGCGGATAAGCCGGGGGGATATTGTAAATGAATTATCTTTCTCCGGAATGATCAAGCCCCTCAGGGAAGAAAACTTCTTTTTCTCGTTTGAGGAAGGGATCGTAGTTCACCTTTCCCGATTGGGCGCTGATGTGGCAAAGGACAGTTATCTTTTCAAGATACAAAGCCGTCCGGCGAAAAATAAGTTGGACCTTGCGCAGCTGGACATGGAAAGAAGCAGATTCGCCATGAAAACGGCGCATAGCGAATTTACCAGAAGCAGAGAATTATTTGCATCAAATTCCATTTCAAAATCCACTCTCAACAGCGCGGATAATTTCTATATGCAGGCAAAAGCCGCCTGGAAGAGCTCAGAGTTGGTTTACAATGAGTTAAAGAACAGATTGAAAGACCTTTCCCCGAAGGCGTCGTTCTCATGTAAAGTGACCGATGTCAATTTGATAGATGGCCAGAAGATCTATCAGCATCAGAAGATAATGACGATTTCCTCTAAAAACGACTTTTATATAGAGGGATTTCTATCAGAGTACGACAGAGCAAGGGTGAAAGTGGGATTGGAAGTTGAGATTCAGATCCTTTATTCCGATGGCCTTGTACTGGCCGGGGTCGTGGATTCCGTTTCATCTTCTCCGGTGCAGGAAGGCCAATTTTTTGGGCAATACCGTATCCGAATTAAACCCCAGGGTGAGTTGAAAGACCCCCTTTTCTATGCAGAGTGCGGAGTTGTCGCAAGGTTACAGAGTTTTAATGATGTTACAATGATCCCGGCCCGTTCGCTTCTTCTAAAGGACGGGAAGAAATATATTTATGGTGTGAAGAAGAACAGGGCATACCTGATCCCCGTGACCCCGGAAGCTGTGGTCCGGGGAATAGCTGTATTGAAGGACCCTCTGGAGTATACGAAAGTAGTTCTTGATCCGGAGAGCTCTTTTGATACATTCAAAGAGAAGGTCCGGGTAAAAGAAAAGAAGGAAAATGAGATCAAGGGATTATTATGAGATAATAGGGGAAACCCTTAAGCAGAACCCTCTGCGTTCCTTTTTGACGGTTCTCAGCATAATTATCGGTGTATTCAGCATCATTCTTCTATCAGCGGTCAGCCATGCCGCGAGGGGACAAGTCCTCGCCTCTGTAGAGAAGATCGGCTCAAAGCTGATCTTTGTACTTCCGGGAAAAGCAAATAGCATTACCCAGTTCAGAAGAAGCAGCATTTATCTGAACTCGGAGACGGTGAAAAGATTAGAACGAATACCCGGTATTTCCGGAATGGTTCCCCAGTCAGCAACTTCTGCCACCATTTCCTATAAGGATAAGAACCTCAATACCTATGTATATGGCGTCACTCCGAATTTCCTTTCGGTGAGAGAGTATAAGATGCTCAAGGGATACAGTTTTGATCCGGGTAATCCGCATACCACGGAGAATGTGTGCATCTTGGGCAATAATGTGTATAAAGAGTTTTATGAAGGTGAAGACCTTGTGGGAAAATCGCTCTATATCGGTCCTCGCGGTTCGCTTTGCCGTATCATCGGGATCTTGGCTGAGAAGGGTCAGAACATGACGGTTGACCAGGATGACCGCATATATGTTCCTCTTTCTTATTTCCAGAAGAAACTCTTTATTTCAGATGAGATCGGGCTGATATATGTGAAGGTCAAGGAAGAGAAGAATATCAAGCTGATAAAATCGCTTATTAAAACTGAACTGGAAGACCAATACGGCAAGGATAGCGAGAATTTTAATGTTAAAAGCCAGAGCGAACTCCTGGAGTCTCTCGGAGTCATTTCCGACACATTTACCACACTTATACTTATGGTGGCGCTTATATCGCTCATCGTGGGTGGAATAGGCATCATGAACATCATGCTCATTTCAGTGAATGAAAGGACCAAGGAGATCGGGATCAGAAAATCAGTCGGTGCACAGCGTTCCCATATAGAGCTTCAATTTCTTCTTGAAGCTGTCGTATTGACGGGCCTGGGCGGTATCTTCGGCATTGTCCTCGCTTATCTTGCCGGCGGCTTTCTCGCACTTTTTCTTTCGTGGAAGATGTATTTCCCCCCGGGAATAACAGCTTTAGCATTTATTGTCAGCGTTATAATAGGTTTGGTATTCGGGTATTTTCCCGCCAGAAGGGCTGCGCGTATACCACCGGCTGAAACATTGAGGGAATTATGATATTAAAAATATTTTTGGAAAAAAAGAAGCTGTTTACGATGTCCGGTGAAAAATTGCAGCGGTATCAATTCAAAAAGATCCGTAAACTACTGAAGCGGGCGAGATCACATTCTCCTTATTATAGTGATCTTCTGAAGGATGTTTCTATTGACGGTATCGATTCCGTTGAGAAACTTCAAACCGTCCCTATTTTGACGAAAGAACTTTTAAGGGAAAATATCGATCGGATAGGGGTTTCCGGAGATGGTGCGATCGGTGTTTCAACCTCGGGTTCTTCGGGCGAACCCGTAAGGATATTGAAATCAAAGCGCAGTGTCATAAGAACTCTTATCACAGGCCATCCCTTTTTTGTTTCGCGCTACACCGGATTGCGAATAAATAAGACCGCGCTGGTATTGATATGGGGAGATAACTCCGTGGAGACCCTTTTTTCGAATCCGCTTGAGAAATACTTAAAAACAGAAAAGGTCCTGATAAATGTTATGGATCCCATTGAGGATGTCGTCTCTGAATTATTGAAAGAAAAACCGGATATGATAATTACATATCCCTCGATGTTGAGAAATATTGCATCAGAATTTGAGGCCCGTGGCATTAGGCCGGATTTTCTGAAATTGATAGTGCTCAGCGCGGAATTGGCAACTCCGTCATATATAGGAAAATATGAGGATTTCTTCAGCTGCCTGATCTTAAGTGCTTATATCTCTACTGAGACGGGGATGATGGCGATAGATAAGCCGGATCACTCAAATATGTACATAGTGGGAGATAATGCATTCCTTGAAGTCCTCAAAGACGGCAAGCCCGTCTGGGAAGAAGAGGGTGATATTGTTGTTACGGAACTCAATAACTTCGCCATGCCCATGATCAGGTACTCCGGGCTTTGCGATAAAGGCATCCTTACTCGTGACAACAAGGGCCGCAGGGCATTAAAGGTCATTACCGGCCGACAGATCCAGGATCTTATCAGTGCCGGGGGAAAGCATATTTCCGCATTTTACGCGACAGAAATAATAGAGGGAATTCCTGGTATTAAAAAATTCCGCATCGTACAGCGTGATGTGAATAGCATATTCGTAGAGTTGATCTCTGAGAAGAAGCAGGGCTTTTTACCGGGGGAAGAAACATATGAACTGATCAGGTCTGAATTTGAGAAGGTGCTGGGAAATTCATGTAAATTGGAAATAAAGCTTTGCGATCTTATTAAGACCGAGCATGCTGACGGTACTTTTGATGTGGTGCGCCGGGATTTCTGATGGAAATAAGGATCGCCGGCCCAGAAGATAATCAAGCCCTATTGGACCTGGAGAGTTCTAGTTCTCAGGGTGAAGGGATACAGATCAGCTATGACAAGAAAGATTTCTTCTATCATGACAGATTCTTTCCTTCGACCGTATTCATTGTAGAGGATAAAGGGAGGATAGTGGGTTCTGTCGGCCTTGGGATCAAAAAATACATCAGCAACGGCATTACAATCACCGGAGCCTATGTTCACAGCCTGCGTATCCTTTCGGAGTATCAGAAACGCCCGATAAGGGAGTTTGTTGAGGTTTATCGTGCCGTTATGCAGAAAATGAAGGACGAAGGCGCCGCTTTCGGCTACGGTTTTATAAAGAAGGATAACAAGGACGCGAATATTTTCGCAATGAAACGGAAATATTCCGTATATTCAGATTTCAGGGTCCATATCTACCCTCTCTTTATAAAGTCCCCCAAAGAGATCGCCAATAACCCAGATATTCTCCGGAAAGTCAATGGAATGGAGATCCTTCCGGAAGATGCGCAGATACATGAGCTCAATGGCGTGGCTTATACAGAGATGGACCTTTCCCCTTATTATCGGGTGCGGATCGACAAAGCTCCCGGATATCTTATTGAAGCCGTCCGTTTTACATTAGGCAAGGAACCGATCAGACGCTGGGAAGCGAATGACAGAAAACTCAATTACAGGCTAGTACAGATCTTGAATGCTCCGACGAAAAGAGCCGTCAAGGATTTTATAAAAGATCAAAAACATATCAGTTTTAATATGGGCATTAATCTCTTGGCTGTCATTAATCGTACTTCCCACAAGATCACTTCCTTATTAAAATACGATTCTAATATGTATCTTCACTTCTATGATCAGTCATCGCATTTTGCCTTTGAGAATATGGTTCTCGACCTGCATGACATGTAGGTGCCGGGTCTTTACATCTTACATTTACTGATCAATTTTACAAACAACATTAACACAAGAAAATACTAGCTATATTTAGCTATATTTTTGCTGGCAATTATATGAAAGCAATAATGTAAGATGTAAAGACCCGGTACCAGAATACGGGAGGGCTTTCGCCCCCCCGTTGAAAGAGTCATTTCTTCAAAAAGAAATAGGTAATGGTAGCGTATGCGACCGGTGATACTCCCAGTGGAACTCCTGTAAGCAGATAATTGTTAGTGATTACAGGTGTCATCAGTGTCAGATCAAAGCTGAAATACCCGGCATGAAGACTTGTCCCCACAAAGGCATACCCATTGGAAAAGAATTCCAACGAATCTGTATTGTTCTGAATGTTTTCAGATTCTGGATCGATCTCTCCTGAATCGTACTGGCGGTCTTCTATTCTTACCCATCGGTTGTAGAAAAGATCTCCTCCCAGGCCTGCCCTTATATCGAGCCAATTGCATATTTCCCATTCACCCGAAAGGAAGACGGGAATGCGGAAAACATTCTCGTACCAGGAATAACCCTCATAGACATTCCGGGTTTCCAGGGTATTCATATCGAGTGTTTCCCAGGTGTGATAACGGTAATCAATAATAGCGCCTGAGCGAAGTGTGCCGCTGCAGCAATTGACCGAGTTAGAGATACCGAAGCGGACGTTCTTTACCTTTTGAATCGTCTCCTCTACTTCCGATACCGAGAATCCGCTATCTTCAAAATAGGCCACATCATTATAATGAGGAAGGTCATCAGAAGAGTATGAAGCGAAGAATGCCGTATCGTCGATCTCCGCGATCCCCCTGAATTCCAATGTTCTCAAATCCTCTCCCCAGAGCCGAAAGAGCAGTGTCTCAAAGCCTGGATCCTGGTACTCCACCTCTTTCCATCGGGTGAAAAAATATGGCTTGCCGTAATAGACCGCCAGATTTAATGAATCGAAGAAGCCAAACTCATTGAGCGTTATGTCAAAAACAAAATCCCATGAATTCAATTCGTTTGTAAGCACCATCGTAGAATCTCCATCATCTGGATCCGGAAGGGTTGCATTTTCCAAAGATCCGCTATCGAAAAGCCGGCCGTAGCTCACTCTGAAGCCGATAATAAATGTATCCAGATCCAAAGCGAAGATCAGATCAAATTGATTATTTGCCGTATATGGCGTTACACTGGAAAGGAAAAGCCAGGTATCGGCGTCGGGCGGTTCTTCGAGAACTGTAAATGCGTTGCCTGAATAGGGACGGTAGAGGTATACTCCAATATGCATGATGTCTCTGACTGTAAAATGCATTCCTCCAAAATAATCCACATAAGGATTCAGAATATCGTATTCGATCGTTGTGCGGTTGGAGTATTGCGTTATTTCAGACGGGCGTTCAAAGATATTGGAAACATCTTTTACAGCCCAATTAGGACCCAGTACATTGACCCTCCCTGTGTCTGCTGTTATTATCACTGTAAGAAACAGTAATATTATCAATAGATATTTTTTCATATCAATCTCCTTTGCAATCTCTCATGGATGTAATAACATCCTTGCATAAAATACCTGAGCAAGAATTATTTCCTGCCCCAGTAATAGCTTATTGAGAAATTCGCAATGGGAGATGGTACAGCAGCGCCGGTGATGAGGAAAGTATTGGTCATAAGCGGTGCCAGCAGCGCAAAGTCAAGGCTGATATCATTGAAGAAGAATTGAATGCCGAGATAAGCGAAGGCATTGTAGATATATCCCATTGAAAGGTCATCGGTATATGAGAAGGTCTCAGTACCGGCGCCATCATGCGTAATGTCCTCGATCTCTTCTTTATAGACATAGAACATATCGGCACCCATTCCGGCTCTCAGGGTCAACCATTTTTGGATCGCGAATTCACCCGATATGAATGCGGGGAATTTCATGATACTTTCGTTCCAATTGTATCCTTCCGTTGTAAATTCCGTAGCTTCTGTTCCGTCGATCTCGTCAACGGTTTCCCACTTATGTGTCTGCCAATCGAAATATGCGCCTACTCTTAATGTGAGTTTCTTCCATACTTTCTTATTTGAGAAACCTGCGGTAATATTCATGATAGACTGGTCCGTGGTCACGGTATCCATGACATCCCATATCCCGTCGTTTTCAGTATCTTCAGCGTATATTTCACTCTTATGTCCGAGATTATCCAGAGCAAAGCCCAGGTAGAATACCGATGTCTTGGTTTCAAAAAGGCTCCTGAAGCCCAGATATGTCATCCCGTCGGGGGTAGTGCTGTATCTTTCCAGATAATATTCCGGATCGATGAACTCCTTATACTCCTCGACCTCATTTATCGAAGGCAGGCCGAAATCAATGGCGAAGTTAGCTAATTGGAACATCGCGAAATCGATCAATGAAATATCAAATGTGAAATTGAATTCCTTTACTGCTCTATCTTCCCAAAATTCATAGTCACCGGAAACGGTGGCAGGCAGCGTGAGCTCGTTTTCACTGTAATTTTCCCAAGCTCCCGCAAAATTAAAGAGAAATCCCAATTTCATTGCTCCCATGTCCATTCCAAGAATAAAATCAAAGAAATTAGTGGGCTGTAAATAGGTGGCATGATGATCGGTTGTATCCTCTCCACCCGGCGTACTCCATATCATGGTCAGGTTTTTGCCGTAGGTCCTATGCAAATAAAGGCCGTAATGCAGAGTATCGCTCAATTTGAAATGACCGCCTCCGAATGTGGCGCCTGCGAGGCTTTCCATGCCCTCCATGTTTACCATTTCGGGGAAGAACATGATGAAGGACGGGCTGTTGAAAACATTGTTAGCATCGCGTACCGCCCACCATGGGCCAAGTACGTTCACTCTGGCATTGTTAGCAAAGCCGAGAATCATGATTCCAAGAAGAATCAAAGTCAGACTCTTTTTCATATACACCTCCTGTGTAAAATTCTTGAATAAATCGAAAATTTGAATTGGTTATTGTTCACCTCTAAAAATCCTTTCGCTTACATTATACGATAATTCTCTTAATTTTGCAAGAATTTCCGGGACTTTTACAAATTTCCATTCAGCGAATGTCTCGTACTCAAAAAGAAATACTGTGAGTGCCCGGAGTTTTTTGGAGCCCAGAGATTATAAATATGGGGCCGGTGGTGGACAAAGTGGACATTTGTGTTTGATGATTTCTGTTATTATGGTGTTATAATTCATAAGTCCGGTAACAATGGCTGATGCTATTTTGTTTCGTATTCCAGTAACGAGGTGACTAAGATTGTTCAAAAATTCAAAGGTTCAAGGTGGAGAATAGATAGTAGGGTTGTAGGATGATAGGGTGATAGGTTTAAGTATAGTGAACAATGAAGAAATGAACAGTGGGGAAAACACAAGAAGTAAATACCTGATGGATCTTTCGTTTCACTCAAGATGACACGCTGCGCAAGCCGGTCTTTCCCAATTAACCTATATTCACTGTGAGTTTTTTATTCCAATCTCCAATTATTCATTGTATTCATGCACTTGTCGCTTGTGCTCTGCGAAGCAAAGCCTCCATTTTTGAATCAGCTCACCAGGGGTTGAATATAACTTTTAATTTCATATAATCTCTCTGACAGGAGATTGTATGAATATTCCGATCGTAATAAACAAGTACCGTTTATATGTTGACATGCTGCTCATTATACTGGGCAGTATTATCATGGCGCTTTCCTATCCGATGTTTCTTATCCCACTAAAGATCGTTCCCGGAGGCGTTTCGGGAATCTCCATAATACTTAATTATCTGATAAATGTTCCGGTAGGACTAACCACACTAATTCTGAATATACCCTTGTTGTTTGTGGGGTGGATACTCATCGGCCGCACCTTTGCATTGCGGACATTGGTGGGAATGACGCTTTCAAATCTTTTGATAGATTATTTTACCTATATCGTTAAGGTCCCTCCCGCCACGGAAGATATCCTTCTTGGAGCGATCTTCGGCGGTGTCCTTCTGGGTGTGGGCTTGGGCATCACATTTCTCGGCAATGCCAGCACGGGAGGGTCGGATGTGATCGGGCAGGTGGTCAAAAAATATACGAATTATTCTGCAGGAATGGGGATAATGGCCATAGATTTCATCATTATTTCAATTGCCGGCCTGGTGTTCAAATCTTTCGAGGCGTGTCTTTACGGATACTTGGCTCTATTCTTATCCTCGACCATCATAGACCGGGTCATAGAGGGGAGTGATTATGCCAGAGGCGTTTTCATCATATCTTCCAAGAAAGAACTGATCAAGGAATTTATTTTCCTCTATATCAACAGAGGGGTGACTGAGTTTGACGGGCGCACGGGTTTCCTGGGAAAAGAGACCGAGATACTTTTCAGCGCTATGAGTAGAAAACAGGTACCCACATTGAAAAGGTATGTGCGGAAAATTGATCCGGATGCCTTCATGGTCGTCACCGAGGTGTACGAGATAATCGGTCATGGTTTTACACTACGCAATATTATTGATTCCGGCAATTAGAGCTTCCTAAGAGTTGACATAGCCAGTAATTTATGATAAAATCTCCAGTTATTGACTATATTTCGGAGGAAATAATGAAAAGAACATTTCAGCCACATAATCGGCGAAGAAAAAAAGTTCACGGCTTCAGAAAAAGAATGAAGACGAGAAACGGTAGAAAGATCCTTGCTAACAGAAGAGCAAAAGGAAGAAAAAGGTTAGCCGTTGCCTGATGGTTTTCATTTCCATCGCAACAACAGGGTTCGGCTTAAATCCGAATTCAATATTATCTTTTCCCGGGGAAAGAAGTTTTCCGGGAAGTATCTATATATCTACATTGCTAAGAATATGCAATGCCCGAAAATAGGCTTTATTGTCACCAAGAAAGGCCGGAATTCCGTTGACAGGAATCATTTCAAAAATCAGATCAGAAACATTTTCCGGGTCAATATCTATCAACTATTAAATAATTCTTTTGTGGTTGGGGTTAAACCCGGCATAAAGAAGCTATCCTATTCAAAGATAAATGAAGATTTCGCATTTATATTGAGGCGCGCGCGATGTTTAAAACAATAGAGAAAGTCCTGAAGGGTTTGGTTTTATTCCTGATCAGACTTTATCAAAAATTTTTATCTCCCGCCATTCCCCCCGCATGCAGATACTCGCCAACTTGTTCAGAATACGCAAGACAGGCGTTTATAAAATATAGTTTTTTCAAAGCTTTTGGCCTTTCCGCAAAGAGATTTTTCAGCTGCCATCCCTTTTCCAAGGGCGGCTATGATCCCTTGAAGTAATTAGGAGTCGTATATGAAGAGATCCGTAATAATGTTCTTAATGCTTTTCGTTTTCGTTTTCGCCATTGCCGAGACCGCGATCGAAAATGTCGCATCCGATGTATTTCCTACTTTTGAGAATGATAAAGTCAGGATCACTTTCGACCCCAACGGCGGTAAAATAATTGAATATCTGCTCAAAGGGTATGAAAGTTCTGAGGGTGGAGAACATTACAATCTTCTTCCTCCGTTGGCAGCTACTTACCCCGCCGAGATAGAGGGCTCGGGCATAAAAGATATAAATCAGCTTCTTTACGATGTGGAGGAAACGGATCGGGGAATGAAGTTCTCCTCGAAAGTGGGAGATATTTCGATCTCAAAGGAGTATATATTTCAGCCCGGTACATATTTTCTTGAAGTGGAGCTTACACTCAGCAACGACGGCGATGAAGAGTATGAGACCGACGAGGTTCAAATTCAATGGGGGCCCAAGATCTGGAGCCCCGGCTTGTCAAAAACTATGGGGAAACGGTATTCCGGAGCAGTTGTTTATGCTGAAGATAAGGTTAAGAACAAGGCCCTGGGAAAGAAGCTTGGACTGGCATATACCGATTTCCATTGGATGGGCTACAATTCTTTATATTTTGCTGTTGTGTTCTTTAATTCTCCGGAGATCACGAAGGGAGAGATATTTAAATCCCGATCCGGCGACTTCTGGGTTTCAGCGGCATATGACGCAAGGAGTATCCTGCCGCAGGAAAGCACATCCTTTACGCTTAAGACCTATATAGGGCCGAAATCCACTGCAGTTTTGAAAGACCATGGCGGCGAGCTCAATAAATTGGTATCCATGGGATTGTTTGGATTTCTCACTAAATTGATCATTTTCCTTTTAAAGACCATATACGGAGTCATTCCAAATTATGGCCTGGCAATAATAATAATTACCCTTATGATAAAATTGCTTCTCTTCCCGCTTTCCACAGCTTCCATCAAGTCCATGAAGAAGATGTCGAAGATCCAGCCGGAATTGAAGAAATTACAGGCGCAGTACAAAGATGACCCCAAAAAGTTGAATGAAGAGACAATGAAACTCTATAAGATATTCAAGGTTAACCCGATGGGTGGATGCTTGCCTGTTCTGGTGCAGCTTCCATTTTTCTGGGCGATATACTCCGCGTTCAGCGTTTCTATAGAGCTGCGCGGCGCAAACTTTATTTTTTGGATCAAGGACCTCGCAAGGCCGGATACCATCGCAACTATCTTTGGGATGCCCATAAACATCCTGCCTATTTTAATGGGAGTGGCGATGTATCTGCAGCAGGAGATACAGGGGACACAGCATTCTCAGAGCGATAGCGCGAAGTATATGAAGTTCCTTCCATTCGTCTTTTTGATCTTCTTCTGGAATATGCCGTCCGCCCTGGTGCTGTACTGGCTTACTAATAATATACTTTCCATTATACAGACATTGGTGATCTACAGGCAGAATGAAAAATGATAATACCATATGCGCCATTTCTTCCCCATTAGGTTCGGGCGCGATCTCGGTAATCAGACTCAGCGGCCCATCATGTAAAAGGATCCTTGAGGAGCATCTGAAAAATTCATCCGTAAAATCCCGCAGGATGTACACATCGCATTTTATTATCAATTCCAGCAAATTTGACCGCGTGAATTATTGCTATTACAAAGGCCCGGAAACATATACAGGCGAGGACCTTCTGGAGATATTCTGTCACGGCGGAATAGGGGTTCAAGGCGGAATAATCAACGCATTGGAGAATTCAGGCATCAGACCAGCTCTACCCGGTGAATTTACATTGAGAGCAATAAGAAACGGCAAGATGGACCTGATCGAGGCGGAAGCCGTCAACGCATTGATCACGAGCCGCACACGAAATGTGGTCCCTTATCTGAACAAACACCTCAATGGTAGTTTGACCGAAAGATTTACCGGCCTTCAAGATAAATACGCAAAGATCAAAGCACTCTTTGAGGCCTCGATCGACTTCTCGGACAGTGATTCGATCTCCCCGGACATCCTAGCGCAGGGAATGGATTCTCTGAATAGGCTTGCAGGGGAATTAAAGGAGCTTGTGGATAGTTTTCACTTGGGCGCCATCCTAACTGCAGGATTTCATATTGCCATTGTGGGTAAACCGAATGTGGGCAAATCCTCACTTCTGAATATGGTGTTGAAAAAAGAAAGGTCTATCGTTACGGAATATGCCGGGACCACAAGGGACATCTTAAAAGAGGAAGTAAGCATCGGCGGTTATGATGTATGTCTCTATGATACTGCCGGGATAAGAAAAACAGAAGATCATATTGAAAAACTCGGTATTAAGAAGGTGGATGAGCTTATGAACGATGCTCACCTTATTATCTTCATCATGGACCTTTCAATGCCGCCCGACAGTGAAGATATGGAGATCGCCCGACTGCTTTCGGAAAGAAAAAAGCAGGTCCTGGTCTTTTTCAATAAAATGGACAAAGGCCAGATCGACGGGCATGAGAAAGTCGCAGAAAGCTCAGGAGCATTAACCGCATTCGAGGGCAGTATTACTAATGAGGACGGCCTTGATGACCTCTTAGGGCATATCAAAGAGAAATTGGATACAATGATCTCCCATGCCCCGGAGAATATGATATTTTCCTCTAGGCAGAGATGGATACTCCGTCAGGTCTCAGAGCGCAATGCTGAGATCCTGGGAAAGGATGTTATCAAAGAAACGGATATTTCGAGCTACATTCTCGAGGAGATACTGGAGCTTCTTGAAGAACTTACGGGCTTCGGTAAGAGCTTCGATCTGCAGGGGTACATCTTTGATAATTTTTGTATCGGAAAATGAAATTCTTTATTAAAACGCTGGGCTGTAAACAGAATACAAGCGAAAGCGAATTACTCAGAGAAGCCCTGGAAAATGCCGGAAATGTTTTTGATCCCGATGCTCCCGAATTGATAATTCTTCATTCCTGCGCTGTTACAAATAAAGCCGAATACAAATCGCGGGATGCTTTGAGGCGTTTAAAGAAACGCTTTCCCGAAGCTCGCATTGCCGTTGTCGGCTGCGCGGCGGAGAACTCCCCCGAGAAATTCAAAAGCATTGGCGCAGATAAAATATTAATAAACAGTGAAAAATTCGATCTTTCGAATTATATAGACAGCGCTACAGATCTTTCCGGGATCAATGACAGGAAATTAGAGCATTTCAAGTCTCAGAGCAGGGCATTTCTTTCAATACAGGACGGCTGTGACCTGAGCTGCGCTTATTGCATCATTACCAAATTACGAGGCCCTTCCGTTTCAAAATCGAAAGCCGCCATTTTTGAAGAGATCAATTCGTTGAAAGCGGCTGGCAAAAATGAGATAGTGCTCACGGGCATTAATACCGCGCTTTGGGGCAAGGAGTGGGGCGGATCGTTCACAGAGCTGGTTTCAGAACTTTCCGCAATGAAAGGAATGCGCTTCAGATTATCTTCGCTCAATCCGGATCTGATAGATGAGCAATTGCTCTTTCTGATCGCCCGGGAAAACTCGATCTGTCCACATCTGCACATCTCCCTGCAATCGGGAAGCGCAGAAGTGCTTAAGGGGCAAAGGCGTTTCTATTCGCCTGAGCTTTTCATTGATATCACACAGAAGTTAAAGGCCCTGGATCCGCGGGTTAGAATCGGCATTGATATTATCGCCGGACTTCCCGGAGAAGATGATCAAGAATTCGAAGAAACCTTGACAACATTGTTAAAAGCAAAAGTAGATTATATGCATATCTTCAGATTCTCTCCAAGGACCGGCACGGATTCCGCTAAAATGAAATATCCGAACGGTTTGACCGCAAAGCGGCGGGCCGGTATTTTAAAGGAGCTCGATTCTAAGATGAGGGCTGCATTCCTTTGTGAAAATATGGAACTTTTGCATCGGGTAGTACTCGAAGAACGGCGTGATAAAAAGGGCTATGTGATCGGTATGACGGAGAATTATCTTGATGTGGGTGTAAAAACAAGAAAAAATTCAGGTTCAGTGTGGTTTATAGGTGAAACTATTGATAACGGGAGGTTATATGGAAAAGAAAGAAATGATACGCAATGACATTCTTCAGATCGGAAATTTTGAAGTAGAAGCTGTGAGCACGAAGATAAAACTTGACCAGAATGAATCTCCATATCGTCTGCCTAAGAAATTGAGGAAAAAAATATCATCTCCGCTTTTTAATACGATCAGTGAAAACCGCTATCCGCAGCCATGTGATTATTTTGAGAAAAAATCGAAAATAGGAGAATATCTCGGTATTTCTCCGGAAAACCTGGCATTCACCGCGGGTGCTGATCAGGCAATACTGGGATTGATGATGGTAACCAAGAAGCGTGTGCTGATGCTGTCGCCTACATACCCGATCTATCACAATGATGCGATAATACTTCAACGGGATACAGAGTACTTCAAGATGGACGAAGGAAACGCTTTCTCCTTTACCGGCCTTGAGAAGAAGAAGGATTTTGATCTTGTGTGTCTGGTGTCTCCCAATCCCCCCGCAGGGAACTTAATACCCCTTGATATTATCCGTGAACTCTGCTCCAATAATAGCGTTGTGCTTCTTGATGAGGCATATTATGAGATCTCGAATGTGAGCCACATTGACCTTTTAAAAGAATTCTCAAATCTTGTGTTGATACGGACACTGTCGAAGGCCTGCTCTCTTGCCGGTATGCGCCTGGGTTACATGATCTCGGCCGACCCCGTTTTTCCCTCTACGGTGGAGAAAGTGCTTTTCACTCCTTATAATCTATCATTGATGCATTATTGCCTGATGGATAATTTCCCCGAGATCTCGGCATGGGGACTGGAATACGGGAAACGCTTGAGAAAGACCTCGGAGGCGTTTCAAAAGGGTCTGAGTGAATTGAAGGTCCCATATTTCCCCGGCTACGGGAATTTTATTCTGACGGGCCTTGATAGAACTCAGCATAGTTCTTTGCTTAAAGTGGGTATAAAAACCCGTTTGATAAATATATCCGATAAGGCCTATGTACGCATTTCTATCGGTACGCCCGTCGAGATGGATAAAACTCTGCAGGCGATCAAATCGCTTACGGAATAATATTGTTCATAAACATTTCTTTGCAATTCCTCTCTAATCAAATTATTGGATTATCGTAGAAGTCGACTCGTTGTCAAAACCAAATGTCCACTTTGTCCACCACCGGCCCCAAATCACTTATTCTCATAATTTTTCCGGTAGTAATTTCTATAATCACCACTGATACAATGCTGAACCCATTCGGAATTGTCCAGATACCATTGCACGGTATCCTTCAAACCCTGAGAGAACTCCACAAAGGGTTTCCATCCCAGTTCTTTGTTGATCTTATCAGTATTCACAGCATAGCGCTTATCATGACCGGGCCTGTCCTTAACATAGCGGATCAGGGATACATCTTTTTCAAGTATCTCTAAAATGGTTTTCACGATATCGATATTGGTCCTTTCATTCTTTCCGCCGATATTATAAATTTCTCCGGTCCTGCCATTTTTCAAAACCGAGATAAGCCCCCGGCAATGATCGTCCACATGGATCCAGTCACGGATATTCATTCCGTCGCCGTATACGGGCAGTTCCTTGTCATTGACCGCATTGAAGATCATCAAAGGTATGAGCTTTTCAGGGAATTGATAGGGTCCGTAATTATTGGAGCATCTTGTGATAACGATATCCATTCCAAAGGTCTTCTGATATGACCTGCAGATCAGATCCGCTCCGGCTTTCGCTGCTGAATAAGGGCTATTGGGAGCTAAGGGGGTATCTTCTGTGAAATATCCGGTCTTTCCAAGAGAGCCGTAAACCTCGTCCGTGGAGACCTGTAAGAATCGTTTAATGCCGTATTTCTTGGAAGCTTCAAGAAGGTTCATCGTACCTCTTATGTTCGTATCCACGAAGATCCCCGGCTCCAGTATTGATCTGTCCACATGGCTCTCCGCGGCAAGATTGACGACAAATTCGGGCCTCTCGATCTCAAAGATCCTGCAAACTTCTTCATGATCGGAGATATCTGCTTTATAAAAAGTATAAGCCTTCGAAGCTTCAACCGAACTCAGGTTTTCGAGATTCCCCGCATAGGTCAAGGTGTCCAGATTAACAACATGCAATTCATTGCCGTCGATAAGCATTTTAATGAAGTTTGAGCCGATAAATCCGGCACCACCGGTAACCAGGACCTTCATTATTTGATCCTGTTGCCGCATTTTTTCATTATCTGATTTGCCCGCCAGAAGGAATCCATTGTTCCCGCATCCGTCCAATCGCCCTTGAGAATGCCGTAAGTCAGCATATGATCGTTGACATATGCATTATTGACACTTGTGATCTCCAATTCGCCCCTAGCGGAAAATTTCTGTTTTCGGATGATATCAAAGACCTTTTCATCGTACATATAATAACCGATCACAGCGTAATTGCTTTTGGGCTTCTCGGGTTTTTCCTGTATCTCTACGATCTTTCGCTCATCCAATGCAGCTATTCCGTATCTCTCAGGGTCAGAGACCTTTCTCAACAAGACCTTTGCCCCTTCCTTCTGAAGGAGGAATTCCTTTGTAAAAGGTGCAATGGAATGTGAGGCGATATTATCGCCGAGGATGACGCATATCCTCTCTCCATTGGCGAAGTTTTCCGCCAGCAGTAAGGCATGCGCTATGCCCTTAGCGTCTTCCTGGACCTTGTAGGTGAATTGAGCAGAAAAATCATGTCCGCTTCCCAGGAGATTTACCATATCGCCCATATGTTCGGTCGATGTGACTATAAGAATATCTTTGATGCCGCAAGAGATCAACTGGTTTATGGGATTGAATATCATCGGTTCCGAACCTACTGGAAGTAGATGCTTGTTGGTAACCTTTGTAAGGGGGTAAAGCCGTTGCCCTTTGCCTCCGGCGAGAATAACACCTTTCATATTGCCTCCGCACGAAATTATAGCATATAGATTGTAGAATTCAAAACAAATCTCAATGAAGCTGTCAATCTCTTATAAGAAAAACTGTTCTGAACCTGCCGATCCCGGGTGTTTCATGTAGCAACTTCCACAAAAAAATGATCTCATATCTTGAAATAAATGGAGAAATAAGTATAATATTCCATGACAAAAAATAAGAAAATTTCAATTATCATTCCGGTCTATAATGAGGAGCAACTTTTTCCCATAATCCTCAAGAGAGTAGTAAATGCCGATACCTTAGGCCTTGAAAAAGAGATCATAGTTATCGACGACGGATCAAAGGACGGTTCTCCTGATGTCATTAAGGCAGAAGCCAGGAAATATGGGAATATTATCAAATTCAGGATAAAGGATAAGAACGAAGGCAAAGGTTCGGCTTTGAAGAAAGGATTTGATATTGCCATAGGCGATATCATTCTTATTCAGGATGCTGATCTTGAGTATTCCCCTGAGGATTATCCTGAATTATTGGGCCCGATCCTTGACGGTCGCGCTGATGTAGTTTACGGCTCGCGCTTTCTTTCCAAGGCGCACAGAGTACTTTATTATAGACATTATATCGGCAATCAGCTTATCACAACGCTTTCAAATTTCTTCACCAATATTAATCTGACCGATATGGAAGCATGTTATAAGGTCTTTAAACGCCGGATCATCGACAGGCATGAATTTCGTTCTAAACGCTTCGGCTTCGAGGTGGAATTCACCGCCACAGTTTCGCATATGCAGCAACGGATCTATGAGGTTCCCATATCATACAGCGGCAGGACATACGAAGAAGGCAAGAAAATAGGATTCAGGGATGCTATCGAAGCTATTGTTTTAATATTCTGGTGCAATCTTTTCATGAAGATCTACAATCGCCCTTGAGAATGCCGTAATTCAGCATATGATCGTTGACATATGCATTGTTGACACTTGGGATCTCCAATTCGCCTCTAGCGGAGAATTTCTGTTTGCGGATGATATCAAAGATCTTTTCATCGTACATATAATAACCGATCACAGCGTAATTGCTTTTTGGCTTTTCAGGTTTTTCCTGTATCTCTACGATCTTCCGTTCATCCAAGGCAGCTATACCGTATCTCTCAGGGTCAGAGACCTTTCTCAACAAGACCTTTGCCCCTTCCTTCTGATGGAGGAAATCCTTGGCAAAAGGTGCAATGGAACGGGAAGCGATATTGTCACCGAGGATGACGCATATCCTTTCTCCATTGGCGAAGTTCTCCGCCAGCAGTAAGGCATGCGCTATGCCCTTAGCATCCTCCTGGACCTTGTAGGTGAATTGAGCAGAAAAATCATGTCCGCTTCCCAGGAGATTTACCATCTCGCCCATATGTTCGGTCGATGTGACTATAAGAATATCTTTGATGTCGCATGAGATCAACTGGTTTATGGGATTGAATATCATCGGCTCCGAACCTACGGGAAGTAGATGCTTGTTGGTAACCTTTGTAAGGGGGTAAAGCCGTTACCCTTCGCCTCCGGCGAGAATAACACCTTTCATATTGCCTCCGCACGAAATTATAGCATATAGATTGTGGAATTCAAAACAAATCCCAACGAAGCTGTCAATCTCTTATAAGAAAAACTGTTTTGAACTTGACGATCCCGAGTCTTCTAAGGATAACTTCCATAGAAAAATGGCCTTATATCTTGAAATAAATGGAGAAATAAGTATAATATTCCATAAGAAATAAGCAATAAATGTACAATGAAGAAAGAGTATCCGATCGCAGGCGGGAGTAAAGAAATTATGAAAGAAGAAAAAGATCTTTTAAGAACGGAAATCAGTTCAGCTGACATACAAATAGTAAAGAACAGAAAAAAACAATTAATTACTTTCTATATCTTTCCGATAATTCTGATCGTGCTATTTTTATCTCAGATACTTTTTACGAGTAAAATTATGCTTAATAATGATGTTAATTTAATGTACATGCGTGATTTTACGATCAAGGATTCATTAAAGGATTTTGAAATTCCCCTGTGGGAATATCATTTTCAGATGGGATCTCCGGCAGTATTTTATCCCAACTATCTTTTCTTGTTTCACTTCCTTCATATAGGTACAAATCCATTTGCTGGGATGAAGTTATTTTACTTGATCTCGATCATATTGGCCTTTTTATTTATGAAATTTTACCTGAAAGAGATCGGTTTGTCCGAGACAACTTCCTCCTTATTCGGCCTTGCATATAGCTTTAACTCATATCTTATGGTGCATTTGTTTGCTGGCCATCTGGGAATCGTTGCGGGTATAACCTTTTTTATTCCAATCCTTATATTTATTGAAAGATCGTTTAAATATGATTCTAAATGGGACGGGGTCGGAATTGTTGTTAGTACATTCTTTTTCTTTGCCGGTTCTCATGCACAATATGTTTATTACGGTGTGCTCTTTATTCTGTTTTACGTGATTTTCAAGTATTTTCAAACAAATAATCGAAAAAGACTAATAAAAGTGATCTTGATCTTTGTCATTTCGGGCCTTATTTCAGCTATTACAGTCTTACCAAGTCTTTATATTGCTTTTTTAGACCATTCGCGCGGTACAGGTTTTTCCATGGACCGGGCTTTGAGAAGAAGTTATGATCTTAGACAATATATTTCCTTAATATTACCAAGTTTTTTCGGATATCCCGAGAACCCTTTTTATTGGGGTAGGCCAACATTTACAGAATTGACTTCATATTCGGGAATTGTACCGTTATTTTTCTCTATTATATTTATTTTTAGCGGTTGGTTTAAAAAGCAGAAACCATACATCATCTTTTATTTGGTAATAATAATAGGTTCTCTGTTATTGGCCTCAAATTCAATTGTCAATGTACTGATGTTTAAATATTTCCCGCTTTATAAAATTATCAGAAACCCAGGCCGTATACTCTACTTTTTCATCATGGGGATAACAGTTATCGGCGCCCACGGTTTCCAGAATATATTTTACAAAGAAAAAGCAAAAATTAATTTTAAAATAATTTTCTTTATCATTTCTGGATTAACTGTCCTGTATTTTATACTGCAACCGGTAACTTTTAATCTTCTCGGAAAATTTCTGGAAGACATTAATGTTAAATGGCACAATATTAATTTTAATGTTTTCAGATCATTGATCTTCAGTATATTAATTCTTTTGATACTTATTATTCGGAAAAAGATCCGAGTACTATTTCTCATTCCCTTCCTTTTAATGATAATATTCTTTGATCAGTTCGCTTTAGCCCTTCCTATGAAAAAGGGTCTCGTTTTCAAAGAACCTTTGAACAAGTACAGAAAGATCCTGGACACTATAAAAAAAGATGGAAATATTATAATATATCTGGATGGTAAAAGTGATTTTGAAGTTCCCGGCTATCTCATGTATACTATTGCAGAGAGCAGAATGAACACGCTGATTCACTATGCAGAGATCACGCTTTTTAATTATGGTAGTTTCTTAAATAGAATTGACGGATTTGAACCATCTCGATATAGGAAGACCAAGAACTATATTGAGAACTATTCACATATCTATGTTAAATTAGCCTCAGTGCAATATTTCCTAACTACAATCAAAAATAATTCAAAGGACCTCGAGTTATTTGATCTAAAGGACGGGCTCTATATTTACAAGAATAAGAAGGTAAAAGGTCTTTATCCATTTCTGCCGGGAAAAAAAGAAATGCTTCCCGACAATTCTCCCGAGTTATTTTTCAAGCCCGACAGAATACAAAAGACAGAATTTTTTATTAATAATCCTCATCTTTTCAATAAATTTGAAAAGACCGTGATCGGCAATTTAAACATAAAAAATAATTCTCAATCTTTTGATATAAAAGTCTTTCGAGAGGGGTATCTTATCATTAATCAAACACTAACCCCTTTCCATATAATAAGGATCAATGGCAAAAAAACAAAATTTACTGCAATTGATTACATATTTGGTGCGGTCTATCTGGAACCGGGGAATTACGATGTGGAGATCCGTTACTCACCGCCCGTTAATAAAATAAGCTTGGCACTATTTTTCCTGGGCTTGGTTTTCTTTGGTTTTTACATATTTAAGAAGAGACACTTGAAATATATTATTTTTATTCTATAATCTTTATATGAATAAAGGCTGTATTCTAATTCCTACATATAACGAAGTGGATAACATTAAAAATCTCATTTTAAAAATTAGACAGTATCTTACAGATATTCAAATTTATGTAATAGATGATAATTCGCCTGATGGCACAGCAAATATTGTTAGGAAAATTGAGGAAACTGATATGAATGTGCGGTTAATTTTCAGGCCCAAAAAAAATGGTTTGGGAGCCGCTTATATTCACGGGATGACTGTTGCCGCGGAAAAGGAATTTGATTTCGTGATAATGATGGACAGTGATTTTTCACATAACCCAAAACATCTCCCTACAATGATCGAAAATATCCAGAAGTATGATGTGGTGATCGGTTCCCGTTATGTAAAAGGAGGCGGTATTAAGAATTGGCCCATGTATCGTAAACTTATGAGTTTTGCTGCCAACTACATGATAAAAATTTTCTTAAAGGCAAATGTTAAAGACAGCACCACCGGATATAGATGTATAAAAACAAATATATTAAAAAAGATCAAATTTGAAACTATTCATTCTCAGGGATATTCTTTTTTATATGAGATGTTATGGCGTATTGAAGGGGTGGGTGCCCGGATAAAGGAGATTCCCATAATATTTATCGATAGGCAATTTGGGCAAACAAAGATATCTCAGGGCGAAATATTAAAAGCCATGACAATGTTAGTACGATTAAATTTTAGTAGAAAATTTTAAATGATGTTCCTGGAAAAGAAATGTCCCTTATGCGGTTCCGATAACAGCAAGATCATCCACAGTGGTTATAGACCGGAAAAAATAGATATCAAATCCATGAATTGCACATCCACCGACTTCGGACTTTTCACAAATATCAAAAAATGCAGGGAGTGTGGAATGATCTTTCAGTCTCCTGTGCTCACGGAAGAATCTTTGATCGAGCTTTACAAAAATGTGGAAGATCAAATTTATCTTGAAAAAAATGAAGAGAGAAAATTGAATTTTTCCCAGTATGTGAAATTGATAAAACAATACCTCTCGAAAAGCTCACATCTTCTCGAGATCGGTTCTTACACGGGAGTATTCCTTGAAATGTTAAATAGAGAGGGAATAGGAACGGATGGTCTGGAACTTTCGGATTGGGCAAGGCAAATTGCAAAAGAAACGGGTGCTGAGGTTTACGGTCAACCCCTTTCCCAACTATACGAGGAATTGAAGAATAAATACGACGGCGTCTGTTTGTGGGATGTTATTGAACATTACATTGATCCTCTAAAGGAATTAAGCTATATGAATAAGGTGTTGAAAGAAAACGGCTATCTTTTTATTTCCACTCTTGATATATCAAGCTTTACCGCGAAGATACTGGGGAAAAAGTATCCTTTTCTTATGCTCATGCACACAGTATATTTTTCAAAAAAAACGCTTAAAAAAATCCTTAATAAAACGGGATTTAAAATCATTAAGATAAAAAAGCATAATAGGATGGTTTCGGAGAAATATCTTTATAACCGGATAAATACATTCCTGGGAAGGTTTTCCTTCATCGTGAAAATGCCATTTTTTCTCTACTTCCGTATCTTTGGTAAAAAATTCATTTCCATTGGATTCATGGGCTTGATGGATGTGGTTGCTGTGAAAAAATAATTGAGGGGATTAAGTTAAGATAAAAGAAATAAAGAAGGACGGAAACTGAAAAAAATACCACATAAAAGTTTGGAAATGTGAAATAAGGTTACCAATTTCATACAGGATATTTATTCAATCATCAAATTCTTTTTTGAAGATGAAATATCAGATTTAATTTCGCAAATGAAACATACCTATATTTCTATTGTGTAAAATATAGTCAAAGCGTCAGCGTTAGGAGGGATAAAAGATAGAATGAGGTTTTATCGAATTGCACGAGGATCAGTGAGTGAGATTGATGCACAAGTTGAAATATCTCACAGGGTGAAGTTATTAAAAACTATTTCTACAGATTAATTTTCTCTTATTATTTAACCTTTCTGTACCTAATTATTTAATAACTTCTCACTTATTATGATCGCTTAGAGCCGGTTGAGCTTAACATATCAAATAGATCTTCTTTTTGCTTCTCCAATTTTATTTTATATTTAGTCAGTTGTTCCTGCCCTTTTTGTATCATTTTAACTTGGAATGACCTATCAAAAAGAAGTTCAAGATCAAATTCAGGTTCCATTTTATTGCAGTCAAAATATAATCCGCCTTCACCGCCGACTTCTTTTGCAATCGGTGTTGTGTTTAAAATAGGAATAGTTTTCGAATAAAAGGCTTCTATTACAGGAATACCGAAACCTTCATATTTGGATGGGAATAGCAAATATCCTGCTCTATTTAACATCTTTAATGTTTCGTCATGCTTTTTAGTGCCTAAAAATTCAATACGATCTCTAACACTATTTTCTAATTCATCCAAATATTTATTAAAGATCTTCTTATATTCATCTCTTATTTGCCCGATGAAAATGAATTTTGCATTTGTATTGATCTTCAATATTTTTTTAAATATTTCAATTGCTTGAATAGGATTCTTTCTATCCTCAATAGTTCCAACATAAAGAAACAGTGTGAAATCCTTGTCCGTTGAAGTTGTTTGGAAATCAATAATTTGAGGGTATACAGAATAAATATTATCCGGAGAAAAATGAAATCTTTCCGTCAGCTCTGATTTAACCGCATCAGAAAGAGTAATTATTTTATCAGCCCGTTTTATGGAATTATTCAATGAGTAAGTATAATAGTTTTTTGAATATTCTTCCTTTTTATCGACATTTAAAAAACCGATATCATAAATAATAGGGATCTTCAAAAATCCCTTTTGGGGAGGAGTGGCAAAATATGGAGTGATCAAAATATCAACCTTATTGAATCTTGCTATATTCCCAATTATCCAATTATCCCAAAATTTTCGGAATTTAAAATTCTTAAAGGGGAAATAAAATATTTTTACAAATTTGTATCCAGTCTTTCTACGAAAATTTTTAAAAAATATTGGAATAAATCGATCTTGGTGTTCCGTAAACATATCAATGAACCCAAGAATATAATTTACTATTCCGTAATGCTCATAATTCAATTGAGAAATATCTATTCCAATTTTTTTCATAGTTTTCTCCGAAGTATTTTAATGAAAGAGATAAACATTTTTCATACGCCTCCGAATAAGGTCTCCAGAAGTTTTTATACATAACAAGTTTCTGATAAAATTGTATCATAAATTTGGTTATTTTCCAATATTTTGGTAAAGTGAAGTTATGAAAAAAATCAGCTTGGTAACCAGTTTCGGACATAATATTTTTAAGTCAAAAATAATAATTCCCGGGATGGGAAATCATTCTTTCTATAGGGCCTTTAAAAGAATGAATTATGAAGTCAGTCCAATTTCTCTTGATAAGAAAGGATTCAATATTTTGCATAATATAAGTCCGTATGTATGGCGATTTTTTTATTACCATGTTGTGGGCTTTCCCAAGCGGGATAAGGAAAGGTTTTATAAAAGAATAATTGATAGGATAAAAAGGCTTGATCCTGACATGGTCTTTGTAATAGTAGGTGAGCAGTTAGAGTCAGAAGTGGTAAAAAAGATATCACAAATAGTTCCTAAAATTATTTTATGGATAGGTCTCGATCCTGAAAAAGTAGGATGGGACAACGTAATTGCTTCGATACCCTACTACAGCCACATTTTTATTGTGGATCCGGATTGGACTCCAAAATTTGAAAAATGGGGCGCGAAAAATATTTTCCAGCAGGACCTAGGAGTGGATGAGGAGATATTCAAACCTGTTGAATTATCCCGAAAAGAGCGAGACAAATATGCCAATGCTCTTTCTTTCGTTGGGCAGTGGAGTAAAGGCAGAGAAGAATTCTTTTCAGAACTTGTAGATTTTGATCTTGGCCTATGGGGAAAGAATTGGAAAAAAAAGGTATCGGAAAAGAACCCCCTTTATGAGAAAATAAGAGGTGAAGCTTTCGGAAGGGATATACCCAAAATATATAATGCCTCGAAAATAGTGATCAACCGGCATACACCATTTACCGATTACGGAATAAATATGCGGACATACGAAGCCGCGGGGTGTGGAACTTTTCAGCTAGTGGACAAAAAAAAAGGTATTTTGAAGCTTTTTAAAGAGGGTGAATCAATTGTAATATACAATAATGTCACCGACCTGAAGAAAAAAATTAAATATTATTTGAAAAATGATATTGAGAGAGAAAATATTGCTGACAGAAGCCGGCAAAGGGTCTTAAAAGACCATAAATATATTGATATAGTAAGGAACATCACAAAGCGTATGGAATAATGCAGGGACACAAATAGATGTTATTTAATTCGTTCCAATTTATTTATTTTTTTATAATCATCGTTACGATATATTTTGCTATTCCGCATAAATATAGATGGATGCTTCTTCTTGGTGCAAGCTATTATTTCTATATGTGTTGGAAGCTTGAGTATATCGTTTTGATACTGCTTTCAACAGGGATTGACTATATTGCAGGGAAAAAAATAGGAGCTTCGGATTCAAAAAGAAAAAAGCGGCTTTATCTCATTCTGAGCTTGTTAACAAACCTGGGCCTTCTTTTTGCCTTTAAATATTTCAATTTTTTCAATGATTCATTGCGGGCTCTTTTCCAAGAATTCAACATTATGTACAATGTTCGTTCATTCAAGGTCCTACTTCCTGTAGGGATCTCTTTTTATACATTTCAAACGCTAAGCTATACGATTGATGTCTATCGCGGCAAGAAGGAATCGGAGAAACATTTGGGGTATTTTGCCCTGTATGTTGCCTTCTTTCCCCAATTGGTCGCGGGCCCCAAGGAGCGCTCAACGCGCCTGTCGCGTGAGCTCAAGAAAGTAAATCATTTTGAATATAAAAGGGTCACGGATGGTCTGAAGTTAATGGTCTGGGGGCTTTTTAAAAAGATCGTGATCGCTGCCAGGGTCGCCATTTATGTTTGACCAGGTGTACAATTCGCCCGGCTCTTATTCCGGCTGGCCGGTCATTATCGCCACATATTTCTTTGCAATTCAGATCTGTTGCGATTTTTCCGGGTATTCGGATATTGCCATCGGAACGGCCAAGGTAATGGGATATGATCTGATGGAGAACTTCAGAAGACCGTATTTCTCAAAAACCATACCGGAATTCTGGAAACGCTGGCACATATCTCTTTCAACATGGTTCAGGGATTACCTCTATCTTTCCTTGGGCGGTAACCGAGTCGGATCGGTAAGGTATAAAATAAATATTGCTCTTGTCTTTATCATCAGTGGTTTGTGGCATGGCGCCAATTGGACTTTTGTGTTCTGGGGTGCTCTACACGGCTTCTACCAGATCATAACTATGTGGGTAAATAAGTATTCTGATAAGCTTTACAAGTTGATAAAAATGGGAAAAAAGCATCCAATAAGGCGTACGATCGGAATGCTTATTACCTTTCATTTGGTCTGCTTTTCCTGGGTGTTTTTCAGGGCGCAAAGAAATTATCAGAGGATATCGAGATCAAACTTCGAATATTCTCGAAGAAGAGAGGATATAAATGATAAAAATATTACATGTCGACCTAATGTGTAAGGAACATAATTTTAAAAGTCCCCAAGAATTTTTGGATAAAAGAGGAAATTCCGCAATGACAAAGATGGCAAGTAAAATGAATAAGAAAGGAGTATTGTATAACGAAGTTATTTCCTTAACAAGAATGAAGGGTGGATATTTTACCGATTATGATGGTGTGAGATTTAATTTTTTCGAAGCAAAGCCAAAATATTTTCCAAATAAAAAACAGTTTAATTATAAAATGTATAATTCAAAATTAGAAAAATATACGCTAAAATTTAATCCTGATATTGTACATATTAATCAAAATTCAGGAAATAATCTTTATAGATCTTGTAATTATTTGATAAAAAATAATTTTAAATATGTAATTCATTTTAGAGGCGGAAATTTAAAAAACTTTGATAAGAAAAGAAAATTTATTTTTAATAACGCCGTTAAAATTATTGTCAATAATAAATCACAAAAGAAAGAAATTCTATCAATATTTAATAATTATGATGAAAAAATCGAAGTAATTCCGTTAGGTATTGACCTATCATTGTTTCATAATCAAAATTTAAAAAATGATGTACTTTCATTTGGTTTTACCGGAAGAATATATGAACATAAAGGTTTACTTGATGCTTTAGATTTTATCAGATTCGTAAAAGATTCATATTCAAATGTTAAATATTATATTGCCGGTAATTTTGAAACAGAAACATTTAAGAGGGAATTTTATGAAAAAACAGGAGAATTGGGATTAAAAGAAAATATTGTTTTTGAAGGTTATTTAACGGGAGATGAATTGATAAAATTTTATAATAAGATCACATATCTATTATTTTTATCAAGGCATGAATCATTTGGTAAAAGTATCGTTGAGGCAATGGCATGCGGAGTAATACCAATTATTAGAAAAAATTCTTCGGGACCGGAGGAAATCATTGATTATGGTGATTATGGATATATATTGCCGGAAAAAAATAATTGGGAAAAATTATTACTGTCACTAAACAATTTTGAAAAAAGAAATCGATTTATTGAAAAGATTAAGAAAAGAAATCTTGAATATTCCTTTGAAAAATTTTATATTAATATGGTATATTTTTATGAAGATATTGCAAAGAAGTAAAAATAAATTTAAAAAGGAAATCAAAATAGCTATCTATTTTGTATATAAATTTAATTCTAACCGTGATATACACATAGTTCCTAATATAGAATATGAATTAAAAATAGCAAAACAAATTTCTGATATTGAAAAAATAAATTTTTTTAGAGAACAAGGAACTTTGAATAATTTAATAAATCTATTTAAAACAGGTGAATTAATATACCTGGGGTTTTATGAAGATAAATGTATTCATCATTCTGCAATTTTTATAAATAATACGAATAGAAAAATTAAAAAGGAATATATCACTATTCCCCCCCAATGCAGTTGGATACATTATTGTAATACATCTGAAAAATATCGTGGGAAATCAATTTATAGTTCTACTATTAGAGAAATTGCTTTGGAAATTATGAAAAAAAATAATTTAAAAGCTATTTTTATCGATACTGATAATAAAAATATGCCGTCCCAAAAAGGTATTTTAAAAGCGGGATTTGACATAATAGGAAAAATCTATGTTTTTAAGTTTTTTAAAATAAAAATTATAATTAGGAGGTAAATATGGAATTTAGATATTTAGGCGATTCAGAATTTGATAAATGGGATTCTTTCGTTGACGAAAATGAAGGCTATGTATTCAGTAAATCCTTTTGGTATAAAGAACTTGCTAAAAATTTAAATAAAAAACATGAGATAATTGTATTGGAGAAAAATAAAAATATTGCGGCAGGGATATCAGTTTTGATTGATGATAATTCCATCATAACTGGAAAACTAACACCTTTCAATTCTATTGTACTAAAAAATAAAATTTCAAAGAATAAAAAGAAAATTATTCAAAATAATATTACCTTATTGGATGCATTTGCTGAATATTTTGAAAAGAATCATCATTCTATCAGATTAATATTATATCCTATGCTAAGTGATATCAGAAGTTTTATATGGAAAAATTGGACAGTAAAACCTATTTATGATTTTTATTTAGATCTAGAAAAATTTAAAATAGAAGATCTTAGCCATAATTTCAGAAGAAATATTAAAATGGCAAAAAGTAAAAATATATTTACTAAAATCGGAGTAAAGGAATATGATGAGAAATATTATGATCTATTTCAAAAATCCTTTGGAAGAAAAAATAAAGATTTACCGTTAAATAAAAAAGAATTTGAAAAATTTTGTAATTTTCTTATAAAAAAAGGTGTTTTGGAATTCAATACCGCATATTCCGGAAATAATATGATTGCATTTAGAGGAAATATCATTGATTCTAATAATATTCATGATTGGATTGCAGGAAGCGATCCCAGCTATTTTGATACAAAAGCCTCACCTTTTCTTTTACGAGAATTAATAGAAAAGTATAAACAAGCAGGTTACAAAAATTTTATCTTTGGTGGTGCAAATACCCCTGGAGTGTGGGAATTTAAAGCACAATTTCAGGGTAATCTAATTCATTATTTTATGGCGACAAAACAAAAAATTGTTAAAAGATCATTTTTAGAAAGAATAAAAAGAAAGTTATTTAAATGAAGAAAACAATCAAAATATTCATAGATTTTAATCATCCGTGGGATAAACGAACAGGGTATGTCTTTGAAGTATTTTCTGATTATGCAAACTTAGATTTGCTCTATGTTAATGGTCCGAAGGAAGCTGATATTGCTTGCAGCAATAAAATAAAAAATTCATTAATGAAGATCTTATGCGAAAAAGAGATCGTTCATTCAAGATTAAAATTTTTAAAAAATGATCAGATCCCTGTTTTAATAGGGGATTCTTCCATAGATTATTTTATTGAGAATTCTTTTTTGTTTTTATCGAATATTCAAGAAAGATTTTTTACAAAACGAGATCAATATAATCGTTTCCCTTTTAAAGAATCTTTACAGTATAAGTTTAAAATCAATTATCCGATTGTTGAATATTATTTTGATAATTTAATTGACTATTTAAAAAACAACAGTATCATTTCTGAAAATCATAAAAATAAAAAAGAGATCTTGTTTGATAAAAATATTTATGGTACTTTATCACACGATATCGATATTGCCCGCAGATATCCCTCCTTCCCAAGCGATGCGGTGAAATATTATTTAAAGAAGTTTTCAATAAAATGGGTCAAGGAGGTCTGTGGATATTTGCGTGAACGATATTTGATCTCGCCGGATATGCTTCACCGGATAGAGAAAGTCGAGAAAAAGCAAGGTATGTCATCTACCTTCTTTGTGATCCCGATTTCTACGCATAAAAAGGATAACAAACTTAATATGGGCATTATTATAGATGAAATACGAAAACTGAGCGATGATATGGAAATAGGCCTACACTATCCATATGAAACCTTGTCGGACCCTGAAAAACATCTGAATTCTTCTATCTCTGAACTCAGCTCGGCTTCTTTAAAGGTAAGCGGCGCTCGAGCACATTATTTAAGGACGGATATCAAGGTATTAAGGGCACTGGAGCAGGCCGGAATTGAATATGATTCAAGCCTAGCTTTTGCACAAATGTCGGGATACAGGAACGGGGTCAGCTTCCCATTTAAGATGTATGATATTGAAAAGGAAGCTTCGATGAATATGTGGCAGATCCCCCTTACTTCGATGGACCAGTCGTTTATCGGTTATGGTGGCGGGACTCTGAAAGAATTCTTTTCAAATGAACTTGAATCGCCACCAACTGCATTTTCTCATATACTTGTCCATAACTATAATATTTTGAACACCAGAAGGAGCATAAATTTATACAAAGATTTTTTAGTGAATTTGAAAAAGAGTGGCAAATATGTTACTCTGACCGAGTATTTAAGTGAATGGAAAAGTGTAAGTGGATGATAACTATTGTGCACTTGGATTAATAACAATTATTTTGTAAGGTGTATTTAAACATTAGTAAATGAAGAATTTTAAAAATAAATTTATTGCTTCTCTTGCTAGTTCATATATTATTCAATTTTCTATAACAGGTATTAGTTTTGTTTCGCAGATGGTTATTGCAAGGGTATTAGCAAATTCCGATTTTGGACTTTTTGCAATGGCAACTTTTGCAAATCTTATCTTGGCTAATATAGTTAATCTCGGCTTTGGAAAACATTTAATAAGAACTGATTATGAAAAATGGGGAAATGCGATTCTCTTGCAAGTTATTGCAATGGGTGCTATCGTTGCTCTATTTCAAGTATATCCTCAAGTAATCAGTTTTTACAGCGGCGATATCGTCGTAATAATGAAGATATACTCCTTAAACTTGATTTTTTTAACTATATCTTCG
Source organism: bacterium (assembly GCA_023133295.1). Lineage (GTDB taxonomy): Bacteria > AUK180 > AUK180 > AUK180 > AUK180 > JAGLWT01. Next base: position 16,349 of record JAGLWT010000157.1, on the reverse strand, counting down.
ATTTTTAATACTTACCTATTGAAAGAATTGAAAATTCAGAAGATGATCATTCCCCAGATAATATCAACGATTATCTATGTAATATCCGTTATCTATCTAGGATTTCATCATTATGGGGTCTGGGCAATAATCTATGCAACAATGATTAGTGAAATCTTCAAATCACTTTACCTTTCTGTAGTTTGTGGAAAAGAATTGTTTTCAAGATTTAAATTCACTTTTGAATACAGCTTCGAGTTGTTGAACGGTGCATTCTATCTTTTTCTAATTTTGTTAGTAGGGAATTTCTACAATCAGATCCATAATGCCCTTTTAGGCAAGTTTCTAACTCCCGCTTTTGTGGGAATGTTTTATCTTGCGTATAGATTTGTTCTCTTGCCGGAGAAAATTATATCAAAAGCCTTTCGGCAAGTGCTCTACCCAGCCTATGCTGAAAATGTCAATAATAAGGAAAGAGTTCAAAAGATTATTAAATTCTCGACACTTACAGTTGTGGCGATTGAAGTATTTATTTATGTTTTGATGTTTATTTATGCGGACTTGATCATTAAAATAGCTTATGGAAGCAAACACCTTGATATAGTACCGCTTTTTAGATTTATCTGTTTCTTACCGATTATTTTCCCATTCGGCAAATTCTCAGAGGCATTAATTATAAGCCACAGATATGAAAAATGGGGGTTTTGGGGATTACTATTTGTAATCGCGGTAAGCATCTTATTAGGCAGTGTTCTGATTCCCATCTATAAGAATTATGGAATGGGACTGGTAAAATATATTATTGCATTTATTTCGCTACTGCCAATTATCATCACAGTTTTTAAGATTAAGATTAAGTTATTTTATAAAGAATACTTCCTTGTGTATCTTCCATTATTAGCACTATTCGCGACAATATTTGATTTGAAAGTGAGATTGTACCTTTTATTCTTCATAGGAATTTACTTTTTAGTAATTTTCTATTTTGAATATAAGTATATTTTTAATCGTTACATTTCACTTAGAAAACTGGTTAGAAAAAGACAGGCAAAGAAATGAAGAAATTTGCTGGTATTGTTAATTTAGAAAAAGGAATTGATCAAAGAGCCAGAAAATCATTGATAAATATGATTTCAACGAGCGGGACGACTATTTCGTCAAATGAAATAATTGAGATCGACCATAAGCTGCTGTTGTATTTTCCAGGGAATGATATTATATGCCAGAATGATGAAAATAGTGTTACTATCGGACTATATGATAAATCCGCAAATGGAGAAAGACATTTTGGATCAGTTAAGGGAAATCAAGAATTTACGCAGAAAATATCTGAATTAAAAAATGGTTTCGCAATATGTTATTGGGACAAAAATAATAAGTCTTTTACATTGGCGAGAGATCACAACGGATTGGAAAGTGTGTACTATTTACATCTGGGCAACTATCTCATATTTTCGAACAAACCTGGAATTATTGCGGGCTTTTATAAGTATTCCAAAAGATTGAATCTTGAAGCTCTGGATTGCTATATTTCCGCGGAATTGAATTACTTTGAAGAAACCTTTTTTAGAGATATTTATCGGCTGTTTCCTGGAAATTACTTATTCTTTAACAAAGGAAGTATTGAAATCAAAAAATACTGGCAATTGAACTTCAATAAAAATGACTTATTAACCGAGAGTGATTCTGTGAATTTATTGGAAAGTGGCATATTATCAGTATTAAAAAAGAATATAGGATTGAATAAAAGTGAAAAAGCACTTTTGTTAAGCGCGGGTTTAGATTCGAATTACCTGCTTGGCTTATTTTCTGAAATCAAACAAAAAACTATACCTACCATAACGGGAGGTTATTCAGGCAAATTTGAATTTGATGAAGTAGATAGAAGTCAAAAATCAGCAAAACATTTTGGAAGTGAACATACTTCAGTAAAATTAGGGATAGATGAATTCAAGGATCTTATCTTCGGCAAATATGTTAGCCTAATGGATGAGCCAAATGCAAATGTTTCTAATATTACTCTTTATTACATTTTAAAAAAGGCAAAAGAGAGATATAATTTGTTAATAAGTGGGATCGGGGCGGACGCACTTTTCTATAGCAGCCCAAATGACTTTCGTTTTTATAAGCTGCATAATATTTATCAAATACTGGAAGTATCAGGTTTAGGTAGTCTTTTTGAGTTGCTTAAAGAAAAGCTATGTCATAATTATCACTTTGACTTTCGACTGAAAAACATCTTTTCTACAAGAGCTAGCTTTATAAGGGGAATAAGAACGAAACGAGAATTCCAGTATTATTCAAAATTTAGAATTTATAATGAAAAAATGCAAACGGCAAGAAAAAGGGGCCAAGCCCTTTTCAAGGAACTTACCAAAGATTATATTAATGAATTAGGTAAACGATATGAAGTTTCTGATTTAATAACTTATCTTGATTACAAAATGGTTGTTCAACGGAATTTTATTGATTCTACAAGTCAGATCGCTGCTGAATTTGACATAACAGTATTACATCCGTATATTGCCCCGGAATTTTTGGAGAAATACTCTACTATTCCAGAAAAAATCAAGTTCAAGCACGGGCAACCGAAATATTTAGAGAGAATGATGGCAAAACGAAAACTTCCTGAATGGATTTTTGATACTCCGAAAATTCCTTTTAAAGTCCCGCATATGGAATGGATCTCAACATATTTGAAGGAAGATATGTTGGAAGTAATCCGAAATGGGATAATTATGAAAGAAATTATTAATCCCAAAGGATTTGAAAATTATTTGAACTATTCAAATTCAATGTTATTGATATGGAGGCTATTTATTTTAGAAAAATGGCTTCGTTTGTATTTCTAAATAGAAATATGTATAATGGAACATGAGTAATTTAAAAAGTAGTTTTCAGTTATTGCCCCCACCAATTATTTACTTTGAAGCAGCAATATTCTTCAAAAATGAATTTTGTTCAGGCAATATATTTCTTTATCAAAGAATAAATACCCGAGAGAAAATATGAAAAGTAAAATTTATGAGAGGGAAGGATTTGTTCTAATTGCGATGTTTATTTACACGAATTTATTTTTATTGCTAAACGGCTATTATTTCGGCATTTACGATCATTCGATAATGCTTCCTTTTATCTATAAATTTGGAAACCCCGAACTATTTCCGGGAGACCTTCTGGTTTCCACTTATAATAATACATATACAGTTTATGTTCCGATGATGAGTATTTTAATAAAATATTTCAATACGCAAGCGGTATTTTTTATTCTTCATTATATTTCCATGTTCTTTACTTTTCTGGGGATCTTTAAAATAACTGAAAAGCTGTTCAATTCAGCTGCAGGATTTCTGAGTTTGCTTTTGATCTATTCTGGCGCTAGATTCTATGTGGGCGGCTCCCCTATATTTACAAATATGCTTGCCCAGTACAATATAGCTCTGCCGCTTGTACTGTTCGGCCTTTTGTATTTTTTCAAAGAGAAAAAGATAACCGCTTTCATTCTTTTCGGCATTGCGTTCAATTTTCATGCTATGCTGACGTTTTATACCTTTGCCGGGATCGGCCTTTATTATCTTTACGGTATAAAGAAACTACAATTCAAACAAGACATTTTACCTGTACTGCTTTTTGTTGTGATCTCTCTTCCGACATTGATATGGATATTGTCGGATATGAAAACAGGTTATCCACAAGAATGGGTGGACATATTGAGCATAAATCAGTCACATCATGTTTTTCCTTTTTCTTTTCCGATAGCGACATTTTTGAAATTTTCAATAGTAGTTTTCATTGGAATATTTCTGAATAAATATGATTTCAAAAGGAATGACCATAGACTAATTGTTTGTATATACGCAGGAATGTTTATTCTATTTGTCTTCGGTACTGTCTTTACCGAAATGTTTCCGGTTGGTTTTTTTATCAAAGGGCAGATGTTTCGTTCATGTAAAATCCCAATAATATTCACATTCATTTTTCTTGCCGGATATATACAAACTCAGTTTAAATCTTCTTTCAAGGGGAAATTCCTCTATGTTATTGCAACTCTATTTCTCCTTCTTAATATGTACTTGGCTTTTTTCCTGACACTTTTAGCGAGTTTGATCTCTGAAAAGATAAATAGAGATCTAATACTACCTGTTTCGGGGTTTTTCTTCATTTTTTCTGTTCTGGCAATAAAATTAAATAATATTTTTGATGTTGGAGTGAAGCTGAGCTTTGTAGTGCTTTCTGCTTCAATTGTCTATAGTGTAATTAAGAATAAAAGAATTAAAAGTGTTATCGTAATATGCCTTTTTGGACTATTTCTGCTTTATATATTTGTTCCGAGATTCCTGAAAATCGGCCAAACGAGATTCGAACATATTAAAGCTGCGGGATTATGGGCGAGAGAGAATACTTCCCAACAGGCAAAGTTTTTTATTGATCCGGGCCTATATAATTTTCGTTCCTGGTCAGAAAGAAGCGTTTATGTAACATGGTCAGAAGGAACAAGAGGCCTCTTTAATGTTGAATATTGTTTCAACTGGTGGTCCAGAGTAAATAAATTAGAAGTTGTTAAGCGGGCGGATCTGAAAGATTTTTCAAAAACAATAGATTTAGAAATGCTTGAAAATGTGAAGAATGAATACGATTTCAAGTATGTTGTTGCGCAGAAAGATATATTTCTGAATCTACCTGTGATGTACGAGAATAAAAAACTGATTATTTACGAATATATTGGAGCAGGGATATAAATACAGCCTGCAAGATTTGTATTATTAAATCAAAAAATGTATAATAACGCCATGGTAAATCAACTAGAAAAGATCAGTATTGTTATTCCGTGTTTCAACGAGGCAAAGTATTTACATGAGATGATCAAAAAAGTCTTGAATGCTGATGTCTTAGGCCTGGAAAAAGAAATTATCATTATTGATGATGCTTCTTCTGACAATAGTCCTGATATTATTACAGAATTATCATCTTCACATAAAGAGATCACCCACATATTGAAAAAGAAAAATCAAGGAAAAGGCGCAGCGTTGCAATCAGGTTTTGAGCTATGCACCGGAGATATAATAATTATTCAGGATTCTGACCTTGAATTAAACCCGGATGAATATCCCGATTTACTTGAACCCATTTTAAATTTAGGCATGGATGTTGTGTACGGATCAAGGTTTTTGAAACTGTCTCATAAAGCCTTCAATTATAAGAGTTATTTGGCGAATAAATTCTTAACAAATCTTTCTAATGTTTTCACGAATGTCAGGCTAACAGATATTGAAACATGCTACAAAGTATTTAGAAGAAAAGTGATAGATAGGCACCAATTTAATAGTAAAAGATTCGGTTTCGAAGTTGAGTTTACGACTGTTGTTTCAGCGATGAGATTAAATATTTATGAAGTCCCTGTAACATATTTCGGGAGAACTTATGGGGAAGGCAAGAAAATCGGGTTTTTAGATGGTGTAGAAGCGTTATTTCTAATTATCTGGACGAATTTATTTTTAAAAATCTATAATAAGTAAAATGATATAAGAGGTAAGTATGAAAGTGTTAATAACAGGCGGAGCAGGATTCATTGGTTCGAATTTGGCAAAGTACCTATTAAAAAAGGACCATGAGATATTAATCATCGATGATCTATCTACTGGGCAGTTCGAAAATATAAAGCACATGGAAAAACATCCGAAATTTACATTTGTTTTGGATTCAATCCTGAATTATACCGTATTAGATGAACTTGTTTCTTCTGTTGATATTGTTTACCATCTTGCGGCGGCAGTGGGTGTAGAATATATTATCAATAATCCTTTGAAGTCCATAGAAGTCAATGTTCAAGGAACGGAAAATGTTCTTAAGCTTGCTCACAAGTATAAAAAAAAGGTGCTTTTAGCTTCAACTTCTGAAGTTTACGGTAAAAATGAGAAAGCATCTTTAGAAGAGAATGATGATCGAATTCTAGGAAGTACGACGATAAACCGCTGGAGCTATTCGAACAACAAGGCCCTTGATGAGTTTTTGGCCTTAGCGTATTTTAGAGAGAAAAAGTTGCCAATTGTTATTGTGCGACTTTTCAATACAACAGGTCCCGGCCAAGTTGGAGATTATGGTATGGTTGTTCCCAGATTTATTAAACAGGCTCTTTTGAATAAGCCGATAACAGTTTATGGAGACGGAGAACAAACAAGATGTTTTACGCATGTAGATGATGTTGTATCCGCTCTGGATCTTCTGATGAATTGCAATTCATGTGAGGGAGAAATTTTCAATGTAGGAAATCCGGAAGAGGTCTCAATGAATGATCTCGCAAAAAGGATTGTTAAGTATCTTAAATCTGAATCCAAGATTATGCACATATCATACGAGAAAGTTATGGGACCCAATTTCGAAGATATGAGGAGAAGGGTACCAAATAATGATAAAATCAATAAATTCATAGGATGGAAACCGAAAATGAATTTAAGTCATATTATTAAAGATATCGTTAAACATTACGAGGAAGATCTAAGATTCTGATATTGAATAAATATTGAACTAGGTGGGATTATCGAAACATTCGTATACAGGGTTATCGCCCACCCCGGATGAACGCTGTAAATTCATACCTTTATATTTCGAAAAAGAGTTGAATGACTCTGTATTGCTTTCGGCAGTTGCTACCAACAGCATTAAAATGATTTCGGATCATTACATGAAACCAGGTTATTAGTTCCCATGTCAAATATTATTAAAGGAAAATCATTTCGAAGTAACTGATCTGTTTTGAAACACTACAAGCGGGTGCTCCGCGATCTTGTGAAATGCCCCAGAGTTGATTACGGTACGAATGCCGTTCTGCATCAATTGCCTGCGGTGATCTGATGTATTTATCTCGCTTTCAGGGTAGATAACATAATCGGAACTTAGGATTTGTTCTTTATTGTTCCACAGTAGAAGAGAAATAAACCTTCTTTTACAAAGATGAGGAGCCAGGTTCATCGTTGTAGTGATCCGTAGCTCAGGATCCCGAAATTCCTTTAGCTTTATTAGGATTTCCTTATCTAATTGGGATGCTATGAAGGTTTTCTCATTTCCCATGAAATAGTATTCTTCGGGGTGCCAGAAGCGGTATGAGAAAGCAGTTGCGCCGCTTAGAAATGAAAATATTATAATATAGAGAGCTACACGGTCAAAATCCATTCGCCGTATTCTCTTAAGGAGTCCTTTGCCTTGCTCAAGATCTCTGAGAGAGTACAGGAAGGCGATATAGAAAAAGGGGAGCGCTGTTGCCCAATGATGCCCGCGGATATTTGCAATTCCGGGATATTTGGACAGGAGTATCCCGCCAAATAACGGTATAGTAGGGATAAGCCATCCGGTCTTCAGCAAAGGGATGAACATAAGCATCATGAACAGAAGTATGATGTTCTGCCATTTATCGGGTTCAAAGATATTTCTGATTAGAGTTAACATTCCTCCTTGATAGTGAATGCTGCTTATATATCCGGTCGACCTGAATAGATTTGTAATTAATGTCAGTATTCCAAAATAGTAGATCAAGGAGATCAGAAGCAGTATCAGTCCTTCCTTTTTCCTTTTCATGAAAAAAAAGACAGATACTGAAACGAACATATAGCTTAATGCGATATATTCCTTGCACATCATTGAGAGCAGCGCAAAGACGAAGAATCTCTTCCATTGGCTTCGGATCAAAAAAAGCAAAGAGAATGAGATAAAGAATATGGCTATCGTATCTCCATGAAATTCTGCGAGATTAGCAAAAGATACTGCTGGAAAAAGCAAAAAAAGCGCACCGGCCAATGTTGCTTTTCTATCATCCTTAAAAAGGATTTGTCCGATACCGTGAAAAGCAAAATATGCTCCGGCGACAAATCCGGATTGTATCACCAGGAGGGTAATAGCAGAAGGAAACAATTTTATCACTGGTATGAAAAAGAGGTAGATAAGCTCCTGATGCATGGATAAGCGGTTGATGTTCCCGATGCCTCGGGATAATTCCATGAAATAGCCGCTGCCGCTGTTATAAATCGGTTGAAGCATGTTGCCGAGATCAAGCATTCCGGTATTGAGCGCCATATGCCTTGCTATTGCCATCATAGTTAGGATGATAAAATATGAAGCAGGCAGCAAGAGGTGCAATTTCTTTATATTTCTTTCAGGCTCATTTTTGATATTCGGGATAAATGCCAGCATAAATGCTATTATTGTGGAAAGCAATATCTGAAGTTCAAGCGGAATGCATGGTGATATCCACGCAAAAAGGATCACGGGGATGAAAGGGATGAAATGCAGGGGTTTCAACCGGAAGATCAAAAAAAAAATACAATAGAATAGTAAAGCGATCCCTGCTGCAACTATCATTTTTTCAATTTGATGCTGGGCAGGAAGAACACACCGATCAGGGCAGTGAGCAATATATTGAAAACAAAGGAAAGAAATGATGCATTGAATGCAGCTGCCTCAGCAACATTAAAAGGGCTTAGAAGATATATTGCGGTTCCCTCCCGCAGCCCTAATCCGAAAAGAGTAATGGGGACGACACTCATAAATTGGATCAAAGGAGCCGTCTTGAGTATCGCAATGAATCCTATCTGGTCAAAACCGTTGATCAGAAGATAGAATTGAGTAAATGCTAGGAAATACATAAACAAGGAAAGCAAGAATGTAAAAAATATGGTATCCCTTTTCACTTTGCCATAATATGAAACAAATTTATTTATCTTTCCTGCGATCTTCGACTTTGAACGAGTTCCCATCTTAGCGATATAAAGCCGCAGGGATTTGATAAAAAGAAAGATCAGAAGAGTCCCCGAGAGCCCGGTGGCAAATAGGGTCAATGTAGGATTTCTGACAATGCTCAATACTCCCCACAGTGAAAACAAGGTGATCGAAAGAAGGTCAATGAACCGATCCACAAAAACCAGGCCGCCTATCTCAACTTCTTTGCCGACAGAAAGAAAGAGTCCCCGGGAAACCTCTCCCACTCTTCCGGGAGTCATTATCCCAAGCGCCATACCGCCTGTTATAGAACGAAAAGAATTAATAAAACTGACTTTAATCCCAGAACCTTTCAGAAGCAGCATCCATTTTATGGATTTTATCGCAATTATAAAGGGAGTAACAAATAAGGCAAGGATAAGGTATCGAATATCGGCATTTCCCACCACCTCCGTAAATCTTGAAAAATCAAATCTACGGAAAATTAAGAATAAAAGCAGGGCTGATATAAGGATCTTGGCGGCAAATTGAAGCTTTTTCATGAATTTGATTTATATGATCTGATAATATAATTACTGTCCTTTTTATCCTTATTATGAAACATGAGACTATCAGCAATGAAGCCGGTGGAAAAGAGTTGGGTGCCTGTAATAAATAGGAGTAAGCCAAGGAAAAAGAGCGGTCTGTTCCCGATCGGCCTCACGCCGGATAACCATAAAATAGTCAGGTATATCAGAATAATAACGCCGATTAGAAATGACAAAATACCAAGAGTGCCGAAGAAATGCATGGGTTTTTTGCGGTATTTCATCAAGAATACATGAGAGATGTAATCAAAGAGCCCCTCTTTCAATTTACTGTGAGAATACTTACTTTTTCCCCAGGTCCTTGGCAGATTTTTGATCGGTACCTCATATATCCGTGCTCCCATTTCAAATGCCAATAGCGGTATGAACCGGTAATTCCCTTCATAAAGATTCAATTTTTCCGCAATATCTCTTCTGATGCATCTGAAAGGGCAGTCAATATCATGAATGGGTAGGTGAAAGGTCCTTGAAATCACAGAATTGAATATGCGTGAATATATAGGCTTGATGCTTTTTCCCTTGTCGTTTACCTTCCATCCGGATACAAAGTCATATCCCTCATTTGCCTTTGCAATGAATTTGTCTATTTCAAACGGGTCATCCTGCAGGTCACCGTCCATCGTGATAATATATTTGCCTTCAGCCTTCGCAAAGCCCGCCATATAAGCGGCTGCTTTTTTGAAGTTATTGTGAAACTCTATTATCTTAAGAGGTATTTTGGATCCCTTGAGGAGGCCTTCCAGTTTTTGCTGAGTGCTGTCGCTACTGCCGTCATTAACAAAGATAATTTCAAAGGAGTATTTGAGCTTACCTGTAGCAAGAAGGAGTTTATCAAAAAGCTCCTGCACATTTCCTTCCTCATTGTACATGGGAATAACAAATGAAAAATCTATTTTTGACATGTTACATTATATACCATTATGCAAAGGTTTTCAATATTTGTCGAATTTGGGAAATTAATTGAAGATCTTCTTGAAAAGCTCTGATTCTCTCAGTGAGTACTCTGCGATGAATTTGATAGAGTTGCCGGACATTTCATTCAGATCGGCTTCTTTGGAAAGCAGTCTCTTGATCTTTTCTGCGGCGCCTTTGATATCTGTCGGGGAGACAAAATGACCGTTATACCCTTCACGAATAAGGTCTCTGCTCCCTCCGTTGTCCAGAGTGATCACCGGCAAGCCGGCCGACATTGCCTCAAGATATACGATGCCGAGACCTTCCTGCAGGGAAGGCAGAAAAAATATTTTGGATCTTCTGTAATAATCTCGGACTTCTTCTCTGGAGATCTCACCGATAAAATCGATATTGTGAAAATCTTCAAGATCAATCCCCGAAGGCAGAGGGCCGATCACGGCTAATCTGCATTGCGGCAACCGCATAGATACATTTAGAAGCATGTTCAGGTTCTTTCTGGGATCATTGAATCGTCCAACAGAGATGATGTCATATTGCTTTTTTCCGTCATCTTTGGTTTGTTGGACCCATTCGGATTCAATGGGATATCTTATGATCGGAATTTCTCTTTTGGTATTATAATAACATGCACTTAGAGTGCTCAGAGCGTATGAATTTATTCTTCTGCTTTTAAGTACCACATTCTCTATAAGACGATAAAATGGAAGAAGTAGCTTTTCCACAGCGATTATCAGTTTCATGTTCATGGGAATTCCACTTAGGGAGACTTTATTCGCAAGTTCATCGGGAAATGTCGTCGCAAACCAGAGATCCGCTTTCCTTCCGAGCAGGATGCTGATCATTCCGAGAAGCGGTGTTGGGGAAACAATTATGATCCTTGAAAAATTATTGAGCTTGAAAAGAAGATGAGATGTCAGGAAAGCTAACTTGAACAAGTAGATGATGTTCAATGGGAAAAATACGCCCCAGATATTACTTCTTCCAAAGAAGAATCTCCGGCTTACCGAACTTAACAATCTCACATCATCTTTCGGGAATTGCCGACTCACTCTTTCAGCCATCACTCTCATTCCGCCCAGGAACTCGAAATTATCAGTAATTATCAGTATTTTCTTCTTTCTCACCTTTCATTTTATCCCATTTTCAATGCTAATTCAAGCCGGTGTTCTGATTCCTCAATGTGATGACAATGGCTGACGATATTTTTCTCTGTATTCAAGGCGCGAGGAACGCCGCATACCCATTGCGGTATGTAAGAAACGAACAACGCAGAAGACGGAAAAAATCTTCAGCCCGAAGGGAATCTCCTCTTTGAATTGTCAATGTAAAATTGACAATTGAATAAAAATGATTTAATTGAGTTTTGATCCGTCTTTGCTCTCCTGTCATTTTTTGCGATGATACTCACCACGGCTATCATTCATTAAAATCCCAAAACTCGTTACACTCAGACAGTTGGATATTTTCGGCTTCGCAACCATTCATTCTTGCCGTTAAAAATGTCAATGTCGCTTAGACGGTTCAAAACTCTTTTGGGTTGGTCGCCCGGCGCTGCCGGGCTCCCGTGGAGCGGATGCGGGAAGGAAAATATAGAAGTGGAAAGTGCCATCCAGAGGGAGTTGGCGACCGTGGGGCCCAGTTTTATTTCATCCTGTCTTTTCCTCACTTCGCACTTTACACTTCAGACTTCACACTTCTTAATGCCTCACACTTAAGACTTCAAACATCGTTCGCTGAGCGAACGACTGTCATCGTATTTATGAATCAGATCACCTAGCATTGGAATAAGCATCAGTTTTTGCTATAATGACCTATGTTTAATAAAGAGTATAAGGTCGAAAAAGATGACTTCGGCGATATACATATTTTTTCAGAAATTTCCGAGCACGCTAATCTGGTAGAGCTTGATTGGAGAGAAAAGGAACAGTTTGATACAGATACAAGGTACAACGCTCCCGAGAAATGGCAGAATATCTATTCAGATGGCCGATTTGGAACTCCCGATAAGATAAGCAAAATATTTAAGATCAAAGGTAAGGTTCTTGATCTGGGTACAGGCTCCGGCTGGCTTGCGGCATGTGTTTCGAAATATGAAGAGGTGGATGAGGTTTATGCTCTTGATTTTTCAACGCTCACATTAAAAGAGAATTTCCCGCGGATCGCAAATTGGATCGGTGGCAATAAAGATAAGATAAAGCGCATCGTCGCTGATTTTCATCTACTCCCGTTCAAAGACAATTCTCTGGATGTCGTTCTCTGTGATGCGGCGCTTCATCATTCAGACAATCCGGTAGCCCTATTGAAAGAGATAAAACGAATCTTGAGAAAAGGCGGCTCCTTCGCGGCCACTTCTGAACCGATCGCGTCGAAGTGGCGTGAAAAGAGCCAGAAAAAGCATTTCGGGGCAGATGATAGAAAACTTGGCATTACGGAAAATATCTATTCAATGAAAGAATGGAAGGAAATATTTTCGCAAGCCGGAATTGAACTTAAGGTTAAACCGTATTTCTTTACTGAAAACACAAAGGGTGTAGTCAATTTTCTGAAAAAATACACTCCGCTCAGAATGTTCAATGGATTTTTGTTTTCTAATTACATAATGTATTTCAAAAAAGAGCAATAGAATTTTTGTGGATATTCAGCAGATTTGCTCAGTATTTATTACACAAAACCTGATTCGTCTTGAAAATTGGTGGTCTTAATGATACAACACGAGGAAAATAGTACAGAAGTATATGAATGAAACGAGAAATATCGGTTGTAATCCCTGTGAAAAATGAATACAGACATTTGAGGGAGTTTTTCTACTAACGGAAGATGCGATTTTCACATTGAAGCTCTTTTGCAGTATGCCGCATAATCGGTCCGTCATAACTTACATTCCCCCGGGAATCTCATAGTTATCAGTAATAAGGAGTATTTTCTTCTTTGTCATCCTTCATTTTATCCAATTTTCAATGCTAATTCAACTTGAAATGTCAAACAAAATATTGTACATTATTGGAAGACGAAAACCTTATGAGAAGAAAAGTAACCATAATTACTGACGTATATGAAATAAAGGGTGGATTGCGGGCTCTTTGTGATACTTTGACAAACAATCTAACAAATAGAAAATATGATGTATATACATTTTCCGCAAAAGAACAAAATAGTACTTCCAATATCAGGATTATCAGTAAACGCCTGAATTCCATTTATATGTACCGTGCAATGATATCGATGATATGCATTCTGAGAGAAGTGCCAAGAGGAAATGATCTCTATATCATTGCTGCTTCGCCGATGTTTGCTTTTATCTTGATGTTCTTTTGCAGGAAAGCTAAGATCTGGATAGCAACCTCGTTTGGGAAAGAACTTTTGAGTCAAGGGCCAAAGACATACTTAATGCAGCATCGATATGTTGCAGTAATTGAACTTATTCTGCTCCCCCTGTATTCCTTATTGGAAAATCTTTCGCTTTTGAATAAACAAGTACAGTTTTTTGCAATTAGCGATACAACAAGAAAAAGATTTCTGTTTAGGAATAGGATCAGGAAAGTGTATCCTCCGTTGGATGGGCTTTGGTATGTTGAGGGAAAAGAGAGAAAAGAAAAGACAATAATCTCTATAGGAAGGTTTAATGATATGAGAAAGGATATCGATACATTACTGAAGACAGCTTTGCTGTTGCCAGATATCAAATTTAATATCATTGGTTCAGTACCGGAAAAATTGAATAGAAACGAATATGAGAATGTAGTATTTTTTGATATTTTGAAAACGGGTAACGATATAAAGAAAATAATGGATCGATCGATGATATTTTACCTACCCTCAAGACAGGAAGGCCTGGGAATCGTATATTTAGAAGCTATGGCGTGCGGGGTTCCTGTTGTTACCATGAAAAATGGTGGTTCGGAAGAGTTAATAACTGATAACTACAACGGGATGCTCTGTGAAGTTGGAGCTTATAGATCGGCTGCTAAAAAAATACGATCCTTGATGGAAGACAGTGATCTCTATAGAACTATTCAGGATAATGGGTACAAATTTTCTATTGAATACAGAAATATGTCCAAAAAAGGAGTAAAGGAATTAGTAAAAGATGATTAGGATTCTTTTTGTCGAACAGTACTCTGAGGTCAGCGGGGCTGAAGTAATAGCGCTTAGAACGCTTGAAGTCCTGATGTCCAAGTTTGATATTGAACTTCACTCGATAGTTTCCGGCAAAGGGAAATTGCAGAAAGACCTTGAGGAACTGGGCTCTAAGATACATTTTCACAGTTTCCCCCCAATTCTTTCACGGAAAATATCCCAAAAACCTTCAATAGACTATTTAGTGCAAATAATAAACGATTGTCAAATAGATATGGTTTATTCCAACATGATAAGAGGGGGATATTATTCTGCATTGGCTGCAAAGAAAACAGAGAAAGTGTTTGTCTGGCATTTGAATGAAACGGTTTCTCCCATGAAAAAATTGTATCTATCAAATATTCTGACATCCCGAAATGTAAATACGATTGCCGTCTCATATCTTGTAAAAAGTGTTTTCGGGATTAAGAAAACAAAAATCATTGAGAACCCTGTCTCTGATAAAATACTATTTCACAAGGATTTTGATGCCGATAACTTCGGATACTTCGGAAGATTGATCCCGGAAAAGGGTATACATCTTTCATTGATCAGGTTCTCTGAAGTGCTGAAGATCCTTCCTGAGGCAAAATTCTTTATCTATGGAGACGAAAGGAATATGAATAAAAAGTCGGAAATATTCCTTAATAAACTTGCAAAGAAGTATAAACTGGGAGTTACTATCCATACATATACAGAATTCCTGAGATCTCTTGTAGAAAAACTTGGAATTTCGGAGAGGACATACTTCAAGGGGCACGAATCAGATCTTAATACGATATTTGATAATATTTCGTTTTTAACCGTCCCTTCAATGCCGATTCTCAACGAAGCTTTTGGGTTGACGGCGTTTGAAGCAATGAGGGCAGGGCGAATAGTTTTTTCTTCCGATACCGGGGCGTTCAGGAATTATTTAGAAAATGGTGTAAATGGCTATCGAATAGATTTTAGCAAAAAGAACTCCTTACTGAAGCTGATTGAGAAGTTAAATAGTGATCGAGCATTGATCGATGTGATAAGAAAAAGAGGATTTGAATTTTCAAAGAAATTTTCTGAGTCTGACTTTGATGAAAATATTTGTAATTACTTCAAAACCTTCTTTTGATATTTGAAAAACGATTCGATGGACAATAGCAAATTTCTATTTTGACCATTGCATATTGTTCCACCATGTGACCTTTTTGTGGAAAGGTAAGTATAGGTTTTGGGTTTAATTACTTAGTTCGAATATATGCTGCTTACAGATATCATCACCACAATCTAAATATTTGGAACCCAGATAATGATTTAACAAGGTGAAGCCGGATTCCTTTATAACCTTCAAAACATAATCCAATTTTCTATAGTACATAGGGATGTAAATTCTTCTGTACAGAATATTGGATTCAACTCTCTTATTAGCTAATTTATTAATGCTTGGAGAGCTGAAAATGGGAATGTGACAAGTAACTTTTCCTCCGGGCTTCAGAATCCTCTTGAATTCCCTAAGAAATTTTTCAAACTGGAGGTCGTTAAGATGTTGAAAAACTGCGAAAGTATATATCAGGTCAAATCGCTTGTCTTGAAATTTCGAAAGTCCATTCATCTTCCCAAGGACATACTTGATATTCTTCCCAGAATTGAGTATTTCTGCACATTTGATAACACCTTTTGAAATATCTGTTCCTATAACAGATTTAGCATACTTTGCAACGGCATATGAAAGATATCCGGGACCACATCCAAAGTCAAGAACATCCATGTCCTTATTTACGAAGGGCTTTACGAGTTTTTCTGAGATTTTATGGCGGGACTCTTTATTCCGGTCATGTTCTTGATTTAGTAAATAGCTTCCTACCTTTTGCTCGGATAATATGCGATCTTTATCAATATTAATAAAGTAGTGGGGGCTAATTCCAAGAAGCTGCAATGCGAGTTTGTGGCGAAATTTAGCTGGCGTTAAGTTCAGAAGCAAAGGTATCACGGGGTTGCCCAAAAAATTTTGTCCGCTTGCTCCGCCCAATATGAATCTTAGAAATGTTCTGGTTAAATTTATCATGCGCT
>JAGLWT010000156.1 GCA_023133295.1 bacterium | reverse complement strand
AGTTGGCGACCGTGGGATCCAGTTGTATTTCATCCTGTCTGGTTCCAACTTTACACCTCACACTTCACACATCGTTCGCCACGTGAACGACTGTCATCGTATTTATGAATCAGGACACTGGTTTGTTCCTGAGCCTTTTTTCAAAATACGCAATGCTTCCATAAAAGAAAATACCGACACTGAAATATGATACTTGCATCCAAGCGGGAGAATGGAAACAATTCAATATAGGCCATCCCGCATATTGAGTTCCTTGAGACAGATGAACCCCGAGGAGATTGTAACCCACACTTTCAATTACTATAAGTCCCACAGCCCAGACAATACACATCTTGAGCCATCTGAAGAGTTGGTTCTTGGCCTTGACAGCAGAGAAAAGAACGAAATATCCCAGCATGAGAAGTGTGGGCCAAGCCAGAATAGGGAAGAGAGAAACCCCGTATATATTGTATTTGAACCCGGAGTATCCCATATACATTTCTCTGGCGAGGTATACCCATACCCATGATATTATGAATGCGGGTATCCATGCCCATAACTTGTCCTTTTCGAAGATCAGAGAAAAGATAAATATGCATGAAAGGCCGTATAGAATGGCTTCCTCCCTGAAGAAGATCCACAGAACAATAAATGATATTAATATGGCAATATATGTGTAAGTTCTAAGTCTCTTTTTATGCTTTTCTTTCATTCTTGATTTTAACAGAAAACATGGAATATTCAAAATCAAGGGGTAAGTGCACAAGGCAAAGGCAGGGGCAGATCTGTGTGTCTGCCCTATTGTAGAGAATAGATAATAATAACTTCGTGTGATTCTAACGGGGCAAAGAGTTTACACGCTTGGCTTCCTGTCAACTCTTTGCTTGGAACTTTTACATCGGGACAGATGGTTCGTTCGCGTGGCGAACGAGGTGCGAGGTTGGATGTACGATGTGCGAAGTGGGGATAAGAAAGGGGATGGATTCTTCAGTCGCTACCGCTCTTTCAGAATGACAAACATGTGTCTTTTATATCATCATTGTTCATTGTCAATTGTACATTGTTCATTCTCTTTAGGTACGACATGTCCCATATCTTACATCGCTCCGGCGTTCTATTGTTTTGACGGTTGATTTTAATGAAAGCAATGAAATCGTGTTTTTCCGGTTACGGGTGTGGTTATTGTTTCCTTCCCCACAGGTCCCTGGGACACTGGGTCCACTTGTTCCTGGGTCCACTGCGAAGCTTAACTTGTGAACTGTCTTCTCCAAGAAGCGGAGAAGATCTATGAATTGATAATTTGGAAAACGAGTTCTGCCATCTCCTCGAGTTTGAATGGCTTCTTCAGG
The DNA here is from genome assembly GCA_023133295.1 of bacterium. Taxonomy (GTDB): domain Bacteria; phylum AUK180; class AUK180; order AUK180; family AUK180; genus JAGLWT01. Next base: position 54,412 of record JAGLWT010000156.1, on the reverse strand, counting down.
CTTCCCGCAAATCCGAGTGCCTTATGATTGGTAATTGAATCGTCCCTTGAAAATGCGCTTACTACAATGACTTTCGCCTTTGGGTCTTTTGCCAGTAACTTCTTTACCGTTTGCTTGCCGCCCATTCCTCCGGCAATAATAAGGTCCATTATATAAAGGTCAAAAGGTTTTTTCTGCTTTACCGACTTGTTGTATTCTTTTAATAACTTGTCGCCGTCAGAAACAGCGGTAACGAAATACCCCAATCCCGCCAACATCCGTTTAGTAAGATCTCTGATCCCTTCTTTATCATCCATCAGAAGTATCCTTCCGCTGCCTCTTTTCAATTCCTCTGCGGAACGCATGCTTTTTAGCTTTCCTGATTTCCCAAGTGTCGGCAGCAGAATCGTAAAGGTGGTTCCCTTCCCGACTTTAGAAGTTACTGAAATATGTCCTTCATGCTTTGAGATAATTGAGTAGCATGATGAAAGCCCCAGGCCGTTACCCGCGTCCTTCGTTGTAAAATATGGGTCCCAAATCTTGGCCAATGTCTCTTCGGGGATCCCTGGGCCGTTATCTTCAAAATCGATCTTAATATAATTGCCTGCGGGCAGGGTGTGATGCTCTCCCTTTTTAAGCTTGACATTGGATGCGCTTACTGTCAATTTACCATTATCACCCATTGCCTGAATGGCGTTGAGAACCAGGTTATTTACCACCTGACTGATCTGGCCGGAATCTACCTCGGCATTCCATAGTCCATCCGCGGCCTTTATCTTGGGTGTGATGCTCGAACCCCTTGAAGTGAAGGTAATGGATTCTTCCAGTAATTCGAAAAGAGACGCCGCCTTCTTAACGGGCGCGCCGCCCTTGGAAAATGTGAGGAACTGCTGAGTGAGCTCGACCGCTTTGTCCGAGGCATCATAGGCCTCTCTCAATATTTCCAGGGTCTGTTCTTTTTTATCGTAGAACATCTCCGCCAATTGTATATTTCCGGAAATTACGGTAAGGATATTTTTGAAATCATGCGCTATGCCTCCCGCTAGGACTCCCAAGGACTCTAAACGCTGTGATTTAACCATTTCATCCTGCATCTGAAGGATATCAGTTATATCACGGAATGCGAGAACTGAGCCGATCAATGTGCCGTCCGTTGCCTTAACCGGCGAGAGTGAAAAACCGATCTCAATGTGTTGAGAATCCGGTAAGACAAGCAGGATATTTTCGGTGTAATCGATCGTTTTTTTATCTACAAGTACAGCTTTGAAAGGCGGCGGCGAAAGCGGTTTTTTGTCGCGTGACCGCAGCAATTTGAAGTACTTCGTGATAGGATGTCCCATAACATCGGTTTTCCGCACTTTCAATACTTTTTCCGCTACCTTGTTGATAAGAGTAATATTGCCTTTGGTGTCGGTTGAGATCACTCCATCACCGATCGAACTCAAAGTAATGTCCAATCTTTCTTTTTCAGAGATCAGTTCTCTCTCAGCCCTTTTTCTTTCGGTGATATTTCGGACAATAGCGAGGCATTCGCCTCTGCCCGCCGGGACAACTCTGGATTCAAAATCCTCTCTCTGCCCCTTGGCGTTTATAAGCATATACTCATACTTCTGCATCTTATTGGTTTTCACCGCTTTTTTGATGTGTGTCAGTGTCAGATCGGCAATATATTTAGGAACGACCTCATAGACATTGCGATGAATGAAATAATCGGGTTTTTGTATCAGATCCTGCCCGATCTCCGCTTTGTAATCGAGAAATGTGCCTTCATTGTCTATCAGGAAGATAAGATCGGGAACAGCGGCAAGGATCGCCTTGTATTTCTCGCGGCTCTTTCTCAGATTCTCATCCGTGATATTCCGCTCGGTAGTGTCCCTAATGATAAGGGTTATCATTTGAACATTTCCGTGATTATCCCGGATCACGGATGCTCTGACATCTCCCCAGAAGATCACATCATTTCCCTTTTTAAAGATGAGTTCTTTCTCGGCTGGCTCATTTGTGATCATTGTACTGGAGATACACTTTTCTAATGGGAATTTGTATTCGGGGTAAACATAATCATAGATCGACTTCCCTACAAAAGCGTTTGGATCCGCATATCCGAAAAGCTCCGCTGTCTTGGAATTGGACATCTTTATTATTCCCTCGGGATGCAGGAGGATGATGGCATCGGGAGATGTCTCAACAAGTTGCTCGTAGAGGGTACGGCTCTCTTGAAATTCCTTTTCATATTTTATCCGGTCGGTAATATCTGAAATAAATCCTTCCAGTCTTTTTTCGCCCTTTTCATTTTCAAATGACTGACCTTTTTCCCAAACCCATTTAATATCGTCCTTGGCGGTCTTTATTCTGTAAACAAGGGTGAACATCTCTCTTTTCTCTACGGAAGAAAGCACTGTTCTACTCACATATTCCTTGTCTTCTTCGCTGATCAGATCAGCGTACGCGAGCTCGTTATTTTCAATAAGCTGTTCAGGAGTGTATCCTGTAACTTCATAGCAGCCTTCTGAAAGAAACTCCATTGTCCAGTATTCATCGATCTTACACCGATAGGCGATCCCCGGAAGATTTTTCAGCAATGAGGCGAATTGCCTCTCCCTCTCAAAGAGCTTGTTCTGAAAATCATACCTTTTCTCAACAGGATTCAGGCAGCATAGGATGGCTTTCTCCTTGTGAGGCCTTGAGAGAAATAATTCGACATGTATCCTCTTTTTCCCTTTTGTCAGCAGTATCGCGTCCATTCTCCTGAAGTCCTTGGGCTCTATTGAGTTTATTTTATTAAGTAAAATGGCGAGGTCCGCCCCTTCGAATATTTCAGAAAGGGGTACCGGTTCTGTGGTAGATGCATATCCCGTGAGCGAATGGGCGATCTCATTCATAGAAGAAACCTTTTCGTTCTTGATCAACATATAGGTAGATGGAAGATCATCTATTGAGAAACTCTTTCCGATGTTTTGATCGTCTTTTTTCATATGCCCACTTGAAAGTCTATAGTATCAGATGAAAAAAGTCAATTTTATGAATCAGATCACTATGGACTATTTCCCAATGGTGGTAATGTTTTTTCCGTCCTTCTTACTGGAATAAAGATATGTATCAGCTCTGTCAACGGCAGTAAGAGAGTCCTCTCCGGAAATATATTGTGTGCCCCCGAGAGAAACGGTAACAGATACCCGCTGTTCCTCATGTTCAATAGAAGAGTTCTCAACCAGCATTCTACATCTTTCGCCAATGCTCTTGATCCCCTCCAGTTCAGTGGATGGAAGAATAATGAGGAATTCCTCACCTCCCCATCTGAACAAAAGATCAGTTCCTCTTAATCCGCTCTTGAGCGAATTAACGGTCATTTGAAGTACCTTGTCACCCGTATCATGCCCGAATATATCGTTTATCTTTTTGAAGTCGTCAATATCCACAAATAATAAAGAGAATGGGTCATTCACGGAGATGCTTCTCTTGGAAAGATATTTGAGATGGGATTCGGCGTATCTTCTGTTCCCGATGCCGGTCAATTTGTCAACGGTAGAGTCATTGTGAAATTTCTCAAGTTGTTCCAAAGCGAGAACAAAGATAGAATTATCAAAGAAATACTCTCCCATCGCCTCAATTTCACCATCTTTATTCACAAGGGGTATCGATCTAACGATAACAGGGATGCGATGTCCTGTTTTGTGCAGGAAAAAGAGCTCATCTCCTTTGCGTCTTTCATTCGATTTGCTGGTGATATTGAACGGGCACTTCTCATCGCAGGGTTTTTCCCCGTGCCCATCGATCAGTTTATCACCAATGAACGCACAATTCTTTCCCATCATTTCGCCGCTGGAAAAGCCGGTGATCTTTTCTGCTCCCTTATTCCAATAGATGATATTGCGGGAGTTGTCCACTATATACACGCCTCCGGAAATATTCTCGATGATCCTTTCGAAATATGTGCTTGGAAATGTTTTATCGGCCATGTGTTATTATACTGAATGAGTGCGGGGGTGTCAAACAGGCAGCAAGTGCAGAAAAGAGGTGATAGGGTGATAGGTGCAGAGGGGAGAATGAACAATTGAGAAATTGACAATGGACAATGGCGCTGCGCAGTGCACAAGTGACAAGGCACAAGGGACAAGTGGGGAAAGGAAGAATGAAGAGGACTGTCATCTTGAGTGAAACGAAAGATCCATCTGGTATTTGCTTCTTTTGCTTTCTTCCACTGTTCACTATTCATTATTCACTTCTCTATATGCCTCGTATTTCGTACTTTCTTTTTGATTCTCGCATCGGTTATGGTATAATCCTACAAATGAGGGTAATTTGGAAATGGAGAAAAAAATAAAAAATAAAGACCAAGTACCTTTCATGGTCCTTATTCTATTTATTATCACGGTGAGTATCGGAGCGGAGCAGGTGCTCGTTCGTTTCAATGATCCTCTTGACCCGCCGACCAAAGGCTGGGACATTCAAAGGGTACTTCCTCCGTCGGTCGATGTGGTACTGGATGAATCACAGATAGAGGAGTACGCGGCGCTTTGCGGTTCTTCGGGATTTGAGGTGATAGCCATAAACCGCTCGATCACGGGATATTCCTCCTATGATACGGCTGTGCTGCGTATCGAGGCATTGAAGGATTCTTATCCCGCTTATGTGGAGATCTACGATATCGGAGATTCCTGGGAGAAGGTCAAGGGCACAGGGTATAATGCAAGCTATACCCCGCGTGACATATGGGCATTGCGGATATCGGACAATCCTTCTGTGGATGAAGAGGAATTCAATATCCTGATCATGGGCGAACATCACGCGAGAGAGCTGGAAACGACGGAGATCGTCCTCTACATCATGGAGAATCTTCTTAGCGACATTAGCGAGGGGGATACCTTTCTTTCCGCTCTTGCGGATAATTATGCCCTATGGTTCGTTCCAATGGTCAATCCGGACGGCCTTGAAGTGGTTTACAGCGGACTTGACTCTTTATGGAGAAAGAATACCAGGGATAATAATTCCGATCAATCCTATGCCGCAATCGATGACGGCGTTGACCCCAATAGAAATTATGACTGGCATTGGGGGGAGTCCGGTGTGGAATTCGATTCAACAAGTGATGTTTTTCCCGGTACCGGCCCGTTCACTGAATATGAGAATATCGCGGTCAGGGACCTTGCGACAGAGCTTAAGCCGATCGCCTCTTTGTCTTTTCATACTTATGGCGAGATGATCCTGTATCCATTCGGTTACGATTATGTTTATGCTCCCGATCACGGCCGGCTATCTCAGATCGCCTCCTCGATGTCAGCGGTGATGGACAAATATTCCAGCAGTGAAAAATATGATCCCTATTGGAGCGTAATGCTGTATCCGGCCGCCGGTGATTCCGATGATTGGCTTTATGGTGAACTCGGCACACTTGCGTTCACGGTCGAGGCCGGCCCCTCATCATTGGGCTTTCACCCTTCATGGGCGGTTGTTGAAGCCTATTTGCCGGAGCAGTATGAAGGATTTCTAAGCTTCGCGCAAGAGATCTGTTCAAGGCACATTTACGGCCATATCTCTGATGCTGAAACGGGATTGCCTATTTCCGGAGCAACACTGAAGATAACAGAGCTGTACAATTATTCATTGGTGAGAAACAGGTATTCAAATACCGCGGGTAATTATTACTGGGGGCTGACAGCAGGGGACTATACTCTTATGGTCTCCAAACCGGGTTATCAAACGATATTTCACCCTTTCTCCATCGATCAGACACCACAGGAGATAAATATTGAAATGCAGCCGTTTGAAAGTGAGGAAATCGCTGTGAAGATCGTTCCTAATCCCTCTTTCGGGAGTAATACGGTTATCGCACTGGAGGTTCCTCAAGAGGGTTGGCTGCTTAACTGTTCCATATATTCCATCGATGGCAGTATTATCTACACTTTCCCGCCGAAAACAAGCACTTCAAATGTGGCAGAGGACTCCTTTGTCGTTGATAAGTTACGCCCTGATGGCACTTCTTTAGCATCTGGCATATATCTTGTTCATATAAAGGCAGAGAAATCAGGTGGGCTCTTTAAAAAGGTCTTGAAATTTGCCTTTATTGATTGAAAACAGGATGTAAATACTGTATAATGAATAATTAATATTTTTATACAGGAGGACGCTATGCCGTCAGGACGCAGAAGAAAGCTTTTGAAGGTTAAAAAACACAAAAGAAGAAAGAAAAGAAGGGCGAATAGACATAAAAAGAAAGCCTACTAAGGAGTTGTAGGATGAAAAAGATCATCGCAGTTTTGCTTGTTACATTATTTAGCTTTTCGGTAGTTTACGGTTGGGGAGAACTCTCCGCTAACTATTGGAAGCGTGCAAAAAAGGCCGAAACCGAGGCTTTAGATGCTACCAACGGCCTTTCCGATGAGGATAGATCGGCGAAATTTGAAGAAGCAGCGAAGTATTTCAAGAAGGTTGTCAAATCCTCTCCGGAATTCGTGAGTGCCTATTACAGCCTTGCCAATATGGAGTACCGTGTGGACGATGTCGATGGTGCCATAGAATGGTATGTCAAATCCCTTGCTCAGACGCCGACCACCTTTGCATATCTACAGATAGGTACCTCTTATTTGAGAAAGTCATCCGCTTCCCAGATTGACGCTCAGAAGAAGGAATTCAAGTCACAGGCCAAGAAATATTTCGATAAGGGATTGAAAACCGAAGAATCCGATATGGAAAAAGAGGAATCAGTCAAGAAGAATCAGGCTTCGATCTATTACAATCTTTATATTATCTACTTCGAGGAAGAGAATTGGCCGCAGGCAGAGAACGCCGCATTGAATGCCATGGTGCATCCGGATTTCGAGGAGACCATGTCAACTCAGCTGATACAGATATATCAGAGGACAAAAAGATTCGACGAAGCCCTGAAGACCATTTCAAAGAAGTTGAAGAAGGATTCAAAGAATATGAACCTCATCAAGCTTAAGATCAATGTTTTGAGCACCATGGGTGAGAAAGAACTCGTTCTCAAGGAAATGGCAAAGTTGGAGAAAATGGGCGGTGAAGATGCTCAAGTACTTACCTGGCTCGGACAGGATGCCCTGGATAAAGGCGAGTACGAAAAGGCCAAGGGACTCTTTGACAAGGTTATCGAAAAGGACGATACTAATGCCATCGGTTATCTCGGCGCGGGTAAAGCGCTCTTTAAGATGGGCAAGAAACAGGCTGCCATGGAACAATTTAAGATCGCGGAGCAATACGGCGGAAGCGACTATCTGGTTTTAGTAAATATCGGTGATGCACATATGGACCTTCAAAAATACAGTCAGGCAATAAATTATTACGCAAGAGTAGAGATGCTCAAAAAAGCTGATATAAGCGTTCTTCATAATCTTGGAAAGTGCTATATGAGCAAGAAGACACCGAATTTCCAGAAAGCTATTCAGTATTTCAAGAAAGCTCTTAGTCTGGACGGCAGCTTCCTTCCTTCCATGATGGGCATTACCGTGGCTTATTACTCCAATAAGGACCATAAGAAGGCTTATTATTGGGCAAAAAAGGTTCTCAAGAGAAAGAATGATAAATACATCGCTGAAATAGTATCCAATATTGAAAAAAGCGGAGTGCTCAATAAGTAGATGAATCAAACTAGTGGTCTGATTCATAAAGACGGTAACAATGGCTGATGCTCTTTTGCTCAGCATGAGAGGCGCGAGGAGCGCAGAAGATAGAAAAACCGGCGTGAAGAATGTTATCGTGTGATTCTATACATTGCGAAGAGTGTACAATTGCTTCACAATTTTCAACTCTCCGCTTGGTACTTTTACATCGGGACAGACGAACGCCGGCGGCGTACGACATGTCCCATATCTTGATTGGGTTGCGGCGTGATATGATTGGAACAGGAGAATTAAAGTGTTAAACGAAATATTGATTTTCCGGTTACGGGTGTGGATATTGTTTTATTCTTTTCACTTTACACTTCACACTTCACACTTCTTAATGCCTCGTACCTCGTTCACTTGTGAACGACTGTCATCGCATTTATGAATCAGACCACTGAATCGATTTATTCCCTGCTCCTGGGATTGGTGCAGGGAGTGACCGAATTCCTACCGATCTCATCATCGGGACATCTTTCTATCATACAATCTCTAATGGGAAACGAGTTTTCCGGTAATGTGTACTTCGGGATAGTTCTCCATATGGGGACATTACTCGCGGTTCTGATCTTCATGCGTAAGCAGATCTGGGAAGTACTGCTGATGTTCAAGAATCCCTTCTCAAAGAGATCCGCGCTGCTGCATTCCCTTTTACTGGGAACATTGATTACTGCGGTGTTCATAATATTTTTCAAGAAGATCCTGATGGATATGTTCTCTACTCCTAAGGTTGCCGGGTGGGCATTATTATTCACCGGCGGTATCAATATTCTTGCACAAGTCTTTCTTACAAAGAACAAAAACAGTATCAAAACCGCGAATCCGGCATCCGGAGCATTTGTAGGACTGATGCAGGGCTTTGCCGCGATCCCCGGTATATCAAGATCGGGTGCGACTATCTTGGCGGGGGGCATTTCAGGCCTTTCTCCCGAAAAGGCATTCAATTTTTCATTTTTACTGTCACTTCCCGCCATTGGCGGCGCATTTATTCTGGAAACCATATCCGGCGCAGGCGGTGCTCAGTCCTTGCCGATGAGTCAGATGATCATTGGTTTTCTGGCCGCTTTGATCTCGGGATATTTCGCTCTTAAATTGCTTCGCAATTTAGTGAACTCAGGAAAGTACTATCTTTTCGGGATCTATGCTATAATAGCAGGATTGGTAACGGTTATTTTTATATGAACATAAAAAAAGAACAGAAATTCGAACTTATCGGTATAATCATATTTTTGCTGGCCATATATGTGGGATTCAGCCTTGTAACATATAATCCCGCCAAAAACCCGTTGGTAACAAATGTCGCGAAGGATTATTCGGTGATCGGCCAGATAGGTATGGTCATCGCCTTCGGCCTGAAGGTCGCTTTCGGCTGGTCAAGCCTTCTGATACCATTGATGCTGATATATATAGGCATTCGGCTTTTTGACAGCAGCGATAGGAATTTTAAGAGTTTTTATGGAGTATTTCTCTTTATGTTCGCCTTCTCCATAATATTCGGCCTTTTCATTTCAAAGAGTGTTGTAGGTAATGCAAAGCCGACTCAAGACATACTTTTCAAGATAGGGTATTTGGGATGGTTCTCTGTGCGCATCCTTATCAAGACGACGGGCAAACTCGGCGCGATCATCGTTGCCGTATTGCTCACAGTTGGCGCGATATTTACAATGACGAATTTCCTTTTTCGGAAATTCGTTCAAAAACTCAAGAACAAGGTATTCAATCTCATTGCACTCAGAAGAGAGAGAAAGCGGAAATCTCTTGAAAAAACAGTGGAAAAGGAAAAGCAGAAACGAATAAAGAGAAAAGAGGCAAAATTGAGCAGTAAACCCGTTCCCCAGAAGAAGAGAGCAATAGTATCCGAGAAGAAGCTGGCGAAAGCATCCCCAAAAAAAATAGAGGCGATCCCCATTCCTATCATGAGTGCCGGTCAGATCAAGCCGCCCCCCGCGTCGATCTTAAATCCCGTTTCCAAGGGTAATCTGAAGAACGATGTGGATGCTCTTGAGGCATTGGGGGAGATACTCATAGAAAAATTGAACCTCCTTGGTGTGGAAGCAACGCTTGCCTCTTATGTCACCGGACCCACGGTTACCCGTTATGAGATAACGCTATCGCCGGGACAAAGGGTCAGTCAGATAACTTCTCTGGAAAATGATATCTCCTACGCCCTCGCAAAATCACCGGTGAGAATAATCGCCCCCATCCCGGGAAAACAGGCAATAGGCATTGAGATACCGAACGAGAATAAGCGGACAATTGCCTTGAGTGAATTCATGGACGGCCCCCTAAAAAAATGCAAAGGGCTGGCTTTCGGTATCGGGTGCACGATCGACGGCTCGCATATCGCCGGATGTCTGAATGATATGCCGCATTTGCTCATCGCGGGGTCCACCGGTTCAGGCAAATCCGTGATGATAAAAGCCCTTATCGATTTTCTGCTGATGCAATTCACTCCGGATGACCTGAGGATGCTGCTCATAGATCCGAAGAGGGTCGAGATGACCAAATTCAGTAAATTACCGCATATACTCGGAGATATTGTGGTCGAACCAAAGACTGCTGCAAAAAAGCTTCAGGAAATGGTCCGCCGGATGGAGTTCAGATACCGTGAGATGGCCAATTACGGCCTCAATCACATTACCAAATATAATGCTTATGTTGAAAAGCATTCCAAGGAAGATCAGGAATTGAAGAGATTCCCCTATATAGTCGTGATCATTGATGAGCTCGCTGATCTTATGATGGTCGCCAGAGGCGATGTAGAGTCCTCCATTGCCCGTTTAGCGCAATTGGCGCGTGCAGTTGGTATACATCTTGTACTAGCTACACAAAGGCCTTCGGTGGATGTTATCACCGGGGTCATTAAGAGCAATTTCCCTGTTCGGATCTCCTTCCGGGTTGCCTCGAAAGTCGATTCAAGAACGATCTTTGACAAGAACGGCGCGGAAGCACTTTTAGGAAAAGGTGATCTGCTTTATCTTCCCCCGGGCTCCAGTGATCTCGTCAGAGCGCAGGCTCCTTTTCCCGCTGATGAAGAGACCTTGAGAATAGTTCAATACTGGGCCTCGCTGGATCAGCAGGAATTCTTTGATTGGGAAGAGGAGTATGTTACCGAAGCGGCTTTGAACGGCCTTGACGCTGGAACTAAAGAGGTGGACGATGAGCTTTTTGTCCCGGCGGTATCAGCTCTGCTGGAGGCAGGAAAGGTTTCGACATCTTACCTTCAGACGGTTCTATCTATAGGATACAACAGGTCATCCCGGCTGATCCACTTGATGGAGCAGAACAGCATCGTTTCACAAAAGGACAAATCGGGCAAAAGGGAAATGCTCATTGCGGAGGAAAAATGGTACGATATGAGAAAAGATTTTCTCTGATCCTTTTGGTGATCGCCGCATTGCTGAATTTCGGATTCACATTATACAACGATACCTTTGTTCCGATGAAAGAAAAGGACTCATCACTTTTTCTCCATTCCCTATATGCAGTATTTAACAGCAATGATACGGTATTCCTTAGTTTCTCCGAGCGTGTGTGGATCCCATTTTTAGAGAAGTGGAGTGAAATGAACGGCAAGGGGATATACCTTTTAAATTCAAAAAAATTCCGATTGGAAATGAAGAATTCTACAAGTGATATTTATGTTTCAAACGGAGACGCCCTGCATTATGAGACCGAAGAGAGTGGCAAGAGGATTAGAAAGGAGTTCGAGCTGGAAGATGATTCTCTTACCTATATCATCCCTTCCAAGAAGAAATGGGAGCAATTCCATAAAGAGGCCTTTAGGAGTTCGGACGGGATCGTCCTTGTTAAGATCAAACCCATGGATAAGAATTTTCCGTTCTCCTCCATTGAATTTCTCATTGATGAGAAGAATTTTAAGTTGAAGGAAGTGGTATTTACCGGCACCGACGGAAGGATACTTCATTTCCGAATAGAATCATATAAAAAGAAGAAAGTTACTGAGGAGAAACTGAAAAAGTATTTCTCCCTATGAAAAAAAAGCAGAAGGTATTCCTGATTTCCCTGGGATGTCCAAGAAATCTGGTAGATTCTGAAATACTGGCGGCTTCATCTATCATGGATGGAAATTATGAGATCACCTTCGACCCTTACGAAGCCGATCATATAGTCATCAATACCTGCGGATTCCTCGAAAGTTCAATTAAAGAGGCCGAGGATGTGATTGAAGAATATCTTGAATTAAAGAAGTCCAATCCACAATTAAAGATCATTGTCAGCGGATGTATGGCGGAGCGCTTCGGCCGGGACAAGAAAATATTCAAGGATGTTGATCTTATTAGAGGAATAGATCATTACGATGTTCCTAAACAATTCTATGATGAGAGAAAGCGTTTTATCTTCGGAGAAAAGAACAATCAATATCCGGGTGCGGAGCGGCTTCTGCTGACGGGAGCTCATTACGAGTATCTGAAGATCGCCGAGGGTTGTTCTCATAAATGTACATACTGTCTCATCCCGCATATCAAAGGCCCTTTAAGAAGCAGGAGTATCAATGATATCCTGGAAGAAGCCGGGAAATTGCTTAAGCAGGGTATAAGCGAGCTCATTATCATTGCGCAAGACACCACCGATTACGGCAAGGACCTTTTCGGTGGATCACGCCTGCTTGAATTGCTTGAGGAGCTGGATAAGATGGGATTTACCTGGATAAGGGTGCATTACCTCAATCCCGCTGATATTGGTCCCGCCTGGGTTGAAAGATTTTTGGGCCTGAAAACTGTTATCCCGTATTTTGACATTCCAATACAGCATGTCTCGGAAAGGATACTGCGCTTTATGGGCCGGCCCTCTTTGAATAAGGGGTTTTACGATTCCCTTCCCTTGATTCGTTCAGCAGGAGGCATTCTGCGGACTAATCTGATTATCGGATTTCCCGGTGAGAGCGAAGATGATTTTAAAGAACTTGCTGATTTTCTGAGGAAGAACAGGGTCGAAAGGGCAGTGTTTTTCCCCTTCAGCGATGAGAATAATATTACCGACTCCCTTTCGCTTCAGCCCGTTCCCCTTGATAAAATTGAAAAAAGGATCTCTCTGCTGGAAGAGATACAGACAGAAAATATTTATGAAACATTCCCCGTCGGGAAAAAGGAAATAGTGGTCATTGACCGCGAAGCAAAGGGAGGATATGAGGGTAGGACCTTCAGGGATTCTCCCGGTGTGGACCTTAATATAAAAGTTACGGGCAAACAGATGACACCAGGAAAATTCATCAAAGCGAAATTGTATATTCAAGATGGGGAATTCAGAGGAAGAACATGAAAAAAGTACCAAATATTTTGACTGCCGTCAGGATAATCCTGGCTGCATTGTTTGTCTATTTATTCGAAATAGAAGCATTCACATTTGCCGGCGCCGCATTTATCATTTCCGCGGTCACCGACTTTTTTGACGGTTTGATAGCCAGAAAATACAATGCTGTATCCGATTTCGGTAAATTCGCCGATCCGCTGGCGGATAAGATACTGGTCTTTTCAGCATTGATCCTTTTCGTCAAGTACGGTATCACTCCGGCATGGATCGTGATCTTCATTCTTTTCAGGGAATTCACTATTACCGGATTAAGAATGGTCATATCCGCCAAGGGAAAAGTGATACCCGCAATGCTTTCAGGGAAGATAAAGACAACCATTCAGATGATAGCTATCATATTCATTCTTTTCCTTGTGATCGATTCAGCGGGAGATGCCGCAATGATGATCGGCTGGAAGGGCATATCCCTGGCCGTCGCCAATTGGATGCTTTTCGGTGTAACTCTCTATTCGTTTATCGATTATCTGGCGCGATTGGATTTGAAGAACAATTTATAGACATCTTCCCAACCGAAGACCCTTGTAACGCCGGGATCAGTAAAATTCTGATTCCACGGGTAATCAAAAAGTAGGATATGTACACCCCGCTTTATCAGGTCCATTATAAAAATGGGGTTGTCTTCCAGAAAATATTCCAATTCATCAAGATGTGACAGTTTTTGTGCCTTATCTTCAAAATCAGTGAAGAATATCTCGTCGAACGGGATATTATTGAGCTCTAGCCATTTGACCGTCTGTGTTTCCAGGACCTGCGGCCTTGCTGAAACAATGGCGATATGATACTCCTCGTGGAGCAGCTTGACCGCTTCAACAGCGCCTGAGAGAACGGGAATATCAATCCAGCCGTTCTTGCGGGTAAAGGTATCCCAGAAGATGTTCATTGTGTCTTCATCAATACCGAAGGCATCCTCGTATTTGAATGGCGTTTCCTTTGTTCTTATAAACTCCTTGCCGGTTATCTGCTGAAGTTCTTTGATGAATACGGGATCAGAATCTGCCAGAACGGCATCGATATCGATCCCGATGGCTTTATTCTTTCTCATACTCTATGAATGCGTAAGCAGAATGATTGTGTATGGATTCCTGAGATTCAACCTCTACTCTAAATCTCCTTATCTTGCAAATTCCCTTCAGCCCGTCTGCGACCTTTCTTACTACATCTTCCACGAATCGAGGATTATTATAGGAGAGCTCGGTAATGAATTTCTCATCCGGCCGCTTCAGCGTCATATATAGGGGGGCGGATGCGCTGTTCTCGGCAAGCTTGACCAAGTCCTCGATCCAGACAAAGCTGTTTGTGTCAATAGAGATCGTTACAAATGCCCTCTGATTGTGAGCGCCGCTCTCGCTGATCTCCTTAGAACACGGACAAAGTGTCATAACAGGAACTTTCACGGTCAAAGTGAATAAGAATTTTCCATCCTTTAACCGCCCGGTGAATTCCACATCATAATTCATAAGGCTCTTTGATTTCGAAACAGGGGCGGTCTTTTTAATGAAATAGGGGAATCTTACAATAATGAAGGAGGAATCAGCGTGCAGTATTTTCTGAAGGTCCTCAAGGGTTTTCTTTAAGGTCTTATAAGAAAGCGTCCTTTCAGAGAGGTGCAGCTGCTCCGTGAAACGGCTCATATGAGTGCCCCTCTGATGATGAGGCAGGCATACGGACATTTCAATTTTTGCCACTGTATTCTGCACCTTATTCGCCCTGTCCTTGATCCTTATGGGAGCGCAGATGTTCTTAACGCCGACAAGGTCGATCTTCTCCTTAAATTCAGGCAATTCCCTTTGAATATCTTTTAATTCCATTTTAAAACAGTTTAAACAAGAAATATGTTCCTATGGCAACCGCTCCCGCGGCGATGGGTGTCATCAGCCATCCGATGGCTATCCGTCCGATGGACTTGAAGTTCACGCTTGAAAAACCGTGTACAGCGCCTACACCGGCAACTGCGCCGACTATTGCCTGTGATGTCGATACAGGCACGCCAACATTGGTGTAAATGTAAACGGTAATACTTTGTGCCACAACAGAGATCAGAGCCATCATCGGCAGCATATTCGTTATCTTCTTGCCAACGGTTTCCATAACTCTTTTGGAATAGGTCATTATGCCTATGGCGATCGAAATCCCGCCCAGAAGCGCCCAGAAACGATCTGAGGAAAGGCCGAAAGGCAGATTTGCGATCTTCATATGCACAGCGTAAATACCGGTGACATTCCCTACATTATTGGCACCCAAGGAATAGGAACCCATTATGCCCGCGAGCAGGATCCCGACCTTTATGAAGATGCTGTAAAAGAGTACACCGTAATTGAATTTTGAGAAGATCCATTTGATGAACGCATATAAAATAAATCCGATGATGAACGCTCCCAGCGGGGTTGTGATCCAGCAAAGAACGATCTTCAAAAGGATCTTGAGGTCGATATCAGAACCTTTTATTATACCGATCCCCAGGATCGATCCGACCAATGCCTGTGAGGTTGAGATGGGAAGTTTCAAATAGGTGAAGAAAGCTACGCTGACCGCGGCGCCAAGCGTGATCGCCGCGAGGTCCCCTTTTGTGATCGCTGCGAGGCCGCCGACAGTGTCAAAGGTTTTCGGCCCTTCGAGGAATGATCCCACGATGACGAAGATGCTTGCCAGTATAGCGGCATGGTAGAACTTAATGATATTATTGGCAACGGCGGTTCCGAAAATATTAGAGGCGTCATTTGCCCCCAATCCCCATCCCAGGAAGGTTCCGGGTAATATTTTAGGTAATATATTTAGAAAAGACAATATTCTACGCCTTCCTTCTTACAACCATTATCTCAAGCATATCACTGGCGTCCTCGATCTTGTCGGAGATATCGCAAAGAAGGAGCACATAATCCTTTTTCAGGATATTCATGGCCAGGTCCTTTCCCTTGAAGATATCTTTGCGTATCCTCCACTCGATCGTATCAATTTGCTCTTCAATTAATTCTATTTCCGCGCACTTCTCAACGGTCTTTTTGAAATTCTTGAAAAGGCTTCCGTATGCCTCTTTGAGAAGATCAAAGGCTACCTTGGTCATCTTGCCGATCTCGACCAGTGTCTTCGCCTGTTCGTCGGAGAACTCCGGTTGATAAAGGACATAGTAATCCCCAACTGTTTCAGACCTATTGGCGACATCATCGATTATTTCGATTAGCTTCAATAATTCTCCCCTCAGATTGGGAAGGAACGCTCCCTTTTCTATCTTCTGGAGAATTACCCGTCTCAGCTTATCCGCCGCGGTTTCATTATTGTGTATCCTTATGGTGAATTCGGGACATTGTCCCTCTTTCGCGCATGCGGATACCAGCATTTTGTTCAGATCCATCAAACATTGATCAACCAGGTCAATGTGTTGATGAATAAGCTCTTTGACCTCTTTTTCTATCTTACCTGTGCTGAAAAAGCTCATAAACCCTCCTTGATAAGTCCATGAATTTCATTATGTATCTTTCCATTGGAAGCCAAGAAATCTCCTGCAAAGAGATCCAGCTTCCCATTGTTAAAATTAGTGACCTTGCCGCCTGCATTGTTTACGATGATCGCTCCAGCCGCTACATCCCATGCCTTTAATCCGAGCTCCCAATATCCGTCAAATGTCCCGTTGGCGGTATAGCACATATCGAGCGCGGCTGAACCCAATCTCCGGATGTCCCGGCATATAGGGCCGATCCTTGAGATATGGTCCAGATTTGAATGTTCTGTTCTGTCATATGGCAACCCCGTAGCCAGCAGGGAATCGCTGATCTTTGATATCTTGGAAACTCTAATGGGATCATTGTTGAGATAACTCCCTTCGCCCTCTACTCCTACGAAGAATTCTTCCAGTATGGGATTATAGACCATTCCGAAAACCCCCTTGGCGTCCTCATAGAAACCCAGAGAGATCGCCGTGAAAGGAATCTTATGGATGAAGTTCATAGTACCGTCGACCGGATCAAGAATAATATTGCGCCCCTTTCCGAATGGAGCGTCCGCGGATTTCTCTTCACCGATAAATATGATATCAGGGAATCTCTCGGCGAATCGATCCTTGATCAATTTTTCGATATCCTCATCCGTTTTGGTCACCATCTCCCGCTGGCCCTTCATCTTCACTTCTTTGGGGTGGTGATAGCCTTCTTTGAAAAGCTTGCCGGCTTCTAATACGAGGTTTAAGGCGAATTGGAATACATCATTATCCATATTTGCTTATATTATAGCAAAAATATGTGAATTTAGTCAACTGCCGCTTGAGCGGATATTTGCTTGACCGTACCCGGTATTCACAGTATAATAACACAATGAGGTGCATATGAAAAAAGTGTTGTTATTTATCCTCGCGCTATTATTGCAGACCGCGGTTTGCTCCGAATTGTATTATACATCCAGTTTCGCTCTTCAGTATCCGCCCGGGATACAGAATGATTCACGGCTGTTTATCAGATTCGATCTATACGATTCGGATGATATCCTTTTTAAGGATTCAAAGATCGACATCGGTATTCAGAATAAGTTAACCCCAAGCTATGACTATTTGGGAGTGAGGATGAATATTGAACCCATCGCTGTTCTGGACATCACATTCTCCGCGGGCGTATTCGCCGCCTTTGAGGCATTGGGCTTCCCGTTTCTTGAACTTCAGGGTTATGACAGCGACTTTGATGATGCGGCATTGGATCTGCTTGAGCCCCTGAACAGGACAGGGACATACGCGTACCTTTGCCAGACCGCGAAGATGGGCTTTGGAAAAATGGTATTTATGCACAGCGTGACGATAAATTATTTTAATATGGGCAGCCGCACGAAGTATTTTTTTGAAAGGATGAGCAATGCAATAATGGCGCAGGAGGATGTCAACCTTGAGAATGAAACATATTTCCTGTATAAGTTCAATCCGAGTATTATGCTGGGGCTGCAGCATTATTACCTTTATATCCCCGATTCGAAGTATATATCACAGAGGGTTTCGCTAACCTCCATTTTTACTCCCCAAAGCGGCTTTGCGAAAGGGGCATATGCAGTTACCATTCTCGGAGGATTTCTCAGAGACAAGTATTACGATCTGTATTTTGCATTCCTTATAGGTAAGGAATTTCAGATCGGAGGGGATAAGTGATGAAAAAGGCTTTGAAATGGATCGGCATCGGTGTTTCCATCCCTATCGTACTCTTTGGATTATTTGTGCTCTTCATGGTGGTAGCTGATTTCAAACCGTCCGAAGTAACGGATCTTTCAGTATTTCCCGGAGAAAGGGCGGAAGAATTGACCTTGGGAGACACCTTCGCGATAACCACATTCAATATTGGGTATTGCGGCTTGGATAAGGGCCGGGATTTCTTTATGGATGGCGGCCTGATGTCCAGGTCCGAAAGCCATGAGAAGACGCTTGAAAATTGTGTGAGCATATTGGATTTTATCAAGGTGACCTCACCTGATATTCTCTTTATTCAAGAGATCGATGTAAAGGCCTCTCGAAGCTGGAAATTGAATCAATTGGAACGCTTCCGTAACGCCCTTCCCGAGTATAATAATGTGTTCGCGCTTAATTACAAGGTCTCATGGGTTCCCGTCCCGATGAAAAACCCGATGGGCTCAGTCCACTCTGGGCTTTGCACATTTTCAAAATACCCGCTTGAGCATTCCCGCCGGCTGCAGCTTCCCGGTAAGGAAGATTTCCCCAGACAGCTATTTGTTCTGGACAGATGCCTTTTAGAGACCATTATCCCCATGAAAGGGGGAAAGCAATTGATATTGGTAAATCTCCATCTCTCCGCATATGATAAGGGGGGAAAGGTGAGAAAGCATCAGATCAAATATGTGAAGGACTATATCGCCGAAAAATATGATGAGAACACCTACCTCATTCTCGGAGGCGATTGGAACCATCTGCTGTCAAAGAAGCAATTGGAAGAAAAACGGCCGGATGAAGTATGGCCTGCATGGCTTGTACTCTTGCCGGATGATTTTACACCGGAGACCTTTCACTGGGCTGTGGATGAGAGTATTTGGACATGCCGCGACAATGATGCCCCCTATGTGAAAGGTGAGAACTTTGTGACCGTTATTGACGGCTTTTTACTTTCTCCCAATATCGAGGTGGTTTCGGTGAACGGCCATAATCTTGGTTTTGAAAATAGTGACCATAATCCTGTAAGTGCGGTGCTCGGGTTCAAGTAATGGAGTATTCCAAGGGGCATAACTGGTTCATTTCGAGATTATCTTTATTCGGGGCCTTTCTGATATCCGCTCCCATAATAACCCTTGGATTCGGTGAGACTTTTGTCCCGGCGAGATTTACTATTGCGCTTTTATCCACGATCTTGCTCTTTATTGTATTGTACTTCATTTTTACGCATAATTCGCGCCGCAGAATGCGCCTGGACAAGGGTGAGATGCCTTCAGAGTGGTATGATATACTTAAAAGCGAAGTGAAATACTACAATGCCTTGCCGTCGAAGGAGAAGAAGCGTTTTGAGGCTCTGATGAAGATATTTCTCGGAGAGAAGCATATCACGCCCGTAGATACTGAGATCAACGAAAAAGACAGGGTCCTGACCGCAGCGGGAGCCATTATCCCCATCTTCAAACTTCCCGGTTGGGAGTATTCCAAGCTGAACGAGATCCTGATCTATCCGGGTGGTTTCAATGAGGATTATGAACAAGGAAAGGGCGGAAGGATAATGGGCCTTGTGGACGGGGGGACGACGATGATCCTTTCGAGAACATATCTGTACTCCTCATTCAAGGATGCAGATGACGGAACCAATGTGGGCATACACGAGTTTGTTCATAAGATAGACGGCGCCGACGGCAGTATTGACGGTATTCCTTCCTTTCTGCTTTCCAGCCGCGACCTGATCGAGAGCTGGCGTAAAATAATGGCTGATGAACTGGGCCGTATCAGATCAGGGCGCAGCGATATCAATCCTTACGGGGGAACTAATGAAGCGGAATTTTTCTCCGTGGTCAGCGAATACTTCTTTGAGGCCCCCGCGAAAATGAAAAGAAAGCATCAGAAATTGTACGATATTCTCAAAAAGATCTATCGACAGGACACCTTTTCTCTATTCAATGCCGCTCTCAAAGATATGATACCTGTTCGCTTTGGGCGGAGATCCAAATGAAGGGACGGAGGTTTATTATGTTGCAAAATCGCTGTAAAGGAAGCAATATCAATGAATAGAAAAACCCGTCTGGAAAAACCGGACTCTTTCTACTATGTAATATGCACCGGTCAACGGGATAATCCACTATTCTTTTTACCTGCGGACAATGAGAAATATTTAAACACACTTGAATGTGCTTTGAATAAATATGATTTTATATTACATGCCTATTGCCTGCTGAAAAATCAAGTACATCTTCTTCTAAGGGAAAACGGCGCGCCTCTTAGTGAGCTCCTTCATTATGTGAATACAAAATATGCAATGTACTTCAATTCAAAAAGAAGCCTTACCGGACATGTTTTTCAAGACCGTTGTCAATCATATCTGATAGGGGAAAGCATATATATGCGTAATGTTATCAGTTGTATTCATATGCTGCCTGTTAAGAAGGGATTCTGTATTTCCTCAGAGTTGTACACATATTCCAGTGCTGCTTTCTATGCCGGAAAATCACATTTCAAGATCATGGGGATGAGAATGGAGAAGTGCTTCCCCTCACGCGCCCATTATCTTGAGCAGCATGAACTAATTTCAGTGGACTTTCCGGTAAACGAGGGATTTATCGGAAGTGAAACGGCATTTCTCGCAATGGAAAAACGAAATCTCGGATTAAGTAAACGATCCGCAAGAGAAAGAAGAGGAGCTGCCGACCGCATAGCGAATTCTTTTCAAAGGGTTCTTACCGAGGAGAAAATCACTTTAGAAAAATTGCAAAGCATGAAATATACAAGACAAGATCGTAAGATTCTAAGGAAAATATTTCATAAGCTTATTGATGAAAAATTCACGAGAATTGCGATAGCATCCTATTTGAACTGGAACCGGGTCACAGTTGGCCGGATACTAAAAGAAAACTCAAAATGCAACAAAATAAACCTCCGTCCCTAAAGTTGAAAATAGCATTCATATGTATCGGGAATTCATGCCGCAGTCAGATGGCGGAAGGATTCGCCCGAGCATTGTATAAAGAATCAGTCGAGATATTCAGCGCCGGCACTTCCCCCTCAAAGCAAGTTGCCGTAAACGCAATTGAAGTAATGAGACAGGAAGGCATAGATATCTCATCATACTGTCCAAAATCCTTGCGGGAGATCCCCGCGGTGCTTGACATCGTGATAAAGATGGGTTGTGAGATCGCTTGCCCTGAATTGACGGGGGATTTTATCGAGGATTGGGGTATTGAAGACCCCTGGGGCGGTGACCTGCCGAAGTATTCAGAATCTCGTGACTTGATAAAGAAGAAGATACTGCAGCTTGGCGAGAAATTTCAGTTATTGATATTGTAACATGTGACGCCTGACGTGTCGCGTGAGGTGAGTTCGCAAGTTGAGAAAAAGGAATCTTGTTTTTAATAAATGATGATGGCCGTACACATCAGTCTGCTACACAGACTGAGTACGATGTTGGACGTACTGCCAAAGGCTTGTGCACATATCTTGAAATACTTTCCTGAAACAAGTATAATGACGGAAAGGAGCGGACATGGATATTGAAAATGACAATCAGCTATTAACTGAATCCAGTGAAGATAGAGATGCACGGGTAAACCGCCTGCTGGGCTTCCTTCTGATCGGCATCGGGATTGCTCTGGGCATCTGGGTTTTCAGCAATCTTATCGGTATGATAAAATCACCTGAAAAAGTAGGCCTTGTCGACTATTTCCAAAGTGAAATGGTAAGCCGGATCAAGACTCAAGATACGGGGCGGGTAGATATCAATATCCCCGAAAATTTTCGTGTCGGCATCGGCATATTCGCATTTATTATACTTCTTTCGATAGCCGCCGGTTTTGCGAAGACACTTATTACAGCAGGGGTGAAATTACTCCTGAAAGCTGATTCGAAAATGCTGCAGGGAATGCGGAATGATATCGCGAGATTGCGGGAGCTAATAGAGTTAAGGCGCTGAGGTTTAGAATTCGATAGATGAGATAGAAGAAAGAAAACTACCAAGATCATAGAAGGGGGGATTTAATAATGAAAGAAGCAGAGAAAAGGGCAGTAAGTATTTTTAAGGCATTGAGTTGTCCCACTCGTTATAAAATAATAAAGTTGCTGTCAAAGCGAGCGGTATGTACGGGCGAAATTGGAACTTTAATAGGGAAAAGTCCCACAACTGTATCAAAGCATCTAAAAATATTAAGAGACTTCGATATCTTGTACTATATTACGAAGGATAGAAATGTGTTAAAACAGTTTGAAGAAGAAAGAAATCATGGAAATAATAGAACATGTTGAAGAAATATTAAGTAGAAACGAATTGTTCAATGTCGCATTGTCGTAATTACGACAATGCGACATGATGCACGTGATATGTGACACGCCACACGCGACACATTCAACGGGCTTGCTGATTATCTTGAATTCAATCAATAAATTTGGTAAAATAACAAATCATTATATTAGGAGAAAGATATGGCCGAGAGATTGATAGGCGAAAATGATCACAAAGAGCTGGTAAAAGAATTCGCATCCTTCAAGAATGATGTGGATGTGAAGGTGATCAAGGGACCTGAAAATAACGAGTATACGGAATTTACAATTAATTTTTTAGGTGAGCTGTCGGAGCTCAGTGATAAGATAAAAGTGGAAGTGCTACCAAGCGATTCTGAAATTTCCAAGAAGAATCAGATCGATGTATTCCCATATATCTTTCTGGGCTACGATCAAGGTTACCGGATCGAATTCATGGGTGCGCCCCTTGGATATGAGGCGAGGAGCCTTATCGAAGGGATCAAGATGCTCGCTTCCGGAAAAAGTTCACTGTCCGACAATGGAATAAAGAAGATCGGGGAGCTGGATACCGAGAAGACGATACATGTTTTTGTTACTCCCACATGTCCCTATTGCCCGGGCTCTGTTGTCCTGGCGCATTCGCTCGCCTTTGTCAATAAGAAGGTTCGCGGGATCTGTGTCGAAGCCACGGAAGCACAGGAATTATCCGAAAGATTCAATGTGTCTTCAGTTCCTCAGCAGGTCGTGGACCTCAAGGAAGAGAATATTACTGTGGGCGCGCAGCCCGAGATGAAGTTCATTACAGAACTTCTGAATAAATAACAAGTTTGGGGGAAGATATGGTTAAGATGAACTATGAATTGACCGAAGAACAGCAGGCAATAGTTGAGATCGCGAAGCAGATAGCCGACGAGAAGATCCTGCCTATTAGAGAAGAGTATGATGAAGGGCAGATCTTTCCGAATGAGATCGTTGAAATTCTGGCTAAGTCAGACCTTTACCGGGTTTTCGTGCCGGAAGAATACGATGGCCTCGGCATGGGAATATTTGAAATGTCTCTGGTTACAGAGGAGCTTTCAAGGGTTTGCGGCGGAATCGCTCTTGCTTACGCGGGCAGCGCTTTGGGAGCTTTTCCCATTCTTTTGTACGGAAGTGAAGAGCAGAAGAAAAAATTTCTTCCTTCAATAGCTTCCGGCGAGAAGATAGCAGCTTTTGCCCTGACCGAGTCCGAAGCCGGGTCCGATGCCTCAAATGTCAGGACGACCGCAACGAAGGAAGGGGATCATTATATCCTTAACGGAACAAAGCAGTGGATCACCAACGGCGGCGTTGCCGGAGTGCATTCGGTGTTCGCGACCGTAGATCCTACCCGTGGAATACGGGGAATGACCGCATTTATCGTCGATAGTGAAACCGAGGGTCTTGAGATCGGTAAGAAAGAAAACAAAATGGGTATAAGAGCTTCGGAGACAGTGGAATTGATATTCAATAACTGCAAGGTCCCCGCTGAAAATCTGATCGGCAGGGAAGGAACTGGCTTCAGAATTGCTATGGGAACCTTTGATCAATCCCGTCCCGGTGTTGCCGCACAGGCCCTTGGAATAGCTCAAGGCGCGATGGAAGCGGCGCTCAGCTATGCACAGGAGAGGATACAGTTCGGAAGTAAGATATATTCGTTCCAGGCGGTCAGATTTATGATCGCTGACATGGCAATAAAGATCGAAGCCGCCAGGGCGCTGATATACAATGTATCCAAGCTGGTCGACTCCGGTGCAAAAAATACGGGCGGATACTCGGCAATGGCGAAGACATTCGCCTCGGATGTAGCGATGGAGGTTACAACTGATGCCGTACAGGTTCTCGGCGGATACGGATATATGAAAGAGTATCCCGTGGAAAAAATGATGCGAGACGCAAAGATCACTCAGATCTTCGAAGGTACGAATCAGATCCAAAGAGAAGTCATAGCCTCACATTTAGCCAAGGAGCTGTCGAGATTAAGGAAGTAATATGAAAAGGGTAGTAGTATTTATAAAACAGGTACCGGATACGGCTGAACTCAAGATCGATCCGGTTACGAACACCATGATACGAGAAGGTGTTCCATCGATCATCAATCCGTTCGATATGTATGCGATCGAAGAGGCCTTGAAGATCAAGGATAAATGGGGAGATACAGAAACGGTCGTCATGACCATGGGCCCTCCTCAGGCCGATGCCGCATTAAGAGAAGCTATTTCTATGGGTATTGATAAGGGCATACTCCTTTCAGATAAGAAATTTGCCGCTTCCGATACTTGGGCGACCTCATATATCCTTTCTAAAGCAGTTGAAAAATTAGGCGATTTTGATGTATTGATAGCAGGTAAACAGGCGACCGATGGAGATACCGCGCAGGTCGGCCCCGGTGTAGCTACCTGGCTGAAAATACCCTCTGTTACATATGTGAGAAAGATCGATGAGCTCGAGCCCGGCCATGCTAAGGTCGAGAGAATGAGAAGCGAGGGCTTTGATATCATCGAGGTCAAAGGGAAATTTCTTATGACCGTCCTCAAGGAATTGAATGAACCGCGTATCCCTTCATTCCGCGGCAAGATGGCCGCGAAGAAGGCGGAAATCCCGGTCTGGGGTGCAGATGATCTTAATACCGATGAAGCGAATATCGGGTTCACGGGTTCTCCTACACGAGTCGTAAAAGCATTTACCCCCCCACCAAAAAAGGGCGGTATCAAGGTTGAAGGTGATGATCTGGAAACGGTAAAAGGCATTTTCAAGTTCATCAAAGAGAACCACCTGGCTTAGGAGAATGAAGATGAGCACAAAGAATAAAATACTTATTATAGGGGAATGCAGGGAAAGCAGTATTCACCATGTTACATTTGAACTGGTTTCGGAAGGAGCAGAGCTCTCAAAAAAGAACAATGGGGAAGTAGTAGTTCTTGTCCCCGGATATCAGATAGACAACGCTCAGGCGGACGGCCTATTTAAATCCGGCGCTGACAAAGTAATACTTCTGGACCATGAGAAGCTTCAGCATCTGAACGATGTTCATTATCTGCGAAATATAGCCGCTGTGATAACTGAGGAAGAGCCGGGTATCGTACTTGCCGGCGCAACTCCTCAGGGCCGTTCGCTGATGCCCAAGCTTGCTATTACAATGAAAGCCGGCCTGACAGCCGATTGCACCGAGTTGGATATTGAAGAGGGTACAGGACTCCTTCTGCAGACCCGCCCCGCATTCGGCGGCAATCTGATGGCTACCATCAAGACCCCGAAGCATCTTCAGATGTCAACGGTAAGGCCGAAGGTCTTCAAGGTAGAGACCGGATACAGCAAAGAGAAGAATATCACGAAATTCACCTATATTGACGGCGATTCGCCTCTGAAGATCATTGAAGCGGTAAGAAGTATAGAAGAAATGGTTAATCTTGCCGATTCTGATATTATTGTTTCCGGCGGCCGCGGCCTCGGGGATAAAGCCAACTTCAAGGTCGTTTTTGATCTTGCGGCCAAATTGAACGCTGCCGTGGGAGCTTCCCGCGCGGCTGTTGATGCGGGATGGATCTCTTATGCGCATCAGGTCGGCCAGACAGGTACGACCGTTATGCCTAAATTGTATATTGCCCTTGGTATCTCAGGTGCTATTCAGCATCAGGTCGGAATGAAGTCGGCCGATTATATTATCGCTGTCAACAAGGATCCGAACGCTCCTATCTTTAATGTAGCGGATTATGGGATCGTTGGAGACCTTTTTGAGATCGCACCGAAATTGACGGAGCTGCTTGGTTAAGGTAAGTTGAAACTCAAATCAGTTGCCCTGAAGGGATTTAAAACATTTCCGCGAAAAACTAAAATTGAATTAAAGAGCGGGATAAATATCATTATCGGACCCAATGGCTCCGGTAAATCCAATGTCGTGGACGCTGTAAAATGGACCTTGGGGGAAAAGAGCCCGAAATCCCTCAGAGGCGGCCAGATGGAGGATGTTATCTTCAAGGGCAATGACAAGATGAACCCGTCAGGATTTGCCGAAGTAGAATTGAAATTTGATAATCTCGACCGGAAGTTAAGGATGGACCTTGACGAGATCACGGTTTCCAGAAAATTTTCAAGGGATAAAAGTTCTAAGTTCACTATAAACGACCGCCGCGCAAAGATGAAAGAGATCGTTGCTCTCTTTGCTGATACCGGTATTACTTCTAACTCATACGCCATAATTGAACAGGGGAAGATAGAGAACTTCCTCCTGGCCTCAACGAAAGAAAGGCGTCTCATTTTTGAGGAAGCCGCAGGTGTCATGGGCGAAAAGATCGAAAAGATCGAAACGGAGAGAAAACTTCATCGTACAGAGGAGAATCTTCAGCGTATTGCCGATATCATAGCTGAAAAAGATAAGCAATACGGCGGATTGAAGCGGGCGGTATCCAAGTATGAGAGATACATGGATTACCGAAATAAGCTTGCTGAGATCAAGAAACTCTTTTCCGGGCTTAAATACCTTGTATTCGAGGATGATATCAAGCAATACGATGATAAGCGCAGCCCGCTCTCTTTAAAAAAAGCGGAACTGTTGAAGACCATCTCGTTAAAAGAAGAAGAGCGGGCAAAAAGAGAGCAGGAGATCAAATCGGCATGGAATTCCCAATCCGCCGAAGTGAATAAAAAGCTGTCTATCAGCAATCAGATAGCGGGCCTTGAGAATAAGCGGCAATTAATGATACAGGATATCACGAATAAGGAAGACTTGATCAGCGAGGATAAGCGCCGGATAGTTAGCAACGAAGATAATAAGAAGAAACACGCGGAACAATTGAAAGAATGGAAAAGCGATACGAAGGAAAAATCAGCCGAAGGCAAGAAATTAGAAACCGGTCTTGAAATGATCATTGATAAATTGAAGGGATTAGAGAAAGACCTTGCTCATCTTGAGAAGGAGAACGCTGATCTCGAAGATACATATATGAATTTTTCCGGCAAACTTTCCGAAGTGGAGAACGAGAAGATCTCTCTTTCCAGCGCCAAGGCAAGTAAGGAGAACAGCATAGAGCATCTGAAAGTGCGCCTGGGCAATTTTGAAAAGCGCATCACCGATTTTAACGATGACCTGGAGGCCGCAAGAGCGGATCTTAAACGGATCGAAGACAAGATGGATGAATTTGATTCCACTCTTGAAGATCTTGAAAAGGAAAATTTGCGGACAGAAAATGAGATGGCCGATGTGAAGGATCTTTTCGGAAAAAGCTCTGTCGAATGTGATTCTCTGAACGAGAAGATCAAGATACTTTCAAGTAATCTTGAGAATTACTCGGCTTTCCCCGGCGGTGTCCGGCATGTGATGAAGAAATCCGCGCAGAAGGACGATACTTCCATCTCCGGCATACATGATGCTGTTGCCAATCTGATCTCTTACTCCAAGGCACACGCGCATGCCTTGGAAGTTGCCTTCGGGGCTGTTCTGCATTATGTGATCGTTGATCAGGAAGACGATGCGAAAAGGGCCATTAAATATCTGAACAGAATTAAAGGCGGAAGAGTGACCTTCCTTCCTCTGGACTCTCAGCCAAGTCATGGCGCTCCTTTTAAATTGCCTTCCATGATCGGGGGCGTTGTAGGATGGGCTGTCGACCTTTATTCCGCTATACCCGCTTACAAAGATATAATTGATCGTTTTATCCGCAATGTTATTGTAGTGAAAGATATGGATATCGCTACCCGCCTGAAGGGTGAGCTTAGAGGAAAGAGCTTCAGGATAGTGACTTTGAACGGCGAGTTATTCCATTCCGATGGGCGTGTTGTGGGTGGAAAACGATCTCACGAAGGCGGCCTGCTGACACTTAAAGAAGAGATCAATGAGTTAAAACAAAAGCATAAAGCGAAGGAAAAACAAGTCGTTAAGCTGGAAGAAGAGTATCAGAAAAAATTCTCCAGAGCGAATACCATTCGGGAAGAGATCGAAGAGATAAAGCAGAAAAAGAAAAAGATCAGCTTTGATCTGTCGCGATATAAAGAAGAGACAATTTCTATTGAGCAGGCCATTAAGAATTTTCAGGAGAACAAGACCACCGAAGAAGAAACAATTGAGATCTATGAAAAAGAGATACAGGATTATGTGGAGCAGCTCACTGAAATCGAGGATTCCCTTGAAACCGTCAGAGGTGAAAATACCGAGATCAGAGAGAAATACGAGAAATACCATTCCTCGAAAACCGCGCTTGAGAATGACCTTCTGGAGAATGAAAGGATCAAAGACAGAAATCAGAGTGATATCCGGCTTCTGGAAAGCGAGCTCGGCAATCTTGATAACAATATTTCAAATTATGAAACATTGCTCTTTGAGATCGACAGGGATCTGAAATTTTACAAAGGCGAGATCAAGGAATCCCAGGAATCCATTAAACATAAACGGATAGAGATCAAAGACCTTTTGGTCGAGATCGGCAAGAACGCAGAAGAACTGGAAGGTTATGAGAGCCAACTATCCTCACTAAATGAAGAAGTGAAGGATAAAGAGGATGCGAAGGAAGAGTTGAGCAGGGAAATTATTAACTCAAGAAGTGAGCTTGACGGCATTGACAAGGAATTGGCTAGCTTTGAAGAGGGTAAGACCGACCTGATCGTCCAAGCAAAAACAGAATATTCCCATCTGGAGGAATATTTTGACGACAGAGCGGATATCTCGGGATTCCTGAATGAACTGGACGGTGCCAGCCATGACATAACGGCCATTGAAGGAGAAGTTGACCTGCTTTCGGGAAAAATCGAACGACTTGGCGCTATCAATTTCGAGGCACAGGAAGAATATAGTAAATTTCAGGAAGAATATGAGCTCTTGAAGACCAATTTCGATGATGTTTCCCAGTCCAAGGACCGCCTGATGGAAATGATCGAGAAAGTGAATATTGATATTTGCGAAAAATTTGCCGCTTCTTTGGAGAATATCAATGTTTATTTTGATAAGACATTCAAGGAGCTCTTCAATGGCGGTAACGCCAAGGTAGTAATGGTCACGCCGAATGACCCTCTTGAAACGGGAGTCGATATCCAAGTGCATATACCGGGCAAGAATGTTCAGACACTCAGTCTGACTTCAGGTGGCGAGAAAGCCCTGATCACCGCTGCTCTTATATTTGCTATTTTCCTTCAGAATCCTACTCCGTTTTGTATTTTTGATGAGGTTGACTCGGCGATGGATGAAGTGAATCTGGTTAAATTTTTCTCAATGATAAAGAAATTTTCAGAGGATATACAATTTATTGTGATCACACATAATAAGCGTTCAATGGAATTTGCGGATGTCCTGTACGGAGTTACTTCGGAAGAAGAGGGTGTCTCCAAAATAATGTCAGTAGCGTTCGAGTAAAAGTGACACAACCTCTTCAAATATCTATGATTTCTTTCTTCTTGGTCCTCGTGCTTGTTCTACTGCTTTTACTATTAAAAAGGAGATCCGTTGAGCGTCCATCCACCCGCAGAGAAGGCCGGTTAGCCGCGAGATTAAAGGGTGTTTTCAAGGGTGACAAAAAGGGCATTCTGGAGAAGATCGAGATGACACTGCTTGAGGCGGATATGGGCCCGCAGACAGTTGTGGATATCATGGAGGAGTTGAAAAATAATGCTGAGGGACTCAGGGACTATGACCTTTTATCCAAGCAGTTGGCCTCCCAGATCTCACGCATCCTGCAAGGAAGTGAAAGGGAATTATCTCCGGAGAAGGGAAGTATTATCCTGGTAATGGGTGTCAATGGTGTTGGAAAGACCACTACCGTCGCTAAGTTGGCCCATTATCTAATATCAGAAAGAAAAATGAAAGTGTCCCTGGCAGCGGGAGACACATATCGCGCCGCCGCTGTGGAGCAATTGGCGCAATGGGCAAATAAACTCGATATCAAGCTGTACAGTCAGCAGGCGGGCGCAGACCCCGGATCGGTGATATTTGACGCCGTGAGATCCTTTCAGCAGCGCGGAGATTCGGATATTCTTATCGTGGACACCGGCGGACGCATACATACGAATGAAAATTTGATAAATCAATTCACTAAGATACAGCGTGTGATAGAAAAAGCCGCTGGTAAAGCCGCTGATGAACGCATACTCATCATTGACGGAACCACCGGGCAGAATGCTTTGAATCAGATAGACATCTTCAAAAAGAATTCGGAGCCCACCGGGCTGATCATCACGAAAATGGATGGAACCGCAAAAGGCGGAATACTTGTGCAATCGTTCAGGAAATTCAGCATCCCCGTTCTTTTCATGGGTACAGGGGAGAGATTTGAAGACCTGGCGCCTTTCAAGATCACTGCCTATCTTGAAAAGATATTCTGACAAGATCAAATACAATATTTCCCTGCAATTTAATCCCTCGTTTTACATTTGACCAGACACACTTTCTTGTGCGTGTAAACTCTTTGCCTCCACTGACTCCGCTTGTGAGAAAATTCACATAGTTATTCGCATTGCCCGTGAATGCAATATTCTCTAAGTATAACAATGCACGGGTAATTCCGGCGTAAAAGTTCCAAATAAATATCGGAGCAAATAAAAAGAAGCGGTTGACATTGAATAAAGAATGTGTTATTATTCTTCAGGTTAATAAATAGAATAAGGTATAATCTATTGGAGGAATAAGAGTGAGGTTACTTTTCAGGATATTCTTTCCACTAAAATCATCTATAAACATTGTTAATATGGTTGCTACTCATGCATTTCTTAATCCAACTACTACGTTATTAAGGTGTAAATCGTGATGGAACAAAAATTTATCAGTAATGAAAAAGTGAAAGCCCTGACGAAAAAATTGATCCCCGACTACGAGATCTTTTATCCGCGCAGGCAAGAGGAAAGCTGGGATTGGGCAAGAATGGAAGCCGATTCGGAGTTTACATTTGAAGGCCACAGGACGGTCCTTCCTCTTAAGTACTTTTTCTATTCCCCCCAAGAGAATCTTGTTGAAAAGAAAAAGGATAAGCCAAGGATCATTTTTGGCGCACGCGGCTGTGACACAAAAGGACTTTCCCTTCTGAAGAAAATCTATCTGGAAGATCCCGAAGATCCCCATTTCAGAAAAGATATCCTTGTCTTTTCGGCCGATTGTACCACATATCACCCGGATTGTTTCTGTACGGTCCTGGGAGATCAGCCGTGGGCTACAGAGAATTTCGATCTGAACTTCTCCATTGTGGAGAATGGATATCTGGTTTCTGTTGGTTCGGATGCCGGCGCGAAATTCTTAAAAGACCACGGCGGATTTTTTGAATCTGCCCGATCCGAACAGGAAAAGTCAATGAGCTCTCACAGGACCTCTTTTGAAGAAGAGTTGAAGAAGTTCAACGGGAACAAAGTATTGGATCTCAAGGACCTTGAGAGCAAGATCGAAAAACACAGCGATGTATTTAAGGAATATGGCAAAACCTGTGTCAGCTGCAGCAGTTGCACAAATGTTTGTTCCAGTTGTTTCTGTTTCTTCCTGTCAGAGGGGGATGAGAACAAGATCAGGTATATGGACAGCTGTCAGCTCAAGAGCTATGCGCGTGTCGCGGGCGGAGCTAATCCCAGGGAAGATCTTATAGAACGGTTCAAACATAGATTTACCTGTAAATTCGTTTACAGGCCTCAAATGCAGGGTTTTGGCGGCTGTACCGGCTGCGGAAGGTGCACTGCCGGCTGTCAAGGTAAGATAGATTTCCAAGAAGTGCTGATAAAAGTTGCGGAGGCGAAATAATTATGGATCCTTATAAGACGATCAATTGTAAGGTTATTAAGATTATCGAAGAGACCTCACTGATCAAAACATTTATCCTTGAGCCGGAAAAAAAATTCTCTTTTGCTACCGGTCAATTCATTCAACTTACCATGCCGAAGATAGGTGAATCTCCATTTACTCCATCCTCTTCTCAATTTGCCAAGGGCCCGTTTGAGGTAACGATAATGAAGGCCGGGCGAGTTACAGAGAAGCTTCATGAATTGAAAGCAAACGATACAGTGGGGATCAGAGGGCCATTGGGGACTTCTTATCCGCTCAGTGAGTTTGAAGGGAAAGAAGTGCTCTTACTGGGCGGCGGTGTCGGGATGGCCCCACTGCGTTCATTACTCCTGACGCTTCTGTACGAAAAAGACAAATACAATAAGATAACGCTCTTATACGGTGCGAAAAATCCTGCCGACATAGTTTATAGGGATCAGTTCGAGAGCTGGAAAAAGCGCGGTGCCGAGATCTGCAGGACCGTTGATGCGGCGGATAAGGACTGGAAGGAGAAAGAGGGTGTGGTGACCTGTTTATTTGATGATTATAGCGTAAATCCTAAAAACGGTGTCGCTGTCGTTTGCGGCCCGCCTATAATGATGAAATTCGGCACATTCAAACTCCTGGAGCTCGGCTATGCTCCGGAAAGTATTTATCTTTCCATGGAAAAGAACATGAGCTGCGGCATCGGTAAATGCGGCCATTGCGGGGTGGGTAAATATTTCGCTTGTAAAGACGGTCCGGTTTTCAAATACAGCCTGATCAAGGACATTGAAGGGATTTGGGAATGAAAATGATATTAATTGATCTTGAAAAATGTTACAGTTGTAATAATTGCGTAGCGGATTGCAATTATCCTCTTCATGATCAGAAAACGGGTTTCAAATCAATACTCGAAGAGGCGATACGGAAGGTCTATTGCCGTCATTGTGAAGATGCTCCCTGTGTCATCAGCTGCCCTACGGACGCTTTGAAAAAGGATGATGATCTTCACAGGTCGAGTTTTCTATGCACTTCCTGTAAGACCTGCCTTCTAGCCTGCCCGTTCGGAGTGAATACGCTTGAGACGGTTGAATTCAAGACATCCACATGTGATCTCTGCCCTGAAAGGGATCCTATTTGCGTAACATCATGTCCCGAAGGTGCGATCACTATCGGTGATTTCAAAGAAAATATTGAGGAGAATATTTACATGATAAAAGAAGGCCTTTTCGTGAAAGGGGTTCACTGGAAGAAGCAATTGGGGTTGACAGAATGAAAACTATCTTCTATTTCCTTGTTTTCCCCGGGTTCCTTTTTGCTTTGATCGTAGGAATGGTCGCTTCATATATTGAGAGGAAGGTTACCGCCAGAGTCCAATGGCGTGTAGGCCCTCCTATACTGCAGCCTTGGTACGATCTTCTGAAATTATTTACAAAGGAAAGTGTAGTTCCTGAAAATGCTCACCTCTTAACCTTTTTGGCAACTCCGGTCCTCTTCATGGTCAGTGCCACTTTGGTCGCAATGTATGCGGGAATGGCATTTTTCTTTCCGGATGCGGCTTTTCAGGGCGACTTGATAGTCATTGTCTACCTGCTGACGATCCCGCCGATATGTCTGATCCTCGCGGGCGCCGCCAGCGCTAATCCGCTGGCTTCTTTGGGTGCTTCCAGGGAAATAAAGCTGGTCCTTTCATATGAACTGGTGTTCTGGATGACGATAGCCGTTATCTGGGTCAAGACCGGTGGAGAATTGAGCCTGGTGAATATCATGAATAAACCTCCAGTGATGTATTCTTACTCGGGAGGTATCGCCTCTGTTCTCGCACTCTTTGTCATGCAGGCAAAACTGGGAAGGGTTCCATTTGATATCGCTGAAGCCGAGACCGAGATCATGGCCGGGGCATATATAGAATATTCCGGCCCGCTTCTGGGATTTTTCAAAATGGGGCAGTATATCCTGCTTGCCACTTTGCCGTTTTTCATTTCTTCGATATTTTGGGGCGGCGTCAATGTTTTTAAATACGTAGCCCTTCTGGTGATTGTGATCTTAGTGGAAAATACGAATCCCAGGTTAAAGGTAAAGCAATGCCTGAAACTCTTCTGGTTTATCTTGTTTCCTTTGAGCCTGGTAGCTTTGATATTAGCGGTGGTGGGTCTATGAACAAATTAAAGATATTGTCAAAATCAATTTGGGTTTTTCATTTTGCCTCTGCGGCGTGTAATAATTGCGACATAGAGATACTTGATGTCCTTACGCCCAGATTTGATGTGGAGCGCTTCGGAGTTAAACTGGTCGGTTCAATAAAACATGCCGACGCTATGCTTGTTTCGGGAATGATGAACAGAAAGGGTGCCGAATTTTTGAAAGACCTTTACGATCAGGCGCCAAAGCCTCTCGCGGTGATCGCCTTCGGCAGCTGCGCATCTTCAATGGGAATGTTCAAGGTCTCCTACAATAGAGTGATCCCGGTAGATGAGATAATTCCGGTAACCGCGTATATTCCCGGATGTCCTCCTCGTCCCGAGGCAATAATTGACGGTATTGTCAAGGTTGTGAAGAAATTGCGTGGAGAGATATAATTATGATTAATAAAGTAAAAGACATATTACAGGGCAAGATCATTAAATGGGAAGAGAAGAGCTCCAAGCGCCATTATATCGAGATCGATAAGAAGGATCTCAGGTCCGCTGCGGAGCTTTTGTTCCGGAAATTGGAGCTGCGTTTCTGTATTGCCACAGGATTGGACAATGTGAAAAATATGGAGGTCCTCTATCATTTTTCAGATGATAAGACGGGCGTTGTGTATTCTCTTCGTGTTTTTACAGACCGTGACAAGGGGAAGATCCCGTCGATCGCTGATATTATCAAAGGCGCGACATGGATCGAAAGGGAAATGCGAGAACTTCTGGGTATTGAATTCACGGGAGCTGCTGATACCAGCAGGCTACTTCTTGACCCGACATGGCCGGAAGGTGTATACCCTCTAAGAAAGGATTATGAATACGGAAGAAAAGAGCCCCGTGGAGAAGATTCCTGCCGCCGTCCGAATATTAAGATCGAAGAATTAACAAAGAACGGCAAGAAAACAAAAATAATTCCCATCGGCCCTTATCATCCTCTTCAGGAAGAACCGGAGTTCTTCGAACTTATGGTTCAGGGTGAAAAGGTAATTGACCTCAATATCAATCTCGGATACAATCACCGAGGGATCGAAAAGATCGCAGAAGGTAAGCATTGGGATCAGGTCACATTTCTGGTCGAAAGGATCTGCGGCATCTGTTCATGTTCTCACCCTTATGCGTATGTCAACGCCGTTGAGGACCTTCTGGGTTTGGAGATCCCTTTAAGGGCGAAATATGTCAGAACCGTTATCGCAGAGCTTGAGAGGATACATTCACATCTTCTCTGGCTTGGCCTTGCCGGACATTTCCTGGGCTATAATACGGTCTGGATGTGGGCATGGAAATACCGCGAAACAGTTCTTGACCTTTGTGAACAGATCTCCGGAAACCGAAATCACTATGCGATGATGCGTATCGGCGGTGTGAGAAAGGATATTTTTAATTCAGAGATCGACGGGATGAAGGAGAAGGCGGCGTCATTGGTCCCGATCCTTGACCTCTTCAAGGGTGCCGTGATCGATGACCCCGTTATTCATGCCCGTACGAAGAACATCGGAGTATTGAGCAAGGAAGAAGCGATCAATTATTGTGTTACAGGCCCCACGGCCCGTCCAAGCGGATTGGATCAGGATATCAGGAAGATCGATATTCTCAATGGTGCCTATCAATTGATCGAATGGGATGTGATCGTATGTCAGAACGGAGATATTTTCGACAAGACGGTCTGCCGTGTTCTTGAAATGTATGAATCGGTAAAGATAATAACTCAATGTCTCGATAAACTTAAAGGTTTGAAAGAAGGGAATATCTGGGAAGAAGTCCGTGAGATCCCGCCGGGAGAAGGTATCGGAAGATATGAAGCTCCCCGTGGAGAGGTATGGCATTATGTCAGAAGCGATGGCGGAAATACTCCTGTAAGGCATAAGATAAGGGCTCCTTCTTATATGAATGTGCTTTCAAATGAATTGGCGGCTGTCGGCGGTGATGTGTCGGATGCCGCAATAACGCTTGCCGCTGTTGACCCATGTTATTGCTGCACTGAAAGAATGCAGGCGGTCGAGAACGGAAATGTTAAATACAATTGGGAAGAACTTCTTAGATTGTCCGAAGAAAAAACAAAAAGATTACGGGGGGAATTGAAATGAATATCTTTCTGCCAATCATTTTTAATCTGATCGTAGCCTTTGTCCTTTTTATTACTCCTGACTGGAAAAAGCCGTTGAAAGTTATTGCGCCGATATTAGCGTTCGCTAATATCGTGATCGGCGTGTACTTGCTTTTCAATCCGAACATTCCCGAGAAATATACAGCTTGGATCTTATGGGATAATTTGACCAAACTTGTCTTTTTCTTTATAGGATTCTTCGGATTGGTACTTTCCATTTACTCCGCAGGTTTCATTAAGAAGAAGTTGAATAAGTATTTTTCTTACTTTTTCCTGACATTGGCTTCGGCATACGGCATAATATTGAGCGCGAACTGGATCGTCCTGATCATATTCTGGGGTATCTCGGGAATTACCCTTTACCTTATGATGCAATTTAACTCGGGCGCTAATCTTGCCGCGAAGAAAACACTGATTATACTCGGAGGAAGTGATTCTTTCCTGATACTGGGTGTCGCTGTATTATACCGGCTGACGGGATCATTCGGTATTCTTTCTTCAACATGGTCAATGATAGCATTTGTCTGTATTGCCGCCGCGGCCTTTGCCAAAGCGGGAAATATGCCTTTCCATATCTGGATACCGGACTGCGCGGATAAAGCACCACCTCCGGTGACAGCTTTTATGCCCGCCTCTTTAGATAAATTACTGGGCATCTATCTTCTGGCGAGGATATTCTCCATCATCACCATTCCTCCGGTCGTGAAAATAAGTGTAATGCTCATCGGGTCAATAACGATCATATGCGCTGTATTTATGGCCCTGACACAGCATACGGCGAAAAAACTTCTGTCTTATCATGCGATCTCTCAGGTAGGATACATGGTTCTCGGTATCGGAACTGGAAATCCTCTGGGTATTGCCGGAGGTCTCTTCCATATGATAAATAATTCGATCTATAAGTCCTGTCTCTTTCTCGGTACCGGTCAGGTTGAGAAGGTAAGTAAAACTGATCATCTGGATAAATTGGGGGGGTTGGCGAAATACCTTCCGATCACATTCACCAGTATGCTTATCGCCTCTTTTGCGATTTCCGGACTTCCTCCATTGAACGGGTTTTTCTCAAAGTGGTTGATCTATCAGGGAGTATTGGCCGCTACCGCTGAACAATATCCGTTCCTTTCAATACTTTGTCTGCTCGCCGCCCTCTTCGGCTCCGCCCTGACGCTGGCCTCATTTATGAAGCTGATGCATGCGCTATTCCTCGGAGCAAAGAAATATCCAAAGGGAGCAGAGAAAAAGTTCAAGGAGAAATTCTCCCTTGTCTTCCCTCAGATCATTCTGGCTCTTTCCTGTATTGTTCTGGGTGTATTCGCCTTCGACCTATTTATTAAACCCATGTATGGGAACCTTACTCTAACAGGCCTGTGGCATCCGAAAATGGCAATGCTGCTGATCGTAGTAGGCCTCGTCCTCGGAGCATTGATCTTCCTTATATCAAGGATCAAGATCCGCCGTGTAAAGGGTTTTGCCGGCGGGGAAGGGCTCAGGCCGGATATGCATATTTCAGGAGCTGACTTCTACGAAGGAATTGAGAATGGCCAACCCTTCAAATTTATTTACGGATTGGCGGAGAAGAAGCTCTTTGACCTTTACGAAGTTCTAAAAGCAATGGCCTTTTATGTGATTAAATTGCTAAGATATCTGCATAATGGTGTATTGACCAACTACCTGTCCTGGATACTTGCAGGCGGAGTCATAATACTGGTGGTAATATGGTTCATGTAATAATTTATATTTTGATTATTTTTATGTTGCTTGCCGCATTAGTCGCACTTGAAGCGAAAAATCTTTTGTCTTCAGTTGTTTCGATTGGCGCGGTAGGATTCATGCTGTCCGTTGTTTTCCTTTTATTGAGGGCACCGGATATTGCGATCATTCAGGTTATCATTGAAATTCTGACGCTTGTGATATTGATCAGAGCGACAATAGCCGTGGATGTTCATCTGGTGAAAAATATCCGGCAATTCTTTCCCTTTGCCATATGTATGGTGCTCCTTCTTCTGCTCTTTATGTTCGCTTCTAAGGCAATGGATCTTCTGCCTGAGTTCGGCAATTATTTGAGCGAAGTAGCGCCCCATTATCTGGCAAACGGATTGAAGGAAACCGGGTCTGCCAATATTGTAACCAGTGTGATCCTTGACTACAGGGCATACGACACACTGGGAGAAGCTACCGTTCTGTTCACGGCCATTCTTGGAGCTGTGGTTCTTCTGAGGAGGAAAGCTAAAAATGACTAATAACAAAAGCGGATTAAGTGAAATAGTTAAATCAGTTTGCTGTTGGATCGAAGGGTTTATCTTTCTATTCGGATGTTATATCGTTCTTTTCGGGCATCTGACTCCCGGCGGCGGATTTGCTGGAGGCGTGATAATGGCAGCAAGCTTTATCCTCATCATGCTTTCTTTCGGAAAAGAGAGGGTGGATCTACTCTTTCCATGGACGAGAAGCACTTTGGTAGAGTCCTTTGGTGCTTTGCTCTTTATCGGGGTAGCATGGCTGGGTATCTATTACGGTGGTGGGTTCTTTGCGAATTTCCTTCATCAGAAATTTGGCGGCACACCCTTTACATTTCTAAGCGGCGGAACGATTCCAATATCTAATGTCGCGATAGCACTCAAGGTGATGGCTGGATTGTTCCTTGTCTTCTATGTCCTGTCTACTCATAAAGTCATCCTTGATGAGGACATATCAAAAACGGAGAAAGACAAATGATTTATATTCTCTGCTTAATATTGTTTTTTATTGGATTGTACGGGATCTTCTGCAAAAAGAACCTTATAAAGATCGTGCTCGGGTTCATTATTATGGAGAATGCGGTCAATTTGTTCTTGATCCTTCTCGGTTATAAGAACAATGGGATCGCTCCGATAATGACCAAGTCGATGCGATTAGATGAGTTTCTTGCCAGAAGTGTGGACCCGCTTCCTCAAGCGCTTGTGCTGACATCCATTGTAATAGGCCTTGCTGTGACGGCTTTGATGGTAGCGGTAGCTATCAGGATCTATGAGAGGTTCGGCACCTTTGATATAACGGAAATAAAAAGGTTGAAGGGATGAATACTCTACCGTATTTTGTATTAATACCGCTTGCCGGTGCATTTCTGATCGTATTCTTAAATGTACTGACCAAGAATAAGGTTCGCGTCATCAGCGAGATACTTGCGAATATGATCACATTGGCACTTTTTATTATGACGATATTCATGTTTAATAAATCGGGAATGTATGTGATCGGAAAATGGGTTCCTCCACTGGGAATAAATCTGGTTCTTGACGGCCTCAGCGCATTGATGATGTCCATAGTGAACCTGATAGCTTTTACAGCTACATTGTTCTCGATTAATTATATGAGGCGTTACACCGCCAATAATTATTATTACGCGCTCTTTCTGCTGATGCTTGCGGGAATGAACGGAGTGCTTTTATCCGGAGACTTTTTCAACCTCTTCGTTTTTATTGAGATCGCGTCAATAGCGTCATATGCTCTGGTCGGTTTCGGAACGGAGGCTGACGAGCTGGAAGCATCGTTCAAGTACATGGTCATGGGCGGGATCGCGTCCACTTTCATACTTCTTGCGATAGCCCTTTTATATTCACAGTTCGGTGTATTGAACATGGCTTATATCAGTAAAGCGATCGCAAATTCGGAATTCAATATTCTCTTGAGGTTCACGCTCTTTCTATTTATTGCCGCATTTTCGGTAAAGGCGGCGATCATACCGTTCCATGCCTGGCTACCGGATGCCCATCCGGCTGCCCCTGCACCGATATCCGCAATGCTCAGCGGCGTCGTGATCAAAACGCTTGGACTATATGCGATGATCCGTGTGATGTACAATATTTTCGGATTCAACGGGGGAAATATGCTCGCTTACATGGGGCTAATCTCCATTATGGTGGGAGGGTTACTGGCTCTTGGACAGATGGATATGAAAAGGCTGCTCGCTTATAGTTCAATATCCCAGATCGGATACATTATCCTCGGTATCGGCTTGGGAACGAAACTCGGCATTCTTGCAGCTTTGTTCCATTTGGTGAACCATTCGGTCTTTAAATCCCTGCTCTTTATGAATTCAGGTTCGGTCTATCACAGGCTTGGCACCAGAAATCTTGATGAAATGGGTGGGCTGAACAAAGTAATGCCGATAACCGGAGGAACATCTCTGATCGCCTCGCTCAGTATATCGGGAATGCCTCCTTTCAACGGTTTTTTCTCAAAACTTCTGATAATTATCGCATGTATTCAGTCGGGGCATCCGATCTTTGCGTTCTGGGCGATCGCTGGAAGCATTTTTACCCTTGCCTATTACATGAAGATGCAAAGATATGCGTTTTTCGGGGCATTGAAGGAGAGTTATAAGAGTATCAAGGAATCACCATTTTTCATGTCTGTCAGTATGATAATCCTGGCGATCTTATGTTTAGTCACCTCTTTCCTGCTGATCCCTCAATTACGAGATGCGGTATTGACCCCTGCCGTTGAAGTGATTTTAAATGCCGATACATATAAGGCACTGGTGATAAAATGAAAAGGTTTACACTCTTTTTCATTTCGTATATTATCTGGATCCTTTTGGTGCTGCCTCTTGATCTGCAGACATTGATTCTTGGTTTTTTTGTTGCTTTGATAGTAGCGCTGCTCTTCGGAAAGGAATTTGTTGAGAACTACAAACGGCTATGGCATATAGACCGCTTGTTCTGGTTCCTTGTCTATATTCCGGTATTCACATATTATTTGATACTGGCAAATCTTGACGTCATGTACCGTGTCCTGCATCCCGATCTTCCGATAAACCCCGGCATTGTGAAGGTGAAGACGAAATTGAAATCACGGTCTGGGAGGTCAGTTCTCTGTAATTCGATAACCCTGACCCCGGGAACACTCTCGGTGGATATCGAAGGGGAATATATCTATATACACTGGTTGAATGTGAAGTCAGATGATGTAGATCTTGCAAGCAAAGGGATTGTTGAAAAATTTGAGAAGTATTTAATGAAGGTGTTTGGATGATCGTCGAAATGCTATTATTTGTAGTGTTGCTGATATGCTGCTTTCTTTGCCTTTATCGTATAGCGAGAGGCCCGACTGTTCCTGACAGGGTTGTCGCTATCGATATTCTCGGTATAGTCGTGGTGGGATTCACCGCCTTGATCGCCGTTGAAACAGGGAAGGACTTTTATATGAATATCGCCATTGCGTGGGCCCTGATCTCCTTTTTGGGCACTATCGCTCTGGCGAAACATCTGGAGGGGAAGAGTTTTGATGAATAATATAATAGGATACATAATAATCGGAATTGGAGTTCTCTTCAATCTTTTCGGCTGTATCGGCCTACTGCGTATGCCTGATGTTTATTGCCGTCTCCAGGCAGCGACAAAGTGCGTTACCCTGGGGATCTGCTTTGTTTTAATCGGCGTTGTCGTCATAGTAGGGTTCAACCCGCTTGGTGTCAAGGCGCTGATATGTATGGTATTTATCCTTGTAACCTCGCCGACAGGCGCACACGCGCTTGCGCGCGGAGCACACAAATCCGGAGTGAAGCTCTGGAAGAAAAGTGTTTGCGACAAGTACAAGGATAAGGAGAGTAAATAGTATGTGGCTGCCAAAACTAAGAGAGTTGAGAGAAGCTGTTAAGTCCCTTTTCAGCCGTCCCGCAACAACGAGATACCCGTTTAAGCCCGCTACGATACATCCCCGCTTCAAAGGGAAGCCAGAACCGCAGGACAGCTGTATCGGCTGCGGCGGCTGCGTAAATTGGTGTCCTTCTGAGGCGATCGAAGAAATAAATGACGCGGAAGGTAAAAAGAGGCAGGTCATATGGCATTTAGATCATTGTATCATGTGCGGTGAATGTGAAAGGGTATGCACAACAAAGGATGGCGTCAAGATGGTGCCGGAATTTGAACTCGCGGTATTTTCAAGGGATGATCTTCACACAGTGAAGGAATTTGACCTTGTTGTTTGTGAGGAGTGTGGAGAGATACTGTCTACCCGCGATCATATTTTATGGATGCTTGACTCACTCGGTGAAAAACAGCCGGCGAATCTTGGCCTGCTTAATGAGAAATTGAAGAAATTGGGCATAGTCGATGATGCGAGCAGAAGCATTACTTTTGACAAAAGAGATGATATGTTCGTAGTGCTCTGTCCTAAGTGCCGCCACCGTATATCACTGTATGATTCCCTCTGAGGTTGCGAAAGAACTTCAAAAGTATTCCAGTGAAGATATTCTCGCGGTAGGCATAGGAAATGAGTTGCGCGGTGACGATGCCATCGGCATATATATAGCCAGAAAAGGACTAGAAAGATTCCCCGATAAAT
Organism: bacterium; assembly: GCA_023133295.1. Classification (GTDB taxonomy): domain Bacteria; phylum AUK180; class AUK180; order AUK180; family AUK180; genus JAGLWT01. The sequence goes on along the minus strand of JAGLWT010000156.1, from coordinate 11,742 downwards.
TCATTGATGCCGGCATGGCCATTGAGAACTATATCTTTAAGATCTTAGGCAGGAAAGAGAAAATCATATTATTGATCGATGCTGTGGATTTCAAGGGAAACCCCGGAGACGCGGCTATTATACCGCTCGAGGATCTGAAAGAGCAGGGCTTTTCAACACATACGCTGAGTTTAGGAAAGATCAAGCAATTTTTTCTCGATTCAGAGAAGGAATTGATCCTTCTGGGCATACAGCCGGAGAATATCGCACTTGGCTCTGAAATGGGCGAAAGTATACGCGAAGCAGGGGATCAGATCCTGGAATTATTACGAAATATCGGATAGATCGCGACTTCTGAGATCATTCTATGCAGTCTGATAAGCAAGATCTGGCCTTTCTGCTTGCAACCCTTTCTTAAAATTTCATAATTATTAAATTGGACCAAATGCTGTATCTTTCTTTTAGGTTCTCTAATGATTTCCTATGGATGTTGCGTACTCTTTCTGTAAGTATTTTTTCCAATTCAAAATCTTTATGAATACAGTAACCCTCCGTCATGGTATTGACTTGCATAAAAAAAAATGCTATATTCGAATTGTGAAAAGTGTTACAAGGCAAAAAAAAATCAAGAATTATTGTGCTTTTCTAGAAATAGACATTAAGTCATTTAAAAACAAAATTTACTTGGAAATATCGGAAAGGAGATTATAGTGATTAAACAGAAACACAACATGGGAAATAAATTACGGAGCTTCTTTTATTTATTCATCCTATTGATATTTGTATGGTTTGCCTTTACATCAAGTTTCGACATTCAAGAGGTAATTACCGGGATCTTAGTTAGTTTAGTTTTGTCGTTATTTTTATCAAAAACATTCAATGAGCTTGGATTTCCCCCGTTCAGTATTAAAAGAGGATTTTTCTTTCTTACTTACTTTATTGTATTGTTATGGGAGATAATAAAAGCGAATTTTGATGTTGCATACAGAATTATCCATCCTAAAATGCCAATAAAACCCGGTATCGTTATAATTAAAACAAAACTTAAGTCAAATATTGCAAAATTGGCTTTGGCAAATTCGATAACTTTGACCCCCGGAACATTTACTCTTGATATTCGTGATGACCAATTACTTATTCACTGGATAAATGTAAAAACTACCGATATTGAAGAAGATACGAAAATTATCGGTGAAAAATTTGAAAAATATTTAAGGATAATATTTGAATAAGGAGGAATAAACAGTGGAAAAAGAGATTGTTATTATAGGTGGCGGTCCCGCGGGCATTACGGCGGCTATAACAGCAAGAAGATATTATCCAAATGCTGATATTACGCTTATTCGTAAAGAGGAAAGAGTCTTAATCCCTTGTGGAATACCTTATATCTTTGGTACAATTGAAAGCCCCGAAAAGAATTTGATTCCTGATACGATATTTGAAAACTACAAGATCAATTTGTTCATAGATGAAGTTACTTCCATAAACAAAAGTGCCAGAACCCTTACTACGGCCAATGGTAAGAATCTTAATTATCATAAGATGATTATGGCAACAGGTTCTTTCCCATTAGTTCCACCATTGCCCGGTGTTGATCTAGGCAATGTGTTTGTTGTAAATAAAGAGCTTGAGTATGTAAGAAAATTACTAGCCTCTTTGGATAAAGCCAAGGATGTTGTGATAATTGGCGGCGGTTTTATTGGCTTGGAATTTGCTGATGAGTGTAATAAGCGAGGTAATTTAAATGTGACCTTGATAGAACTTCTACCTCATTGTTTACTTTTGGCTTGTGATGAAGAAATATGTATTCGTGTAGAGAAAAAATTATTGGAGCGTGGTGTAAACATTTTACCTGGTAGAAAAGCAAAATCTATTTTGGGTGAGAAAAATGTTCAATATGTAGAGTTGGAGAATGGGCAGAAACTTAAGGCAGATGTAGTGATTTTAGGTATCGGAGTAAAACCTAATGGTAAACTTGCCTTAAATACCGGTTTAGAAGTTGACGAGAAAAAGGGTATCAGTGTTGACGATTTTATGAGGACAAGCGATAAGAATATCTTTGCTGCTGGTGATTGTGCGTCGAAAAAGTGCTATCTTAGCGGAACACCTATCACTATTGGGTTGGCTTCAATAGCTGCTACTGAAGCCAGGGTAGCTGGAGCAAATCTTTTTAGTATGCGAAGGAGAATGGAATGTGCGATAAGTATATTTTCCACCTGCTTTGGCAATTTAGCAATTGGAGTGGCAGGTATGACGGAAAAAAAAGCAAGAGAATTCGGTATTGATGTAATATCAGCAGAAGCAAGTTCTCCCGATAAGCATCCTGGTTCTATTCCTGAGGCACAGGAATTAGGAGTGAAATTAGTTTTCGAGAAAGATACCGGTTTGCTTATAGGTGGTCAGATCTATGGAGGAAATGCAGTGGGTGAGATGATAAATATCATTGGTGCTATGATACAGCACAAAATGAGAGCAGATGAGATCTGTGTTTTTCAAATGGGAACACATCCCATGTTAACCGCGTCACCCATAGCTTATCAGATTGTAAATGCTGCCCAAATAGCGCTTATGAAAATAAAAGAGAAAAGGTAAGTGGAATTGTGATATTCAGATGAGCAAATACGAAGAAATAAGCGAAGTACTTAAAGCACTGGCACATCCGGTGCGTTTACAGATAGTGATCGGACTTATAAAAAATGAGTGTAATGTAACCGAGATTCAAGAAAAATTGGGGCTTCCTCAATCTACAATATCGCAACATCTTAGAATACTGAAAAACGGTAAGATCATTAAAGGAGTAAGGGAAGCAACCAGGGTCTGTTATAAAGTAATAAATAAAACTGTTGTAGAACTCATAGAAATAATCAAAAAAGAAGAATTAGGGGGATAAATTATGAAAGATAATGGAAGTAAATCAATAAATGTTGGATATAATATCGCATTATTCGTATATAGCAATGATGCGATTAAAAGACATAAGGAGTGGCAGGATGTTTGAATATGTATTCTTTTCGTTGATAGGCTTAGGAATAGTACTTTCTGCATTAAGGCTGATAAAGGGGCCAACGGCGCCGGATCGTGTTGTGGCATTGGATACGCTTTCCACAATTACAACTACCCTTCTGGTGCTTTTGGGATTTACATTTAAAAGATATATATATTTGGATGTTGCTCTTGTTTATGCTTTATTGACATTTATTGGGGCAATTGTAGTTGCAAGAATTTTAGAAAAGGGTTTGAAATGAAAAATAATAGAAGGAGAAATATATAATGGAATCAATAGGAATGGCAGTTACCGGATTCGGTACCATATTTTTGTTTCTCGGTGGTCTGGGAATATTAAGACTTCCCGATGTGTACAATCGTTTACAGGCAGGAACAAAATGTACTACATTAGGGGCAATATGCACAATAATCGGTGTCGGACTTATGGAGCCTCAATGGTTTTGGAAAACGCTTCTTATAGCTTTGTTCATTTTATTGACAAATCCAATATCAAATCATGCAATAGGACGGGCAAGTAAGAATAGTGGAGTTCCACTTTGCGATAAAAGTGTAATAGACAAAACAGAGGATTTTAAAAAATGATCTTTATTACTTTGCTAATAATAATAATGTTGATAGGAGCTATAGTTTCCTGTATTCTCAAGGATTTGCTTAGTGCTGTGATCGTTGGCGGTGCAGTGAGTTTGATCGCAGCGATCCTGTTCTATTATTTACAGGCACCCGATGTCGCGATGGCCGAAGCATCGATCGGAGCTGCTTTAACAACAGCGATTTTCGTATTTGCCATTAACAAGACCAAAAGGTTAGAAGAAAATGAAGAAAATAATTAGTTTTGTTCTATTAGTAATTATTTTTATAGGTATTTATTTTGCGGTTTCTCAAATACCCTATGGCAAAGATAAAATGAGTGTTTCAAAACATTATTTAAACAACGGCGTAAAGGAAAACGGTGCATCTAATATCGTTACTTCGGTCGTATTGAATTATCGCGGTTTTGATACACTTGGAGAACTAACAATTCTTTTTATTGGAGCTATTGGTCTAGGAGTAGTCCTGTTCGGTTTTGAAACCAAAGGAAAAGATATTAAGTCCCCGAGTTTGATATTAAATGCAGGATCAACGTTTCTATTTCCCTTCATACTCCTTTTCGGGATCTATATTTTTATTCACGGGCACCTTTCACCGGGTGGCGGGTTCCAGGGAGGTGCAGTTATTGCCTCAGGATTTCTGATCAGCTATTTAGGGTACCCGAAGAAACGGATCAGTGAAAAGGGAATTCATATTGTTGAGTCACTCGGCGGTACGCTATTCATTTTAATAGGCTTACTTGGACTCCTGCTTGGCGGTTATTTTTTATCGAATATTTTACCGAAAGGTACGGTAAACACGCTTGTTAGCGGCGGCATTATTCCTCTGCTTTACGTTTTAATCGGCATAAAGGTTGGAGCAGAGCTTGCCGGAATTATCTATAAATTAATGGAGTAGATATGGATTTCTTATATCATAATATACATTTTATTGGCGCCTTTGGTCTAATGTTTATCGGACTTTATATGATCGCAGTAAAAAAAAATCTTATAAAAAAGATCATAGGGCTTGGCTTTGTTGAAACCGGAATTAATCTGTTTCTTATAATAATTGGATATATCAAAAACGGTACGGCTCCTATCTTCTCAAAAGCAGGACTTGATCCGGCACGGATGGTTGATCCAGTTCCACAGGCCCTGGTTCTGACGGCTATTGTAATAAATGTGGCTATACTTGCCCTCGCACTTGGTTTGGCCATTAGATTATATGGGCATTATAAAACACTTAATGTCGAGAAAATAAGGGGTTTAAAATGGTAAGTACAGTTTGGCAGAATCCTGTATTGTTGATCGTTGTTCCACTTGGTCTTGCATTTTTTACTCCTATTATCGGATTGATAAGGAAAGAACTTGTAAAATATATTCCGATTCTCGGAATGCTTTTCAATCTCACCCTTTCATTATTCCTTTTACCAAAAGTTCTTGATAATCCGATAATCGTCTCACTATCAGGTTGGAAACCGCCTTTTGCCATCAACCTCTTTGTAGGCCCAGTAGGTATACTTTTCTCAATTCTTATTTCCTTGGTCGGATTGCTTACTGCTATTTACGGAATAAATTACATAAAAAAAGGTGCAGTTGAGAAGTATCATATGCTTTTCTTATTGCTTCTTACAGGTGCAACCGGGATTGTTTTGACAGGTGATATTTTTAATCTATTTGTCTTTTTTGAAATATTATGTATTTCATCTTATGCACTTGTTGCTTATAATCAGGATAAAAACGGTATTGAAGCTGCGACGAAATATTTAATTCAGGGCTCCTTGGGTTCGGCATTTATTCTTCTTGGCATTGGTTTCTTATACGGGCTTTTCGGGACACTTAATATGGCCGACATTGCTCGAAACATAACTACGGTAGATTCTCCCGCGCTTTTCATAGCAATGGCATTGTTTATTACGGGATTTGGAGTCGAAGCGGCAATATTCCCATTAAATGCATGGCTGCCCGATGCCCATTCTTCTGCTCCTTCTACTATCAGTGCAATATTATCCGGGATCGCGATTCACATAGGGATTTACGCAATATTCAGAGTACTTTATACGCTATTTGGCTTCAACAGCATCTTCACCGTTTTAGCGGTAATAGGAATAGTAACTTTATTGATAGGTGAAATGTCCGCTTTCAGGCAAGAAAATATAAAAAGAGTTCTGGCATATTCAAGTATGGGGCAGATGGGGTTGATAATATTTGCTCTGAGCATTGGAACGGTGGACGGGATCAGCGGCGGCCTATTTCAAATTATTACTCATACTCTATCGAAGTCCTTATTGTTTTTATGTGTTGGTTATATGGTATATTCCACGAATTCAATGGAGTTATCGTCTTTGAACGGATTGGGAAAACGAATGCCGCTGATCTCCCTCTTATTTACAATCGGCGTATTCTCTCTTATCGGTTTACCGCCATTTATAGGGTTTCCAAGCAAATTATCAATTATTCTGGCAGGATTGAAGACCGGTGAAACCTTGTTTTTGATCTTAATAGTCCTAATGCTCTTAGCAACTGTAATTGAAGGAGTATATTTTTTCAGGATAATCCAGATACTCTATTTCAAAGAACCTGATAAGGAGGAGCGTTTCAAAACACCCTTTACCTTACTGTTTCCTGTAATTATTCTGGGATTGTTAATAGTAGCTATTGGAATTTACCCGGGGCTCTTGCAAGAGATCCTAGATAGATCTGCCGAGATATTCTGGGATAAGTTGTCTTATATAAAAATAGTGTTTGGAGGGTAATGATGACTTTACAATTAATATTACTGATAGGTTTTTGTGGAGCGATCATTACCTACTTTGCCGGAAAAATATTGCCGGTATTGAGAGAAATATTTGCTGTTGCGATCTCATTATTACTTGTTGGAATGATCGTTTATGCATATGGCAGATACTCTCAGGAAATAGCTCAATTTGGATTCCTCAATTTTAAGATCGTATTTACCTTGAATCGCCTGTCATGGTTATTTGCAATTATTATCTCATCTCTTTCTGCTCTTTCTATTATATTTTCATTGAGTTATATGAAAGGGAAAGAAAGGCAGGATTTCTTCTATATGATGATGCTGTTCGTAAGTACAAGTATGTTGGGCATAGTATTTAGCGGTACATTCTTGCAGCTTTTTATATTCTGGGAAATAATGAGCTGGTCAACATTCTTGCTTATAAGTTACAGCAAAGGAAAAGCAGTGAAGGCCGGATTGAAATATATTACCATGTCAATTATCGGTTCTATGGCAATGCTTGTTGCCGTTATTTCACTATATCTGAAATTTGGAACATTAGAAATATCAGTGATCAGCCAGAATATCGATATTGCTTCTTTAAGATATCTGTCTTGTATATTCGGACTGCTCTTTCTCGGATTCGGTGTAAAAGCCGCTGTAGTTCCGCTGCATACATGGCTGCCGGATGCGCATTCTGAAGCACCTTCACCGTTCTCCGCCATACTTTCCGGAATTCTGATAAAAATGGGGATCTACGGATTTATTCTGATGATGTATATGGTCGTCGGCATAAAGATCTTTATGACGCTGGGAGTCGGATGGATGAAATTCCATTATGTCTTTGCCTGGCTTGGTGTAATATCCATATTAATTCCTTCATTTATTGCTATTTTACAAAACGATGCCAAAAGACTTTTAGCATGGAGTTCCGTCGGACAGATCGGTTATATCATTGTAGGAATATCAATGGGCACCGGCTTAGGATTTTTAGGCGGTACTTTTCATATTTTCAGTCATGCCGTATTTAAAGGACTTCTTTTTTTGACCATTGCCTCGGTTGAATATCGAACAAGAACAAGAGATCTGGATCAATTAGGCGGTTTAATAAAGAAAATGCCTATTACATTTCTTGGAGGTTTGATAGGAGTAATGGGCTTGATCGGCATTCCTTTAACAAACGGCTTTATTTCCAAATGGCTGATCTATAAGTCATTATTTGAAAGCAACCGGATGTTTCTATTGCTATTTTCGTTAATAGGGACATGGGCGGCGATCCTCTATGGTTATAAAATACTGCATAATGTTTTCTTGGGACAACTTCCTGAAAAATATAGGAATATGAAAAGGGAACCGGTATTTATGCAGATACCGATCATCATATTATCTCTTACAGTAATTTTATCCGGTATTTTTCCCGGGATTATTTTGAAGCTGATAAACAATATTGCATTTTCCTTTGGGCTTGAATCATTAAATGTAAATATGTGGGGAGTGGTTTCTGAAACAGGGACATTGAATATCAGAAATATTTTCTTCGGAATTTTAGCGGCCATTGCTCTTGTTTCCATAATATTTTACAGTGCAAAAAGATCATGGAAAGTTTCACAAGATGATAATTATGCCGCCGGCGCTTTCGTTCCGGTAGAGAAGTACAATTACACAGTTGAATTCTATGCTCCATTGTATAAAATGATCAGAAAATACTTAAAGGATGTAATAGATATATTCTATTGCTGGATCGCAGGGCTTGTTGATGCTTTATGCAATGGCATAAGAAAAATATATACAGGTGACATTGGTACTTATGTAGGATATATCCTGTTCTTTCTCGCATTTCTGATCATTATTTATTTAAGGGGATGATCATGATAATAGAAGTTGTTAAAATAATTGTTCTACCATTAATTGCTCTGATAATTGGAATCTTCCTTATGGGTCTTGCCAGAATGATCACGGCAAGAATTCACTGGAGGTATGGCCCTCCCATCACACAGCCGCTAATTGATATGGTTAAATTCTTTGATCAAAGGGGTATATCACATGGCTTTATTTTTGATTTCGGAATAATATTATCATTGGCAGGCAGCATTGTCCTGGTATTGTTCATTCCTTTTTGCAAAATCGCGCCCTTGAGTAATTCAGGCGGTTTATTGGTAATTCTTTACCTCATGCTTATTACACCGTTGGGAATTGCCCTATCAAGTGGGGCATCAGGAAATCCGAACGCCAGCATTGGAATTTCACGAAAATTTATGTTGGCACTTGGATATGAGGTTCCATTTATTCTGATTATTCTTACAATAATGAAATCCTACAATTCCCTTTCACTGATCGATATAGTTAATGTCCAACAGGCGGGAACCTGGTCAATAATTTCATCACTTCCCCTGTTTTTGACAGGAGTAGCTTACTTTCTCATTCTTCCTGCGATACTCGGGGTAAGGCCATTTGATATGACAACCGCACCACAGGAAATTTCTTCTGGACCAAAGGTTGAATATAGCGGTAAATATCTTGCACTGCTTTCTATTGAACACGCGCTGACTTTGTATATCGGGCTTACTTTATTTGTTAATCTTTTCTTAGGGGGTTCAGCAAATTTTATTCTATTTTTCATAAAAATATTAATAGTTTTTATAATAGGCCTGTTTATCAATGCCGTTTTCCCGAGATTTAGAATAGAGCAGGCATTAAAGTATTTATGGGGAATCCCAACTCTGCTTGCCTTGGCAGGCTTGATCTTGACAATGATAATATAAGAGGATATAAAAATGGATAGAAATAAAATCAGTAAATGGTTAAAAGGCCCCGCCAAGATGGGGCATAAATACTCCTTGTCAGCAATATATTTCTGCACGGGATGCGGTATAATCGAGGTGCCTCCCGTCATAACTGCTCGCTGGGATGCCGAAAGATTTGGAGTGATCCCGGTCGCATCACCGCGACAGGCAAATTTATTTTTAATTACAGGCTATGTTTCATTGAAAACCCTGAAAGCGATAATAAGAACCTATGAGCAAATGCCTGATCCGAAATATGTGGTTGGTTTTGGTTCATGCCCGATAAACGGGGGAATGTATTGGGATTCATATAATACAATAAAACATCTGGATAAGTATATTCCAGTTGATGGCTGGATCGCAGGGTGTATGCCTCGTCCAGAAGCGATATTTATCGGTGTTACCCATCTCTGGACATTGATCGACAAGGATATGGCGAAAGGCTATGTCAAGTACCGGGAAAAATATGAATCCTATAGAAAAAATCAAGAACAGATACTCGGCAAACTTGAATGGAAACCTCTCTATCCGATTCGGAGGAGAAAATGAATAAAGAATTATTGACTGAAATTCTTGCTACTTTTAAGAAAACACAAGGCTATATAGAGAAGGACAATAGATTATTCATAGAAACAAAAAAAGAAATTGTTCCCGCATTATTAAAATATTTCAAAGACAAAAGTTTTGATCGTCTGGCCATGGTGTCGTGTGTAGATCGGATAAATGAGAATAAACTTGAAATAATCTATATTCTTACTTCTTTCTGCCTGGATAATCCTTTGAACATAATCTTGAAAATCAAGATCTCCCGGAATGAGCCCGAACTTGATACTGTAATTCCCATTTTTGAGAATGCAGAACCTTATGAGAGAGAGATCCATGAACTGTTCGGTGTTGATTTTATCGGACATCCGAGACTTACCCCTCTTTTTCTGGAAAGAGAATACGAGATCCCCCCCTTTAGAAAGGACTTTGATATGAGAAAATATTCCGAGGAGCTTTTCGACAGTGTTCCCTTTGTAGGAGATGAAAAATGAGAGAGCTTGAACTTTATTTTGGTCCTCAGCATCTGGGAATGGTAGGTAATTTCAGCATTACATTATCTGTAGAAGGTGATAAAATCGTAAATGCCGCTTCAAATCCGGGATATCTTCACAGGGGATTTGAAAAATTGATGGAATACAGGACTTGGAGCCAGAATTTCCCGTTGGTTTGTAGAATAAATGTTATAGAGCCTGATTCAATGGAAATGGTATATGCTATGGCGGTAGAAAAATTGGCAAATATCGAGGTTCCGGAAAGAGCCGAGTTCATAAGAAGCATTTATCTTGAACTTGCAAGGATCGGTTCCCATCTATTCGGCCTTTGGGCTTATGCCAATATGCTTGGCTTTGATACTGTTGCACAATGGGCCATGTATCACAGAGATATCATCTTGGACCTTTTTGAGGAATTAACAGGCGCAAGAGTCTATCATATCTACATAAATCCGGGAGGTGTAAGAAGGGATTTCCCAAAGGGCTTTAAGGAGAAGATCGTTAAAACACTCCATTCTATAGGAGGATGTGTTCCGGATTACAATAACACATTTTTTGAAAATCGGCTCTTTTATGAAAGAGCACATAGAATTGGCGCAATTTCTCAGGAAGAGGCGATAAAATATGGTGCCGTCGGGCAGCCATTGAGAGCTACCGGTATAGCGCATGACATAAGAAAGGTCGAACCTTATGCAGTTTATGACAAAGTAGAATTCGATGTTCCTATAAGAGAGAACGGGGATGCGCATTCAAGAATATTGATTGTACGGGATGAAATGATCGAGAGCGTTCATATGATTTTCAAATTGCTCGATATGATGCCTGAGGGAGAAGTGTGGAATAGAACTCCAAATCCGTTTAAATGGAATATCCCCGAGGGAGAATGTTATGTCAGAGTAGAGTCTTCGCGTGGAGAACTGGGGTTATATCTGGTAAGTGATGGGGGAGATAAACCCTATAGAGCGCATTTTAGAACACCCTCATACACTCATGGACTTGTAATTCTGGAAAAAGTGCTGAGGGGTGCGAATATATCGGATGTTGGAAATATAATGATAAGTTTATATGTTATCGCACCTGAAATTGACAGGTAAAAAGAGGAAATGAAAATGAAAATCAATAAAGGATCTTTATTCAGACCATTTAAGGCGCTCAGATTTCTTTTCAGCAAACCGAAAACATTAAGGTATCCTTTTGAAAAAAATGCACCGGCCTTAAGAACGAGAGGCTTTCATCTTAATGATTGGGAGAATTGCACAGGTTGTGGCAATTGTGCGGATATCTGTCCCAATGCAGCAATTGAAATGATAAAAATAGAGGAATTGAGCACAGAACCCGGGAAAAAGAACGAACGGCCCCAGATCGATTACGGAAGATGTTGCTGGTGTGGACTTTGTGTTGATATTTGCCCTCCCGCTTCGCTTAAACTGTCAAGAGATTTTTTCCATATTCATTTCGACACAAAAACCTTCGTTTTTATTCCAAAGGATGAAAAGTCCGATAAAGAACATTATTTATCTGAAGAGAAATATTCCATTCTAAAGGCATCCCTTGTACATAGGAAGGAAAACTACGATGGATATGTTTCAGATCTGAAATACACGCTTTTTGATCCTGAAGGAACCCCGATG